>JBCCSZ010000269.1:0-10748 GCA_039199225.1 Bacteroidota bacterium
CGGGGTGATATGTCAATGGAGCAGATATTGAGGTTTTACAGATTGCTAGAAATTGTTTTGTTATGAGCTGTTTAAAAGAGGTAACTACTTAGACGAAATCTCTTTTCATGTAGGAAATTCTGGATCATACTTTCATCTGAATTATTCAATGCTATGGCTCCATCTGCGACTTTGGTTTTTTCAGTTGAGAGGTAGAGTGATCCATTTATTGATTTATTATCTGCATGTCCCGTTCAAAAAGTCGCTCTTTTTACAGAGTGAAATAAAAATTGCGTAAATGCCAATAAATTGCATTTTAAAATTAACTTCCCTTCAATTATTGGCTTATATTGTATTTGTATCGCGCATACATTCCTTACCTCTAAAAAATGTGAAAAAGAAAAATCAAATGGGTGCAGGCTAGATAATAAGTCTGGAAAATTGACATAATAACTTCTTGGAAAATCCAGCTAAAAAAGTTTTCGTGCCTTTCAGGTATTTAATTACTCAGTCTTTTTTAGTTAAATGAAGTTGCTATGCAGGCAGTTTTATCTAAGCATTTACAAGAAAAAGCCACTAATTTTTTCTTTAAATAATTCATGTAATGTATTCATTTTTATGATGTAGTTCATAAAATTAGTTGAGCTATTGATTCGAATGAAAATCATTCATACATGCCTTATGCAAAAAAACTCATTGATGCTTCAGCATTGTCAGTATTATTCATTTTACCAGTCCAAATAATAAGCAGAGAAACTTATTTATCATTTTAGGAAAAGTCATTGTACAAACATTTTCAGCCGTCCAAATACTTGGATGGATTTTTAGCTTGATCGAATAACTATAAAATTTTCTTGACTGCGTTAGGCTTTCATCGTTCGGTGACTGGCTTGTAACATTGCCGTATCCGCTGAGCAGGAAAACCCTATCTGGTATGGAGTTGAGCTGGTTTGCGATGCTCCTTACTCATGCAATTGCCATGCCTGGGATGTGCCTTTTGTGTCCTGTCCTGATCCGACGACAGATGGTCCTGTACGGAGTCACTATTATATTTATCAATCTAAAATTTTTATTGTCATGAAATCAAGCATGAAATTCTTAATTGGTAGTTTGATCTTATTCAGCGCGTTTTTTACCGCTTGCAACAAGGAGTCTGTAGAAGTACAGGAGAAACCTACAGAAATTACGAAAGACAACTTTTACGAACTGATTGAGCAGTATAGAAATACGGATACGGAGTACACTGTTGAGCATGCTACACTTGAGGAAATCAACAAGTTGATGGTCGAAAATGGCCTGGAGCCTTTTTCCGAATCAGACGTCCAGCAATCGGCTCAACTCAGAGCTATGTCTGACTGTAGTCTTTTCATTGGTTATGGTGATTGGAACCAGGACGGAAGACTAGATGCCACTGATATTATAGCAGCACAGCAGTTCATTTGTGACGAGGTAGGATGTGATAATACGGTGGATACATCAAGCTCTCCGTTTGGCTCTCCAAGATTTTTTGGTTACCTGTCCTTTTTGTTTAACAGTACTGGAATCCTCGAATTAAACTCGGTAGATGTCAACGTTGCCCGTGATTTTATTTTGGGGGAGATTGCCTGCAATTAGACAATACCAATTGCGGTGCTACCGATTCGTTGATATGATACTTAGCTTATGGAGAATAATATTAGCTACCTTAATAGGCTGTGTTATGGTCAATGAATTGTACAACTTTCAATTAAATAGGTAAGGATTAATGTTCCAAATGTCGCCTCGTCTGACGGGGTGGCATTTGCGTTGGACTTACGGCCTGCTTTGATGAAACATCTACTCAATGGATCATACGTGCCAACTGTTCTCAAAAGTCGCTTTTTATACATTTTGAAATAAAACTGGCGCACATACCAATTTTTATCCTTTTCAATGATGACAATCTGTACAATTGGTGCTTACAGTAATAGTACATCGCGATCGTAAACTTTTCTCCCCGAAAAAGACTGGATTCAGTAATTCCGTATATAGGATTAGTTTGTTTTATGCCGGATAGATGAATGCCTCACCATCGGCTATTCGTCTTGTTCCAATGCTGCGTTTTTTCTCTATTTCGCAAGTTTAAATGATGGATGAAATAATTACTTGTCGACATGGGTGATACAGGCAGCTAAATATTTTCCACTCATCCAAATACTTGGATGGTCTTTTAGCTTGATCGAATGATTTGAAATTTTTGGACTGCTTGTCGGCTTTCATCCCTTGGTGAATGGTCTTACAACTGCCTTGTCTTAGCCCAAGGATGGATGGTCGTAAATGCGGTCGCTATTATTTAATTAAAATCTAAAACTTTTATTGCCATGAAATCAAGCATGAAATTCTTAATGGGTAGTTTAATTTTATTCAGTACACTTTTTGCTGCTTGCAGCAAGGAGTCGGTTAATGTACAGGAAGCATCTACAGAGATTACGGAAGAAAGTCTTTACGACTTAACAGCACAACTCAGCAATACCGAAAGGGAGTATACGATTGAACATGCTACTCTGGATGAAGTCAATAAAGCGATGATCGAAAATGGCCTAGAGCCTTTCTCCGAGACAGACGTTGAGCAAGCCAGAGCTACCCAGCAAAGGGTGCTGGTCGATTGCAACACCTGGATAGGATTCGGTGACTGGAATCAGGATGGTAGGCTAAACATCTCAGATATTGTTCTTGCTCAGCAGTACATCTGTCGTGAAGTAGGTTGCTCAAATACGGTGGATACGTCGACCCTTCCATTCGATGCCCCAAGATTCTTTGGCTACATATCTTTTTTATTTGACAGCAACGGTACTCTGGAACTAAATGCTACAGATATCAATATTGCCAGCGATTTTATTCTTGGCACGATCCCTTGCAAATAAATCATTCCGCCTGTGATGCGACTTACTCGTCCTTGTCTCGCTCAGCCCCAGAAAGTTCCCATCGACTTTGTCGACAACTGATTGGCTTATCAAGGATGTACAATTTGAGGGTTGGTACAAACTGCTTCAAATGCTGCCTCGTATGACGGGGTGGCATTTGTTTTAATTGCAGTATGAGATGCTGCCGATCCTTCATTGGTTTGATTCTTTGTCGTCGATGTAAGTATTTTAGAGCCGAAAAAGTCAAATATTCTACCACATATTTATAGTAAATTGATAGTGAGTGACTTAGCGTGTCGTCGCTCACAGTAGAAAATCACTGGATTGTAGGTCGACGATAAATGGCTACTCAAATTGTATGGTTTTTAATTTGTATGTTTTTGACAATCAGTTATATTTGTGTAAGCCTTGAACGGCTGTTAATCGTACCAGATGTCGTCTATCATTAAATCGTACTAGGGGTGACTATCATAAAGTCGTACTATCTTGTTAAGAAATTTCTATGTCCCGTCCACTCAATTTGGTACAAAAAAAGTTCATTGAAGATCAAGTAAAACAAGGAAAGACAAGCAAACAAATTGCTCAAATAATGGGGATTTCTATATGGACTGTTCGTAAGTGGCGCCAGCGCCTACAAAAAGGGGGGCCGTTTACTCAGCTATGGGCCGTCCAAATACAGGTGCTTTAAGCTCTTACCCCTTAGAGTTGATTAATCGAATTCGATTACTACGTGAAAATTATCCGGCATGGGGAGCTCAAAGCATCCGAATAGAATTGGCAGTTTACTACAAGTATGCCCTGAATGAACTTCCAAGTATTGCTTCTATTGATCGATACTTAAAACAGAAAGGTTTAGTAAAGAGCAAAGCGCCACAAAGGGTATTACCTCAAAAGAAGCCTGCCCCGAAAATTACTCGCCCTCATCAATTATGGGAATTAGATGCGCAAGGGGCTAACTTGGTTGAAGGGATTGGCTATCAGTCAATGATCAATATTAAAGACGTTTATTCACGAGTTCACTGCATGGCATTCCCTGTCCCTGTCAAAAGTAGAAATAGCAAGCCAAAGGCAAAGCATTACTACTGGTCTTTAAGGCTCGCTTTTGAGCAATGGGGGCTTCCACGTAGCATCAGGGTAGATAAAGAGAGTGTATTTTATGAAAATACGTCTCGATCTCCATTTCCACAGCAACTGCATATGTGGCTGCTCAGCTTAGGAGTAGAGCTTTGTTTTTTAACAAAGGCTCCTCCTCAACAAAATGCAATCATTGAGCGATCCCATCAAACAATGGATAAACAGGTCATGATTGGACAAAGCTATCAATCATGGAAGCAGTTATGGCAAAACTGTCAACACCGTCGACAGATAATGAATGAAAAACTACCCAATAGAACACTTGGTGGTAAGGCACCATTACAAGCTTTTCCAAAAGCGATTTACTCCAATAGAAGCTATAAAGTCGAACAAGAAAAGGAGCTAATAGACTTGAAAAGAGTATATCGCTATTTAGCCAAGTGTCAATGGTTTAGAAAAGTAAGTAAAGTTAGGACATTGAGCTTAGGAGCTGTTATCTACTACCTCAAAGATGCTCCAATACAAAAACATGTACAAATCCGTTTTTGTAACCGAAGTAAGAGGTTAATATTTCAAGATGACAAAGAACGACAACTCGGTCGCCTACCTATTCAAAATATAGAAATGAACAAAATAGCAGGCTTAAATACCAAAAGATTATCAGCTATAAAGTACCAGCTTTTTCATCGAAAGGACTGCCCTTTATGACTGATATTGAAACGCGCAGACTAGTACGACTTTATGATAGTCAGGGTAGTACGACTTAATGATAGACGACACAGATTGGAATTGAAACATTTGAATGCAATTATCACCGAAAATGGCTTTCTGCACTGTTAATCGTACCAGGTTGGAATCAAAACAAACGGGCTAGTATGACTTTATGATAGACAAGCTAGTACGATTTAATAATAGACGACACAGCGTGGAATTGAAACCACACAACAATACCCATCAACGATAGACGCTATCATTGATCCAATATTCCTTATATCTATAAGCAAAGAAAGAGATCAGCCCTTGCAACCTGCAGTCGCGCGGATGTGAGAGGTAGGCCATTTAAGAAGTTGAGAGAAAAGTAGGTGGTAACTATTTTATTACTGATTGAATAAAAGTACAAATGCTGTTTTTAATGCTCAAGCACTTTATTTTATTCATTTATCAACTGAATTCATTTTTAGCTGAATTTTTTTGAAAAATTAGTTTGAAAATTTATTCGTCGTTATCGAAAATAGGGGAGAACATGATTTTTTGGACCAGTCATTATTAGCAATATTTTAATTGAAAACGGCCTTATTTTATTTTTTTCAAAAAAAGTTTTAATAAAATTATTTGCGACAATAAATAAAATGCATAAATGTTTTGATTTTTTCAATGTGGCCTCTACCTTACCTTAGTCTAATGGTCGCTTATACCAAATTTTATATTGACGTCGGTAATATTATAAGAATGTAAGTAATGTATATAGTTTTTTTGGAGTATATATTTTCTTTTGGCTTATTTGGGGTATAGGACGCGTTTATGGTTGGTATAAAATATTTTTATGTACTTACAGGTGTTCAATAGTGCTTTGGAATTAGAATGAACTGTGGCTGTGTCTGCATGGAGGGAAATTTTATTTTGATTTCCAAAAATACAGATCAAACAATATCAAAAAGGCGGTGTTCTTAAAAATGTAATTCACAACGATAGAAAAGTTTTGGGCCCATCAATTCCTCAAGTGTAAAACACCATTTAACACCTATTTAAAATCAATTAAATCATGAATTTCCTGAAACACGTTTACGGCAACGTAAACCTACAAAGCTATTACGGTAAAGCAACAACACTATTACTCGCAGTATTCTTACTTACATTTAGTGCATGCGACAAAGAGGCATCCATGTCCCCAAAAGACGATGGAATAAGCGCTGAGTCTGCAGTGTCCGAACTCAGAAGAGATGTTGAAACATTGCAAGAACAAGAGACAAACGATGCAGACGTCATAGAAATGGTCCGCGAAGCAGAATTATTTGACCAGCAATTAAACGGTTGGAGATCAGGTAGAGAAACCAGCTCTCGGATTTCTATAGATGATGCCCTGATGGGGATGGAGTCTATTCTCAACCTCAAGTTGGCCAGTGGTTATGTGTATGAGGACGAACAATTTTTCGTCGATTCAATGGACGTTCCTACTACCGGCGAACTGAGCGGACGCGAGGTGGCTGAAATGTACGAGAGCATCAAGACAAACTTGACGAGGCACCAGGCTTCCATGGATGGTCCCAATCCTGGATTCCGCTTTGTCGACATTACAGATGTCAGAGATTTGGGTGGTGGCAAAGGACGCGTCTACACCATCTGCAACATCGGATCAGTGGTGATGGTAGAAGAGATTGTACGACGCCATCATGGTATTGTTTGGGGTGGAGAAGAGTTGCTTTTCAACCCTCCTTGTACCAACCCAGCAGAAGTATTGATTGCAACAGAATTTAACTTTTTGGCAGGTGGTTGTTTCGTTGGTAACCCTACTTTCCCCAATCCATCGGCCTGTGGATTTTTCAACATCAGATCGGCCAACGTCAACCCAAGTGGAGGTACTCCAGGTTTCCCTGTCCCTGTTGACTTGATTTACACCAACCGTGATTTCCCAACAGGTGAGACCAATGCTCCTTTGTTCCCCAACCGTGGAGAGTTTACTTGGCATCAGGATAACTCAATCGATGAAATATGCTTCAACTTTTCCAAAACATTTAGATACGTTACAGACCAATTTGCGGTTGCCAATGGTCAAATTCTCTCAGATATTCGTAACTTGAACTTTTTCACTAGAAGACACCAGTTGATTGGTGAGACGCTTTTGTCTGACAGAGTTCGCCTCTTTAATGGTTCCACTCCAGTTGTTACCTACAATGCGCATCTGGCAACGATCTACTACGGGAGAAGATTCAGAAGAATTCATTTCCCTGCTGTATTTTCAAGAGAATTGGTAGCTGCTCAACTCTAAGTAAAACAACATCTAAATTGGTTACCACCTGAGAATATAAACCAGCTACAAAGTCAGAATGAGCAGGTCTCTCCACCTGCTCATTCTAAAATTTTTCTGAATATGAAAATTATCTACTCCGCCTTTTTCCTTTTCATCTCCCTCAACCTTTTTGCTCAAGACCTTCTTCCTTGGTCCGAACGATCCGATAAAGGGGTACATCAGTTGGCACCACATATTGCTGTGCTGAATGATCATGTTTTTATTTCCCAGCAAGACTTGAGCAACAACACCTTTATTTACAAACTCGACCTGTCAGGAAAGGTGGTAGATTCTCTGGCACAAGGTACGTTTGGAGGGGTTCGCTTTCTGGATGAGATGGAGGTTGATCCGGCGGATAGTACCATTTGGATGATTGGATATGCCAATGATCTTGTGGCAGATTCTACAGAGACTTATCCCTTTCGTCCGAAAGCTGCCTATTTTCAAATGGACGAAAACCTGAACCTCATACGATACAAAATAATAGACACCATTGGTGGATTTACCGATCCCAGTTTGTTGCCTGGTTCCTATTCGACCGGGGTGGCCAGGGCGTCGGATCGCATCTTTATGCGGTATGAACTTTTTAACGTCAACACCTTAAGTAGAGAATGGCTGGACTTGGTGATGGATACATCGGGCCAGGTGCTACACATCAACAACGGGGACAATCCATTTACTTATTATGGCTTCGACTTGATTGGTGGCCGACTTTTTGGCGCAGCTACATTTAGATTTTGGGAGTTGGACCTTCAAACACTTGAACCCATCAAGACGTACGACTGGGTCAATACGCGTGCATATGATTACGGAGATTGGCAGTTCATTAATTCCACCAATACCCGCCCTTATTTTTTGGAGTACTTTGGCAATATTGCTTTTGCCAATACGATCAATAATGTCAACCGATTGGACACCCTATACCATGAAATAGAGATCAGAGATACAGACTTTAATTTGATTCGAAGAAAGCCCATTCATGGCTTGTTCAATGAAACGCCTGGTCAGGTCGCCACCCAAGATTTTCGCCTAGCAACTTATAACCCCATGGACTTCAATGCCGAGGGAGAAATCTTCCTACTAGGGTACGATCTTTTTAATGCCGACCAGTGGCGCTTGACCAAAACCGATAGTAACCTCAACATCATTTGGAGTAAAAACTTGGAGTTGGAGCAAAGGACGTTCGCCGATCATGTGATAGCTTTGCCGGATGGTGGTTGCCTCCTCTCAGGTACCTATGCCTTTGCCCCCGGTACTACAGACCGCTCGCTCGTACAGATACTTTACAAGTTCGATGCCTCTGGCAACATGACCACATCGACGCGTTTGCCCGCCATAGAAATGGCCAACTTTAAGGTCTTTCCAAATCCGGCAACAGCGCGTTTGAACCTCCAGCTACCTGCCGATGAATTTTTTCATGTCAGACTTTATTCGCAAACCGGACAATTGCTGTATCAGGCAGATCAGCAGCGCGATACACTAGAGCTGGATGTCAGTCGTTATGCCAATGGCACTTACATCCTGAATTTACTCGATGAAAATGGTCAATTAAAAGGAATCGAAAAAATTGTCGTAAAACACTGATACGTTTTTCCTCCTCAAGGATGTTTTTTAAGAGTTGTACTCACCCTTTGTAATTTGCCGGAGCAAAGCGAATTTGTTTTTACTCCGATCAAGACAAATAAGGCAAAGCTATGCCATCAAGTAGCATACGTTCCATCACATTTAAACCAAAACTACCTGCATTATTGGTTTTAAGCAGCTATCCTAAGATCATTTAGTGATTTTCCCAAACCACTATTTGTGTTTTCCTCTTTTAACTGCTTACTGCCTGATAAGGCCGATTTTTATTCAAAGGCTCCAATGGACATTAAGACGAGTTCTAACGAATGAAGCCCCTGAGCATATTTTAATTTAAAATAAGTTTCACAAGTCTAAAAAGTATTAAAAAATGAAAAAGTCCATTTTTAATTTGTGTGTTTTTGGTTTATTTCTCACTTTATTTTTTGCTTCTTGTAATAAAGAAGAGTATGACAATGAAGTTTTACAAATTGACGATCCAGTAGAAACAGCCTCACTGAGGTCTGTAACCTGCGACAACGACGTCATAGGTACATTTACAATCAACAGAGGTACGGTATACACCTATACGCTGGCAGCAAATATTCCCGATCGCAACCCGACGGTTCGCTGGGAAGTTCAACCTGGGATGACCATCGTCTCTGGGCAAGGAACTACAAGGGTACGCGTTTCTTTTTCAAGTTCCTTTTCCTCTGGAAGGCTTACGGCTCTTTTAAATGGTGGCCAGTGCGGTGTTATCAAACAAATCAGTGTTGCTCAAAGCTCACAAAACAGATGTCCAAATCGCATGACCATCCAGTACGCTGCTGGACGGAATGGCTGTGATGATTTTCTGATAGGTATATACAATGGTCTCGGAGTGACCAGTGTGACTTTTACCTTCTCCGCCAGACATATTAGCAACAGGGTGTTTCAAACATACAACTTTAGTACGCCCAGAAATGGTACCATCACTGCGCCTCTATACCTTCCTCGAAGCGTACAGCAAAGCAATAATATTGTTTGGATAAAGGCTAATGTAACCCTTAGCGATGGCACTCGATGTAGTGAGCTGAGAAAGAGTGTTCGGCTAGACTGTTCACTAGGCGGAGGTGGAGGTGGAGGTGGCATGCGATAAGCTTGCCAAGCACCTACGACCTAGCACTGTAAATTTTTGTCCAAAAAGAGCCGCAGCTAAAAATCATTTACCAATAGAGCATAAATACGATAGCGACCTTGGTCTTGACCAGGGTCGCTTTGTTTATTTTCCGCAGCAATCACTACATTTGTACACACCACCATTAAACCCTTAAAAATAAGATGATATGAGCTTTCTACAAATTGCCTGCTGGAACATTGAAAATCTTTCTGGTAACAAAAGATATCATAAGCAAAGTGCTTATGCCCTAACAGACCACATCGAAATGGCAGGGGTAGACCTGATTGCCCTTCAGGAGATTTACTTGACGCCCTTAGACGAGGAGGTTCGTTTATTTGACGACCAACCGCTGATTGACAGTCGGGCAGTGACAGACCTGAGAAATTCCGATTTGGACATTGTCTGTTTTCTACTCGAAGAACACCTCCAATCGCCATGGAAATACATCATTTTGCCCAACCGTAGAGCCGACGACGATTCGCAGCTGTGTGCTGTACTGTGGAATGCTAGTAGGCTGACCATTGGTGATGTAATACCCTTGGATGTAAGTTTCAGACATGGCAACCTGTGGCTTTGGGATCGCAGGCCACACGTTCTCCAATTCAGCTCTGAAATTGGGGTGTGGCGGCGCTCTGCTACTGGAGCGTGGGAAAAGCAAGCAGAGAAGAGGACGCTGTCAATCGTTCCGCTGCATATGAAATCAAATACGGATGGAGCGAGCAAGGGGCGAAGGGTGAGAGCCAAAGAGGCGGAGACTTTATGCGAAGCCCTGGAAAAGGTCAAAGATGCCATCGACCCAAGCCTCATCTTGTTGGGAGATACCAATATTTTGCGCAATGACGAACAGGCCATAGACATTTTTGTGGATCATGGGTTTATTGACTTGAACGAAAGTGATGCGGCAACCTATTGGAGTCGACAATATGGTGAATCGCCCTTTGATAGAATATTCGTGCCAGCAGGAAGGGAGGAATTTAAATACAGCCGTCAGTACGTTTTGCGATCTTCAGACTTGAGTAAACACGATCGTTTTTTATCTGACCATTTTATGATTAAAACCAGTGTGAAAAACTATATAGACGATGCC
>JBCCSZ010000270.1:0-10746 GCA_039199225.1 Bacteroidota bacterium
CTCAGATCGAAGTGGGTTGTGACGACCGTATTTTCTGTCGGTCCGTAATTATTGTAAATCGACAGCTTTGGCGATTTGGACAGAGATAAAACATCACCCCCCGTTAGGATTTTCAAGTCTGGTAATGCACTGTCGCTTTCCGCCAATTCCTGGCAAACCAGTGGTGGTAAAAAGGTGTGGCTGATTTGGTTCTCGACAAAAAACTGAATCAATTGATCCACTTGCAAACGCCATTCACTGTTGGCAATCGGCCAGAGCGAAGCGCCACATAGCAGATAAGGATAAATTTCCCAGGCGGAAGCATCAAAGGCCACCCCGGCAAATAAGGTACCGCGGCTTGCAGCAGTCAGTCCATAAACATCCTGGTGCCAATAGCATAGATTAACCAATCCACCATGCTCCACCATCACGCCCTTGGGCTGCCCTGTAGAGCCGGAGGTGTAAATGACGTACGCCAAATCAGAGGGCTTCCGCGCTATCAGTGGACGACTGCTGTCAAACTTAGTCTGATTTCGATAGACTTCCAAAAAGGCCGAATCAATGCTTGCTTTGCAACGACTATCTTGCTGGATGTGTCGAATGCGCTCCGCAGGATAAGCCGAATCAATCGGCACATACGCACAAGCTGTTTTGAGCACAGCCAACAAGGAAACGATCAACCAATCGCTTCTTTCAAGTTGTATACTGATCAAATCTTCTTTTTGAAGATCGTAGGTTGTCATTAGGAAGTGGGCCAGTTGATTGGCCTCCCGGTCCAGGGCTTCATAAGTCCAGGAACGTCCTTCAAACACAATGGCTGTATTCTTTGGATTCTTGTCCACCTGCGCTTCAAACAAGTCAACCAACGTCTTGTCCGTTGGATAGGCAGTTGGTGAAGGATTGAGTGTGTGCAGTAAATGCTGTCTTTCTGCATCTGGTAAAAATTCAATGGAAGAAAGCTTTGCATTCGGATGGGCAACGATGCTGCGGAGAATGTTTTCGTAATAAGCAGCAAATCGCTCGATTGTCTTTTGCTCAAATAAATCAGTCGAAAACTCAAACTGTAATTGAAGCAATCCTCCAGACTCAACAGCCAGTAGCGACAAGTCAAATTTTGCAGTTTGTAATTCAGGACCACTACCCTCCGACGCATTAGCTGCTCCCTCTGCAAAATTTTCAAAAGTGAACAATACATCAAATAAAGGATTGCGGCTGGAATCGCGCACAATCTTCAATTCATCCACCATTTCTTCATACTGAAACAGTTGATTGGCAAAGCAATCAACAACTTTTGGTTGAAGCTTTTTTAAATAATCTAAGTACGTCAAATCACCATCCAATGACATCCGAATGGGAATCGTATTGACAAAAAAGCCAATCATATACTCTAAGTCGGCATGCTGGCGACCGGATACAGGTGTTCCTACGACAAAGTCTTTTTGCCGCCCCAGCCGACTCAACATTATTTGAAAGGCAGACAGTAAAACTGTGTACACCGTCGAGCCAGAACGGCGGGCCAAGGACTTCAATTGAACATATAGGACCTTATCCGATTGCCGTTCAAATGTATCACCCGCGTAGGTCTTCACCTGCGGACGCTCATGGTCCTGCGGTAAATCCAGCACCGGAGGCAGGTCGGAAAATTCCGAACGCCAGAATTCTTTTTGTCGAGCCATCTCCTTTTGCTGCGCTTCGCCTTGCTGCCATTCTGCAAAATCCCGGTACTGCAAACGCAGTTGCGGCAATGACTGTCCTTTATACAAAGTCACAAAGTCGTGCAGCATAATATTATACGACAAGCCATCTGTGATGATGTGGTGCATATCAATCATCAAGTAGTGCGCACCATCGGGCAATGTGACAATGGCAGCTCGCAACAACGGCCCTCGCTCCAAATCAAATGGCCGCACAAAGTCGTGGAATACCCGATCGGTCGAAGTATCCGCTGTTGAATATTCAGAAACCGAGAAATCAAGTCGAGCATGAACTTTTTGCACAGGCTCGTCCTCCTGCAAATGAAAAGTCGTCCGCAGGATTTCATGCCGGTCGATCAACAGATTAAAAGCCTTCTCCAAGTTTACTTTGTCTGGTATGCCTTCGAAATGCTGAATCTGTGGCATGTTGTAGGCCAGTGACGAAGGGTTAAGCGTATGGAGAAAATACAAGCGTTTCTGTGCAGATGACAAAGCATAAAATGGCTTTTGGTCTACCGCAGGTATACTCGTATAGGCCGCTCTATTGTCGAGATTGGCCAACAGATTGATGATTTCCTGTTTGTATTTTTTTAATGAAGATAAAAGGGTTGCAGACAAATTGCCATCCGGATCGTAGACATCCAATTTGCTGCCCCTCAACTTGACGGCGATGTTCAATTTCGCCAAAGTAGATAGTAATTCTTCCATTTGATTTAAATTGTTACGACGTGGGAGGTTTCCTCTTCGGCCTGCAGAACAACACCCAACAACAGAATGCTTCTGGCCAATTCACGAACGGTCGGTTTGCTAAAAATACTTTGCAGCTTGATCTTTACGCCAAACTCTTTTTCAATCCGGGAAACCAGCGTCACTGCCCGAAGGGAATGCCCACCCAATTCAAAGAAGCTCTTCGTTACGCTGATGACTTCGCGGTCAACCTTCAAAATCTCCGCCCAGATATCGACGACCTTTTCTTCGGTCGAATTGGCAGCAGCTACATGATCCGCACCAGCACGACGTTCTGGAATCGGCAGGACTTTTTTATCTGCTTTGCCATTTGCGTTCAGTGGAATGTGGTCTAGCAATACACAGTGAGCCGGTTGCATGTAGGTAGGCAGAATCTCCGCTAGATGTTCTTTGAGTAGTTCCTCATCCAAAGAAACATCAGAGGTATAGTAAGCTACCAGGTATTTATTTTCCGACGCTCCCAAGGCGCAAACCACTGCTTGCTGAATGTCGGGATGGGCCAATAAATGGTATTCGATCTCACCCAGCTCAATCCGAAATCCACGAATTTTCACCTGATCGTCCGAACGTCCTAGAAATTCAATATTACCGTCTGGCAACCAGCGCGCCAAATCACCTGTCCGATACAGCCGTTCTCCCGCTTTAAAAGGATGTGCCACAAACTTTTCAGCCGTCAAGTCTGGTCGGTTCAAATAGCCCTTTGCCAAGCCGGCGCCTGCTAGGCACAACTCTCCAGCCATACCAATGGGAAGCAAGCCATTAGCGGCATCGAGAATGTACACTTCGCGATTGGCGATGGGACGTCCGATGGGTAAATTGCGGTGGCTTGATTCAATTTTGTAGTAGGTCGCACAGACTGTACTTTCCGTTGGTCCGTAGGTGTTGTACAAGTCAAACTGCCCCATCAAGCGATCGACATATTCAAACTTGAGGCTGTCTCCTCCGCTGATCAACACGCGCAGGGACAATTGGTATTCGTGGATGTGGTCGTTCAGATAAGCAACCGCAAAAGGGTTGGTACTCAGCAGACTGACTTTCTCTTTTACACACAAGTCGAAAAGCCCTTCCAAGTCGCGCCGGTCCTCCACAACGATCAATGTTCCGCCAGCAGTGAGTATGGGAAAGATTTCTTCGATGGAAGTATCAAAGGAAATACTGGCTTGTTGCAGCATGCTGTCTTCCGCTGTCATTTGGAAGTAATCGCGGGCCGTTTGAGCATAATCAGCCAGCGCACTGTGTTGAATCAGGACACCCTTGGGACGCCCTGTAGAGCCCGAAGTATAAATCACGTAGGCCAAATCCTCCTGAGCAATCGCGGGCAAGTCTGCTCTTACATCAAAGTCTGCCTCTCTGTAAAGATACAACCATCGATCGTCGATCATCAAACGGCATTGGCTGTCTTCCAGAATGGCGGCAATGCGCTCCTCCGGATATTCGATGTCCATCGGAATGTAGGCAGCACCACTTTTCAGCACACCCAGGATGGCGACGATCAACCACTCACTCCGACTCAGATGAATACCGACCAAAGTATCGGTTTGCACCTCATGGACTACCTTCAGATACAAGGCCAATCGATTGGACTGTTCCTCCAACTCCCGGTACGTCAAACGCTGTTGTCCAAATACCAAAGCTATCTGATCGGGTCGCTCTGCTACTTGCTTTGCAAACAGGTCCAACACATTTTGATTGGATGGATAGGCGGTTCTTGTATCGTTGAAGGTTTGCAGCAGCAGCTTTTGCTCTTCTGTAGATAAGTAGTTTACAGCAGCGACTTGCTTTTCCGGCTGCACCAATAAAGCTGCAAGTATTTGCCGGAAATGTTGCATCATCTTTTCGATGGTTGCTCGCTCGTAGATGTCGGTATTGTAGTTGATGTGGAAGGTCAAAAAGGCACCGATGTCTACCAAATCAATTTCCAAATCAAATCGTGAAAAAGTCTTTCCAGCATCGTATATCTTCACCACTTCCTCTGGTTTCAGCTGGGTGGCATCCACTTTTTCAGTGGCCGTCTGTAATTCCAGCATGACATCAAACAAGGCACTCCTACTGGTATCTCTTTGCAAGTTCAAATCTTCCACTAAGCGGTCAAAAGGATAATCCTGATGCGTATAAGCAGCCGTCGCGGTGGCCTTCACCCGCTGATAAAAATCAACAAAGCTATCCGTTGGTTGTATTTGATTGCGGAACGCCAGTGTATTGATGTAGCAACCAATTTGGTTTTCCAACTCCAAAAGATTTCTACCGGCAATCGGAGAGGCGATAATGAGATCGTCTTGCCCACTGTAGCGATACAACAAGACATTCCAGGCCGCCAACAAAGTCATAAAAAGGCTTCCCCCCTGCCGCTGGTTAAAGTCCCTCAACTGTTGGGTCGTTTCCGGGGAGATAAACGTACGCAGCGTGTGGCCATTATTGGTCTTGACTTTTGGCCGTGCTTGCTGCCCAGGTAGGTCCAAAACTGGCAATACACCCGAGAATTGATTCAGCCAATAAGCTTTGTGTTGTTCTGCCAACACACCAGAAAGTTGCTTCTGTTGCCAACTAGCGTAGTCCTTGTATTGGAAAGGCAGCTTGGGTAAAGATGGCGGAACAGCTCGCTGGTAGCTTTCGTAATAAGCCAGCACATCTTTGGCCAACACACCCAACGACCAACCATCGCTGATGATGTGGTGCATGTTGTAATAAAACTGGTAGTGGTCATCGGCCATTTGGAACAAACAGGCTCGCAACAAAGGACCTTTTTCGAGATCAAAAGCTTTGTAGTAATCTTCCTGCAGATAAGCCTCCAATTGTTGTGACGGATTTTCAGCTGCTCGAAGATCGATGACCGCTACTTGGAAGCCCAATTGCTCCCTCGTCTGGATTTTTTGACGAACGCTTCCATTTGCTTCTTCTACAAAAACAGTCCGAAGAATTTCGTGCCGATCGATGACAGCATGGATGGCTTTTTTGAAAAGCGTCGGATCGTATGCCCCTTTCAATTCGGTCGTGTTGGGAATATTGTAAGCCAGCGAACCTTCATCAAATTGGCTGAGAATCCACATCCGACGTTGCGCATCAGAAATCGGATAGCTCTCTTGAATGGGCGCAAGTGAAACCTTTGGATGAGCGGCATGGGCTTTTGGAGAAATCGGCTGAACCTTTGAAAGCTTGGTTTTTTCTGGAGCGACAGTAGCCCGACGGCCAATTTGCTCAGCTTCCAAAAAGGCCGCCATCTCCGCAGGCGTACCATTGTCAAACAAAACGTCCAACTCAAAATCTCCTTCAAAAAGTTCGTTCAGGCGATTGACCAATCTTTGACCGTTGAGCGAATGCCCTCCGATTTCAAAGAAATCATCTTGTTCGGCAACTTCCATTTTTAGAACCTCCTCCCATAGCTTTTGCATCTGCACCACCAAGGGTAAATCGGATTGTATCTCGCCCGAATCACTGGCAGCCGAGGCAGTCACCTCTGGATATTGAGTAGCTGGATGGAAGGGATCATCGACGGTGCGCAACCAACAACGCGTCTTGTCAAAAACGTAGGTCGGAAGAACACAGCGCGGCTGCTCCATACCTTCATACAGCTTACGAACATCTACTTTAAAGTCTATCTCTGCCAAACATTCCACACAGTCGTGGAGGGCGCCTTTGGGATCGTAGCCAAAGTGATTGAAATGACAAAGACCATTCTCCGCCAGTTCTTCAAACACCTCCGCCAACACATCCTTATAGCCCATGCTGACAAAGCGGATTTTCTCTCGACTGTTTTTGATAAGCTTCAAGGCTTTCTCTCGAAAAACCACCTTTGATCTTTTGGTCACCGGCGCTTCGGAAGCTTTTTCCAGGGCTTGCTCCAAGGTCATTTCATCTTTCAATACCTTGATGAGCAATTTACCTATCCCTTGGCCGATCATATCCGGAACAGTCACTCCAGAGGCAACGAGCCGCTCATAGAAAGCATACTGTAAGAGCAGCGAGCGACCAGCAGCAGATTGGTTTTGCAGCTTGCGAATATTCAATGCCGGCACTTGCTTTTTCAATAGTGCTATTTCCTGCTCTTCCATCAGTTTGGCATCGTCGAAAAGCAAAATGATTCGCTCGTCGCTGGTGGTTTGCTGTACTTTCCCAGGATCAAATCCATTAAGCTTTTCCAACAGCTCTGCTTTTGAAGTAGCGGATACCAGATAACGCAAATCATACCAATCGCGGGAAGTATTCAAACTATTCGAAAGCATGGAAAGGGAGGCATCGGTTTGTTTGGCAAAGCTTGCAAACGACCTTACGTAGTTGGTCAAGCTGCTCATTGACTTTGCACTAAAGCAGAAAAAATGCTGACTAGAATTATTCTCTACCCTTTCCTCTTCCGCTCTATCCGAAGGATGATCTTCTAAAATAATGTGGACATTGGTTCCCATCAAACCAAAGGAGCTGACACCTGCAATTTTTCGCTCCGAACGTCCAACCTCCTCCCAAGACATGGGCTCGGTCAATACCTTTACCCGGGCCGCCTCAAAATCAATCAGTTCATTATACGGCAAGGCATTCACCGATGGGAAAAGTATGTTTTCCTTAAAAGACAACAGGACTTTGATGACACCGACCAACCCAGCCGCACTATCGGTATGCCCAACATTGGACTTTACCGCTGAAAGATACAGGCGCTCCTCTTCCTTGAGATGTACACCATAAGATTCAGACAAACCTTCAATTTCTATTGGGTCACCCAACTTAGTACCCGTGCCATGTGCTTCCACAAAAGCAACCTCGCGCGGATCGACGTCTGCATGGCGCAAAGCTTTTTGAATGGCCAACTGCTGAGACTCACTGCTGGGCGCCGTAATGCTGGAAGACAGGGCGCCATCCTGATTCAGTCCAAACCCCTTGATAACCCCATGGATGTTGTCCCCATCTGCAAGCGCCTTGTCAAGGTCCTTGAGCAATACACAAGCCACCACCTCACCGGGAAGTGTCCCGTCCGCTTGGGTAGAGAAAGGACTACATTGCTGACTCAAGGATTCAATGCCCATCGACACTTCATCGTTGAGCAGTGGCGGAAAGACAAAAATGTTGACACCACAAACCAAGGCCAGGTCGGTTTGCTCCAAAGTCAAATCCTTACAAGCCAAGCTCAGAGCCGTCAAGGTCGACGAGCAGGTGGTATCCACACTCATCGCCGCACCACGCAAATCGAAAAAGCGCGAAATCCGACTGGCATTGATCGACTTCATATTCCCAGCGATCAAGGAAGGGGAAGCTTTGCGTGCCAAGTTGAAATAGTCCGTTGGTGCATCTCCGACATAGACCGAGGTATTAGAACCTTTGAGATCCGAAGGTCGGTAGTGGGCTTTTTCAAACGTCTTGTACGCCTCCTGCAACAACAACCTTTGATGGGGCGTAATCTCTTCCGCTTCACCCAGTGAAATATTAAAAAAGCGGTGATCAAAAAAAGTGATCTCCTCCAAATAACCAGATTTGGAATAGGAAGCATCCCTTGGAATGGTCGTTTCCAATAAGCGCTTTTCCGATAAAAGATCAATGGTGGTCTTTCCCGTTTTCAGATTTTGGGCAAAAGCTTCAACCGAATCTGCCCCTGGGAAAATCCCTGAATAAGCGATAATGGCTATATCCTTTATTTTCATAATGGTTGAGGGTTTGTCAAGAATGAAACTGCGGAGAGCAGCTTTTAAAAATCAATTTCGTTGATCTCCATCAAAGCAGGTTCTTCCTGCGTTTTGATCAGAGCAGCCTGCTGGCGGATCGTCGTTTGGTTGAACAGGTCCGTAATTTTGAGCGAATCACAGAGCTCAGCTTTGAGCTTGTGGAACAGCCGGACCACCAGGATCGAGTTGCCACCCACTTCAAAGAAATTATCGGTTACACTGATTCGGCGAATGTCCAGCACCTCTTGCCAATATTTCATCAAGGCAAGCTCCGTTTCGTTGGATGCCTCCACAAATTCTTTGCGAATAACATCCTCTTCGGAAATACCTGGCAGCGCTTTCTTATTCACCGTACCACTGGCCGTTAGCAGCATCTCTTTCAGCTCGATGAAATAAGCCGGAATCATGTAGGCGGGTAATTGCCCTTGCAGATAGGTTCGCAGAGCCAATTTATCCACCGTCTCCCCTGCCACAAAATAGGCGGCCAACACCTGCTCCCCATTGCGCTCCTTGGCCAGCACAACGATTTGTTGCCAAGATGCAGCGTAGCCAGCCATGGCCGTTTCAATTTCACCCAACTCAATGCGATGTCCTCTGATTTTCACTTGCTCGTCAAAACGACCCAGGTATTCGATGTTGCCATCTTCGCACCAGCGACCCAAGTCGCCGGTTTTGTAGAGGCGCTCTCCTGGTATGAAAGGATGCTGGATGAAACGCTCCTTGGTCAATTCAGGACGTTTCCAATATCCGCGAGCCAAACCAGCGCCTCCAATGCATATTTCCCCTACGACACCAATCGTTTGCAAATCGCCAGACGGATTGAGGATGTAGATTTGTTCGTTGTCGAGCGGCTGGCCAATGGACAGCTGTGTGCTTTGGTGAATGTGCAAGGCAGCACTCCAAATGGTTGTCTCTGTCGGACCATAGACATTGACGATTCGGATGTCCGACAGCTCGGCTCTACGTTCGTATATCTTTTCCGGGAAGACTTCCCCACCGACCAGAAGGTGCTTGAGGGAAGGCAACATTTTTTGGAATAGGATGTCTGTAAATTGCATCAAGCGAGAAGGTGTCAACTGTAGCAATTCGACCTTTTCTTCTTGCAATTTTTGAACGAACGCCTCGGGATCAATTTGGCCTTCTCCAAACAAAACCAACTGGCGACCGCTGCAGAGGGTCCCAAAGATTTCCAGTACCGAAATGTCGAAAGTCACATTGGTCGTCGCAGCAATGATTTGTGCCTCTTCGTATCCCAACTGCGCATCCAAGCCATTCAGAAAAGCCGCTACGCTGGCGTGTTCCAGCATGACCCCCTTGGGTCGACCGGTGGAGCCGGAGGTATAAATGAGGTACATCAAATCACTTGCCTTCGGCGTAACAGCAGGCGCTGTGTGGGGGTAGTGATCTGCCACCTGCTGGAAATTCGCAAGTTCCGTTTCGTCCAAAATGAGTTTGCAACTGGCATCTTCCAGTATATAGTTCTTACGAACTTCCGGATAATCCGGATCGATGGGAACATAGGCGGCACCTGCTTTTAGGACGGCCAGCATGGCGGTGATCAACCATTCGTTGCGTGGCAAAAGCAAACCAATGCAATCGTCTGCCGCTGGTTGGCAGCGCTCCTGCAGATAGGCTGCTAACTGGTTGGCTTGTTGATCCAACTGACGATAGCTCCATCGTTTATCTTCAAAAACCAGCGCGATTTGATCCGGCTTTTCAGCCACCTGCTTGGCAAAAAGCTCGACGACGGTTGGACGGTCGGTAGCGGTGGGGGCGGCAGGGCTGTAAGATGTCAATAAGAATTGTTGCTCTCTTTCAGACAGTACATTGCCCGAACGCATTTTCTCAGACGCTTGATCCAGATAGCACATCAACACCTTTTCCAGGTAAGCATGAAATTGTTCCAGTGAGATACCCGACTTCAAGGAGCGCCCCAATCGATAATCAAAGTTCAATGATTGTCCTGTCAGACTGACATCCAGATCAAGCAGCGTATTGGATACGGCATAGGAATCCAAATTCAATTCCTCCTCCTCTTGCTCTGAGGCATCCGATTGTTCGGATGAGGCAATGTCGTTGTAAATATGAAAATCCAAGAAATTAAAAATCGCATCGAAGAATGGATTGCTTTGACTGGGTTCGTCGGAAGCCACTTTGGCAATTTCCATCAAGGTCAATCGACTTTGCGACATCAACTGTTTGAGTTGTCGATCCAATTTTTTCAGATACGCTATCCAACTAATGTCGCGCATTTCCTGAAACTTGATTCGCACCGGCAAGGTATTCAAAAAGCAACCCAATACTTTGTCGGCATCCTCCACCATCGGACGGTTGTTGGATACAAGACCCAAGACAATGTCTTCTTCGTAGCTCAGCATCTTCAAGGCAAAAGCATAGGCACCAAAAAAGACCGTTTGCAAACTCAGTCCATCTGTTTTACTCTTGTCGCGCAGTCGCTGCAAGAAAGTTCCGTCGTATCGCTTGCGCAAAAGAACGGCAGTCGGCTCGGCAGAAAAAACATCCAATCGTTTGTAATCTGCTAAAGCTGTTTTCCAGAATTCACTACTTTGTGGCATCAACTTTTCAGTGCGCTCCTCGATGACAGAATCCCGGAAGGAGGTCGTCAATGGTTTGAGTTGGAAAGAAGCATCCTCTTTCAGTGCCATGTAGATTTGGAACAA
>JBCCSZ010000271.1:0-10689 GCA_039199225.1 Bacteroidota bacterium
CCCATCTTAAAACTGGAAGGGGATGCCAAGCCGAGTAGTAGTTCGGAAGTTTCTGGTTTGGACTGGGACTATGCCATGATGTGGAGTAATGGTTGGTTGGATTGCGCAGCCTCTTTGATTCCTGGGGTCGCTGGTGGCGGTACTGGTGAATATGTGGGAGAAAGCTCTGCTTTTTATAAAGGATTGCAACGTTTGGGCGCGCGATTGGACGGGCGTGTACAGGCGCCGCTGTATTGGGGAAGTCTGCCATTTACGAGTGGGCCTAGTTACTTTGGTGCAGCCATTATATTCCTGTTTATGGCAAGCCTTATTTGGGTAAAAGGGCCGATCAAGTGGTGGTTGCTATCCGGGGTTGTTCTGACCTTTGTTTTATCCATGGGTAAAAACATAGCATTCATCAATCATCCACTGTTTGATTACTTGCCATTGCTCAATAAATTTCGGACTCCCAACTCGGTGTTGACTGTCACCTCTTTCCTAGTGCCGCTATTGGCCTTTTTGGGGCTGTCAAAGGTGCTGAGTGGCGAATTGTCTAAAGACGAGATTATGCGTGGTGTGCTGATTGGAGGAGGCGTAAGTGGTGGTTTGTGCTTGTTCTTTGCTTTGCTAGGGCCGTCTATGTTTGATCCGGCGACGGCTAGAGATATGGGCTCTGTTTCTCGAATATTGGGTGGACAGGCGGATCAAGCAATGCTGCAAGAATTTGTGAAAAATGTACATGCCGATCGATTGTCCCTTATGCGGACTGACGCATTCCGCTCTTTCTTGCTTATTGCGTTGACGGCTGGTCTTGTATGGGCTTTGGCCAATAAAAAGATTAAGGAGATGGTCTTTTTGATCGGTCTGGGCGCCATTGTACTTTTTGATTGCTGGTCTGTTGGCAAGCGCTATTTGAACGAGGAGAGCTTTGTGTCTACTCGCCAATATGAGGACAACTTCCAACCTCGCCCGGTAGACAGCGAGATACTGAAAGATACCGATCCCAATTATCGGGTATTGGATTTGAGTGTGTCAACTTATCAATCTGCCAGAACGTCCTATTTCCACAAGACCATCGGTGGCTATCATCCGGCAAAATTGCAGCGCTATGAGGACATCGTCCAACGCCACCTGATCAAGGGCAATCCGAAGGTGGTCAACATGCTCAACACAAAATACGTCATTACCCCTCAGAGTCAGGCGCAGCGCAATTCAGAGGCGCTCGGTAATGCTTGGTTTGTCAGCAACATAAAGATGGTGCAAGATGCCAATGCAGAGATCGATGCCTTGGACAATATTGACCCGGGAGAAGAGGCGGCGATCCATCAGGACTTCAACGACTACATCGCCGGTTTTCAGCCACAAAAAGGTGGAACCATCCAGCTGACTTCCTACGAACCCGATCATCTGACCTATGCGAGCAATGCCAGCAGCGAACAACTGGCCGTGTTCTCCGAAGTTTGGTATGGACCAGACAAAGGCTGGCAGGCATACATCAATCAACAGCCGGTCGACCACATCCGCGCCAATTATGTGCTGCGTGCCATGAAGGTCCCTGCTGGGCAACACGTGATTGAATTTAAATTCGAGCCCAGCTCTTTCTATATCGGCGAGAACATTTCCTTGATTGCTTCCTTGCTCATCATTCTGGGCCTGATTGCATTTATTTACAAGGAATTTAGCGAATTTAAGCCAGAGGAGGTTGTGGAAACGGCTCCTAAAGTCGTCAAGAAAACCAAGAGTCCGACAGTCAGTAAGGTGAAAAAGACCGGTAGCAGTAAGAAGAAAAAGAAGAAGTAAGGCATCCGGGCCGGAGCTTCGGAGGTGTACGCAGAATTCTGAAAGAAGCGACCTATGGGGGTTATTGCCAGGCAGAGTTTCAAGCATTCGATCGTTAACTATCTGATGGTAGTTGTCGGCAGTCTGGCTTCTATTTTTGTCTACCCACAGGCAGCCGAGGAGTATGGCTTCATCCAAATCCTTTTGTCCATATCGGGCATTGTCTTTCCTTTCGTTTTATTGGGAACCAGCAATTTGTTGGTGCGCTATTTTCCCTACTTTGAAAATCCAGAAAAGAAGCACAGTGGCTTTTTTGTGTTTATATTAGTGCTTGCCACAGGAGGTGTGCTGCTGTTTTTCTTGATCTTCCCCTTTGTCCAATCCTGGTTGATCGACCACTATGTAAGCAAGGACAGTTTATCGAAATATGCTCCCTACTTTGCTTATTTGCCCTGGATGATTTGCTTTCTGACCTACATTCGGTTGTTTGCGCAGTATGGGGCAGTCCTCAAGCGAATTGTCATTCCCAATATTCTGGAACGCCATCTTTTTAAGTTGGCGCAGCCCCTGCTGCTCTTGTTATTGGTTTTTGGTGTTTTGGGATTTCGGGACGTGCTAAATGGCATATTATTGGTCTATGCCCTCGCCTTGCTAGGGCTGTTTTTTTACATCCGTTCCTTGGATGCTTCTTTTTGGGCCAAGCCAGACTTTGCAGCCATTCGCAAGGTCGATTTTCGAGAAATGGCTTCCTTTGCCGTCTATGGAATGCTGGGGGGCATCGGCTCGCAGTTTGCCGTACAGATTGACACACTCATGGTTGGAGCCCTGGTGGAGATCGAAGGGGCGGGCATTTATCGAATCGCCTCCTTTATTGCCGATGCCGTTGGGCTACCCTATGCTTCCTTGTTTGCCATATCAGCACCTGTCATCGCTACGGCCTGGAAGCAAAAGGATATGTCTCAAATCGAAGGCATTTATCAAAAGTCCTCCCTTATTCTGACATCCGTTGGTCTGTTGCTGTTTTTAATGGCTTGGTTCAGCTTTGACGATATTGCTGCAATCTCCTCCAAACCCAGTGTCTTCATCAAAGGAAAATATGTCTTTTTGATGCTGGGGATTTCCAAGCTCTTTCGCTTATTTTCAAGTTTTAACGATCACATCATCCTATTTTCCAAATATTTCCGCTTTAGTTTGTACTTCATGCTGTTGTTTGCGGTGGGCAATTACTTTATGAATCTTTGGCTGGTGCCTTTATATGGCTTGGTGGGCGCTGCCACGGCAACGATGATCTCCACTGTTGTTTTCAATCTTTTGAAAATGAGTTTTATTCAATGGCGATTTAAGATGCTGCCCGGTAAGCGGCAAAGCCTGTACATCTTACTCATCGCATTGCTGGTAGCTCTGGTAGCTTATATCTTGCCAGCTGTAGGCATTCCTTTGGTGGATATTGCCCTGCGAAGTTTGATCATATCATTACTTTTTGTAACGCCAATACTCTATTTTCGCATTTCACCGGACCTCAATGAACTGGCCGGCAACTTAATTGATCGCATTCGCTCATTTGTGAAATCCAAATAAAATCCAATTTATGACCTACCAGAATTTAATTATCACCGAAGTAGACGGCATCCTAACGGTAATCATCAATCGAGAAAAAGCCCTCAATGCCTTAAACCACCAGACATTGGAGGAGTTAAAACACTTTTTTGGCGAAGATGCGCCCAAGCGCGAGGGGGTCAAGGGGGTGATTTTGACGGGTGCGGGAGAAAAGGCTTTCGTCGCCGGAGCGGACATCAAGGAATTTTTGGCTTTTGACGACCAGGAGGCTGGGGGCCGATTGGCGAAGCGGGGACAGGATATTTTCTTTATGATTGAAAACTTCCATCGTCCGGTCATTGCTGCTGTCAATGGTTTTGCTTTGGGCGGTGGCTGCGAGTTGGCCATGGCTTGTCATATGCGAATAGCTGGCGAAAAGGCTCGTTTTGGTCAACCGGAGGTCAATCTGGGGATCATCCCTGGCTATGGTGGCACTCAGCGCTTGATTCAATACATTGGGAAAGGCAAGGCGATCGAATTGATGATGACCGGCGACATGATCGGAGCAGAAGAAGCTTACCAGCGCGGGCTGGCCAATCATGTGGTTCCTCCCGGCGAGGAAGTGGCCAAGGCCAAGGAAATCCTGGATAAGATTGGACAAAAGGCACCGATTGCCATCAGCAATGTCATCAAGTGTGTCAATCAGTATTTCGAGGGTGGAAAGGAAGGATTTGATTTTGAGGTCGAGCAATTCAATGCGACTACCAAAACGGAGGATTTCAAAGAAGGGGCAACGGCATTCATCGAACGTCGTCCAGCCAACTTTAAGGGGGCCTAATAAAATTCAAGCCGGCTACCTGTAAATTTTGTATTTTTGCTGATAGAATTATCTACAGCAAAAACATATAAAATATGAATCTAAAGTTAATAGTGAGCCTGATCGTTGGATTGTTAGGAGGAGCATTCTTGCTCGATGTACCTGTCGATTGTTTATTGTTGAGCATCCCATTTGATGAGGAAGTGCAGGATGAGCACATTTTTGAATATCCCGTTCGTCCAATGGGCGGCATCCACACCTTAGACCGAGAAGGGGAAAGCAAAAAGGCGTATCTCTTCGATGGTGTTGACGATCATTTGGTGGTAAACAACAACGAAGCCGTCATAGAGGGTAGGGGAGAATTCACCATCTCTGTATGGGTCAAAACCTTGGGAAAAGGCGGTGGCTTCCGCGCCAGTAATCCCATTTTTGTGCAAAGAGACGATGAATCCCTAGCCAACGCAACCAAATCTCTAGTTGGTCTATTCGCAGATTACAACGATGGCGGCAAAATTGTCTTTATGATGAGGGGGAGTCGGCCACAGACGGGCTACGTCACTACCGTGGATTATCCGGCTTTTGAATACGGCGAATGGCATCATTATGCAGCGACCTTCGATAGCACCAGCATTATGAAATTATACCTAGACGGTGAATTGGTTCGTCAGAAAGCACTTCTGGATCCCGGTGATCTGAATACTTCTACCGATTATGTAGAAATTGGCAGACATTCCTTTGAGGGATTGCCGCAGTCTCATTTGAATGGTGCCATAGACGATTTTAAGCTTTTCGATTGTGCGCTCAACGATGAGGCCATTAAAAAAATATTTGAGGGAGATGAAGTAACGACGAATACGGAGGAAGTTTTCCAGTGGGAGGAAAAGACGTTGGTAAAGTTGAATTCGACCATCACAGGCGGGCATTTCCAACTTGAGAAAGTAGCAGAAGGGGAGGTGGACGTTTCTCTCTTCGACTTGAATGGAAGGCTTCTTTTGAATAAGCGGATGTTTGATGAGCAAGAGACTTTTGACATTGGTCACCTGCCTGCAGCGCCTTACTTTATCCAGATTAGAAAGGCAAATGGCTTGGAGATGCAAAGCTTGAAAGTGGTGAAAGTAGCCCAGTAATTTCAATGCTTTGGCTGGAATGGACTATAGGAAGCAACCTTCAGGGGGGTAACAGCGTTTACTTATCTCTACCCTGGCCAAATGCTTTCATTTAAATACACGATACTTGCCGGTCTATCCGGTTTCGAAGAAGAAAAATTGCTGCCGATAAATGAGCGATATTAAACTGACTGTCATCGATCGAGAAGACAAATCCCACGAATTGGATGCTCCTACCGATATGAATATGAACCTGATGGAGATTTGCAAAGCCTATGAATTGCCAGTTGAAGGAACCTGCGGTGGCATGGCACTTTGCGCTTCTTGTCATGTATATGTAGAGAGCGACCATGAGCTGCCAGAGCCATCTGATGATGAGGAAGACATGCTCGACCAAGCTTTCTTTGTTGAAGACAACAGTCGATTGGGCTGCCAAGTCCGCATCACAGAGCGATTGAATGGCCTAGTGGTCAAGCTGGCTCCGGCTTCTGAATAACTGACCGCTTGTTGCGTCTTATTTTGCTCATCGGCTTTCGACCTCCAATACTAAAGGTACGACAGATCGCCCGCTGCGAGTGGCAGCCTGAAAGCTCATTTCCGACGGATGGTAGCGGGTTTCTTTGCGTGCTACAACCCTTTCTTCCAACAATCGCCAAAGGTATTCCACAAAATTGCCCTTGTACTGGCTGGCCGCTCGGCAGAGCTTCCGGAATTGGGGAATCTTCCGTTTGGCATATAAGACAACCAACTTATCCTTACCACTGTGCGCGATGGTCAGCACCTTATTGGCACCAGGAATAATGGCCTCCGTTCCGCCGGCCGTCAGTAAAGCACTTTCGTTCCGCCCTTTGAACTTCTTGTTGTAATGGCCTTTTCGAGGAAAATGAATGTGTACATTTCGCTCGGCATCAATGCTGAAGACATATAGGTATTCGTCCTCTTCGTTGGTCTGAACCAGCAGTTGAAACTTTTGTCCGACCTCCCAAAATTCTCTTTGTGTCCGATAGTAGCCTTGGTCGAAATAGACAGCGGCATTCTCAAAGCTCGGTTGATTGGTGAAGCCATCCCAGCCGCTGAACTGCCGAAAGGTAAATTGGCCGCTCAGCTGTACCAGAGGGTGAAAGCTTGGTTGAGCTGCAACTGTCTGAGTGTTTGCCTGCGGTACTTTGGCAGGTCCTGCGGCCGGCGCATCTGTCCGTTCGAGCTCTTCAAATTGCTTGCTTTCCAAGAGGTATAAAATGTATCCATATTTACAAAAGCGGGCAAAGTCCTTGTATTTCACCCAAATCAAGCCTTGGTCGCCCCAGCTAGGCCCCCAGGAATTGAACAGGCGAAAGGCCCCTTTGATGTCGTCGTATCCAACCACTACCATCGCATGGCCGCCAGCAGGGGCCGTTTGACCATTGTCTGGCCACCAGAATTTGGCGTTTTGGAGTTCGTAAAAGTTGCGGCGGACTTGCATGCCGATGATAACGGGCTTTTGACGGGCTAAAGCAGTTTTGACTTTGTAGATTTTCTCCTGATCGGAAGCACCCTGGCTGAAGAGCGTCATAAAGTCTTCGATGGCGAAGCGACGGGCATGCGCCTGCAACTGTGCATCCGGTAAGTTTTGACAATCTTCCAACTCCACATCGAACTGCCCGGCCAAACAATCGCCCTTTTCCATCAAAAAGCGGACAGCATCGCTAATGCGCGCACCCTGGCGACAATCGCCTTGCTTGATCTGGTTGTAGATGAACAAGGCCGAGTGCGCATTCTGGGTGATGGTGCGCTGGTCGCGACAATTGTTGTGGACGGCCCGCTGGATGGTCAAGGCACCATAGCCAACAGCCCAGCCGACGCAGCTAAAGATTTCCCCTTGATTGCCTACGGCCGGGCAGTAAGGCTCCAAGCTCATACGCGTTGGGAGTTGCGCTTTCTGGCCATCGAATTCACTCATTTGAGGTAGGCTGTCGTACACTTCGTCCTCGAGAATTAGGCCAGTGCTGTAATTGGGTTGAGCTTGCAGACATTGAAAAGCGAAGAAAACGAGATATAGGAGGTAATAGGTGCTACGCATTGGAAAAGACTTAGGGAGGGTGGACGAAATAGGTAGTATCAAAAAGAGCCAGCCAGCAGCCATGGGCCACCAGCCGGACTGTAGAACAATCTATCTTTGACGTTCTTTTTTGAAGTTGTTCCTTTGAATTTGTCTGTTGTTCTTTTGTGTTGGAAGGCTGTCGGTCGGGCCGGTGTTCCACTCGCCATACAAAAATGGATCATTGGTGTTGCCACTGTTCAAGTTAGAGTTTTGTTCGCTTTGGTTTTGCAACATATCCGGATCGGAACTGCGGGCCGTATTGTTCCAATCGGTGTTCGGGTCCTCGGTGGGGTCCTCGTTGTAGTTGTTCATGGGGTCTTCACTGGAATTGTTGTAGGGGTCGTTGTTGTAAGGATCATTATTGATGTTGTCGGGATTATACGGATCGGTTGGATTATCGAATTGGCCGTTGTCGAATTGGCCGTTGTCGAAATCGTTGTTGTCAAAGCTGTTGTCATTAAAATTACCATTGTTGTATCGGCTGCTGTTGGGAATGCGGAGCGGTACACTAGAGGGGTCAAAAGTTGCATCGGGTTGCTGATAATTGGGTGCGATGCGGCCACCAGCCAATTCGCTCCAGGACTTCCACCGATGAGGATTGACCAAGTGCTTATACAAATAAGCCTGATTGTACTGCCGAGCTTCCCGCCGCAACTTGGAAAAATAGTCCGACATCCCCTTCGACAAACCGATGATTTCTGTGATGAGCAACAAAATGGCACTCCCATCTATTTCATTTTGCGTTGCATCGGCTAGTGCCTGCTGGAATCCCTTGGCATATTGATCTGAGAGCTTGTACAATTTCATCTGCAAACCATCCGAATAACTTTCCGGAAATTTTCCAATGTATTTCAGCTTCTTCTTGTTGAGAAAATCATTTTTGATACCCTCTAATAAGGCATTGAATTGCACGGCGATCTTGTCGTATTCAGAACGTACCCGCCCAACATCCTGGACCTGATACCGCTCCTGATTCATTTGAAAAGTCTTGACCGCATTTTCCGCCTCGATCTTCATGGTCATATAAGTCGTCATAAACTCCGTCTGAATAAACTTCCCCAAAGCCCCACTGACTTTTTTCTGTCCAAAAGCCGTATGAAAAAATAGCAGCGATAATGATAGTATCAATAAAGGTCTCATCGTATTTTTTATTTGTAGCATTAAAAGTGATCTGTCATCAATAGGTGTCCCAAGCCCCATAGAGCGTTCCCTCGTATCGTCAACTTTTCTCAAAAAATCGCCACGACTCATTGTTTCTTCCGTATGCATTTTGCCAATATGCAGTGTACAATTTCCATCGATTTTATTAGGCCATGTGCAATAGGCTGTTTAATTTTTCCCGTTCCCCGTTCCCCGCACAAAGGGAAGCTCACCAGTTCACTGTTCACCCGCTCACCGCTCACTAAATCCCCAAATCACCAGAGCGAAGCTCAATCACCCAACCAAAAAACCAGGCATGCAAAGCATACCCGGCTCGGTACATATCAATAATCGCAGCTTCTTATTTGCGCATGTATTCGAAAGAAGGGCCAGGGCGACCGACGTAGCAAGACTTTGTAAAACCATGCTTTTTGATGATGTTCAGCGATTTGACGGCTTCGGCTTTGCTGTTGCCAAAATCGAAGACCCAGTGGCTGCCATCGACGATCTTGTAGCGACCATTGATGCGCTTGACCTTGATGGTCCGTGGGTTGAAGGAGACGCAATCCTCTTGGGCGATGGCTCCGGTGGGGGCTTTTCCTTGGCGCAGCAAGTACTCCAGAGAAGGGCCAGGGCGACCTACAAAACAGCTTTGTGTGACTTTGTACTGTTTGATGATGCGAAGTGCTTTTCTAGCCTCTTTGACCTTGTTGCCAAAGCTGAAAGCAGCATGTCTTCCCTGGGGGCCGTCCACAATGGTCCAGTTGCCTTTGATGCACCTCAGTTTGGCGGTTCGGTAGTCGACTTTTACGCAATCTTCTTTTACCGCAGGGCGGACTGAGACGTTGGGGCGCACTTTCTTTCTAAAGTAATAAGTATCTCTGCGAGACTTTCGTCGATCTTTATAATCGGTTTTCATAATGACACATAGTAGGCCGTTGTTCAATTTGGCAATGCTCAAAACGCGCTTGGCAAATCCTTGATTGTAATAGGCTTTGTAGGAATTGCCGCGGCCTTGCATCCGAACCCTGTCCCAGACGCAATCGTTGGGGTGGCATTTGCCAAAAGCTTGAAAGATGCGATTGGAGGAGCTGATGACGACTTTTGTCAATCCGCTGGTATTGGCGTCTCGGTTGATCCAGGTGCCATCCAAAGAGGTGGTTGCGAAGCTGGTGCCGATGAAAGCAAACAAAGCAATAAACGAAAGGGTCAGTGTCCGGAAATTGAAAGTTGAGCGGTACATAGTTATATGGTTTTTTTAGAGGTTTTGAAAAATGACATACACCCCTATGTGTTGGCAACCAAAAGCCCGTACCCTGATTTTTGAAAAAAAGAAAAAGAATTTGGAACAACGATCAATAGAACATGGGCAGCTTTGTCACGGCATGGGGGAGTAGCCATAGGTAAAAGTGTTGGGAGCAGCGCATGGAGCCTTGTTAGCTTGTCACATAAAATTTCTTTTTATGCTTGTTTTTTACTTTTTGGCATTGTGTTTGCTTTAGTGTAAGTAATTATTTTTTACACATCTGAACACCACAACGGCTTGTTTTCCACAGGCCCGGTACTCCTTTGAGTTATACATCCTATGAACCGGCTGACACGGGAGACCGGTCGCATTTGAACTGTACATTTGGTCAGTTCATCCAGTAATTTGAAAAGGGATTCTTTACATACAGATTACAGATGACATGATCCAAACACTTTACCCAGGAAGATATTCCAGGAAAAAAGCCCGTGTGATTTAACACACATTGGATCAGAGACGGGGAGGTTGTTCCTTTTTTTGGAGCAGCCTCTTGCTTTTTTCTTTAATCAATCGTAATTTTACGATGAATTTAAATAGAACCAAAATATGGGATTGTCCAAAACGCAGTTGTTTACGCCCGTTCAAAATCGGATTGCTGCTCTGGCAAAAGCCATCGGTCATCCAGCGCGTATTGCCATTTTGCAGTACCTGATCGGTCACAATGGTTGTGTGTGTGGCGAGATTGTGGATGCGCTGCCTTTGTCCCAATCGACCATTTCACAACACTTAAAGGCTTTGAAAGAGGCTGGACTCATCCAAGGAAACATTTCAGGTGTTCGGACTTGCTATTGTATCAATGAAGATGTTTGGAAGGAAGCCAAGGTGATGCTACAATCGGTCTTTATCGACTTGGAAAATTGCTGTTAGTCTCCACTAGGTGAACATTTAATTTTTGGTGTGCGTACGGATGAGTGATCATCGGGTGGCGCTGCCTGCTATATGAAGC
>JBCCSZ010000272.1:0-10674 GCA_039199225.1 Bacteroidota bacterium
CATCCGCAACATCCACAATCGTCAATTCCACTACGCCACCACTGATCGGATAAGGTCCCGCCAACACGCGCTGGCCGTATGCCCCCGACAAAGTCCCAGATTCCCAAGACGCTCCCGTATTCACACCCGTCACCAACAACTCAAAACTGAACGTATCATCGCTCCCATCACTCGGTGTCCCATTGTCGTCACACAACACATTGTCTACCAACGCTCGTATCTCACAAGCGTCCGAACAACTGGCCGGCGCACCCACACGGACGATAGTCCTACAAGCCCCATCCGCAACATCCACGATCGTCAATTCCACTACACCCCCACTGATCGGATAAGGTCCTGCCAACACGCGCTGGCCGTATGCTCCCGACAAAGTCCCAGATTCCCAAGTCGCTCCCGTATTCACCCCTGTCACCAACAACTCAAAACTAAACGTATCATCGCTCCCATCACTTGGCGTCCCATTGTCATCACACAAAACATTGTCTACCAATGCCCGAATCTCACAAGCATCCGAACAACTGGCCGGCGCACCCACACGAACAATGGCCCTACAGGACGCGTCCGCAACATCCACAATCGTCAATTCCACTACTCCACCACTGATCGGATAAGGTCCTGCCAACACACGCTGACCATATGCTCCCGACAAAGTCCCAGACTCCCAAGAAGCTCCCGTATTCACCCCCGTCACCAACAACTCAAAACTGAACGTATCGTCACTCCCATCACTCGGCGTTCCATTGTCATCACACAATACATTATCTACCAATGCCCGAATCTCACAAGCGTCCGAACAACTGGCCGGCGCACCCACACGCACAATAGTCCTGCACGACACATCCGCAACATCCACAATCGTCAATTCCACTACACCACCACTGATCGGATAAGGTCCTGCCAACACACGCTGACCATATGCCCCAGACAAAGTCCCAGATTCCCAAGTCGCTCCCGTATTCACCCCCGTCACCAACAGCTCAAAACTGAACGTATCATCGCTCCCATCACTCGGCGTTCCATTGTCATCACACAACACATTATCCACCAATGCTCGGATCTCACAAGCGTCCGAACAACTGGCCGGCGCACCCACACGGACAATAGTCCTACACAACACATCCGCAACATCCACAATCGTCAATTCAACTACACCACCACTGATCGGATAAGGACCTGCCAACACGCGCTGACCATATGCTCCCGACAAAGTCCCAGACTCCCAGGACGCTCCCGTATTCACCCCCGTCACCAACAACTCAAAACTAAACGTATCATCACTACCATCACTCGGCGTCCCATTGTCATCACACAATACATTGTCCACCAACGCCTGTATTGAACAGGGATCGGAGCAAGGGGCAGGTGGTGCAATCCGCGCTACAGTGGAACATCCTCCCGCTTGACCGTCTTGAATAAAAATTGTCACAGGCCCCCTGCTAATTGGATAGCCACTCAATATAACCGACTGACCATAATTCCCCCTTGTCCCCCCGAATATTTGCCACTGCCCACTGGTGAACACACCATCGATCAATAATTCAAAGCCATAAGTATCGTCGAAAGGGTCATCGGGCGTACCATTGTCGTCGCAGAAAACATTGAGTGGCTGGGCAAAAATGGAACAAGTACCAGAACAGGGATTCGTCACATTGGTATCAAAGTCTGTCTGACAATTGGGATCATCTACATCAGAGACCGTCATGGTGAAAGGTCCATCGCTGATATTGAACGGACCAATGGTCACCGGCCTGTTATATTCTCCCGAAAAAGGACCGCTGATCCATCCACTGCCGGCGTTGTTGGCCGTCACGGTCAGATCAAGGTTGAAGACATCATCCGAGGGATCGTTAGGTGTACCATTGTCGTTACAGCGGCGGTTGCTGATGGTTGCATTGAGGTAGCAAGCATCAGCACAAGGGGCAGGTGGCTCAATCGTCAAACTGGTTCGACAGTCCGGATCAAAGGCATCGACAATAACGATAGACTGTGGACCAGCACCTGCCACCAGACCACTGATGCGCCTGGGAATCCCATAATCCCCAACCGTCCCACCTGTAAACCAACGACCACTCAAGCCCAGTCCGGTTACGCGCAGGTCAAAGGAAAAGGTGTCGTCGGTCAGATCGTTGGGGGTACCGTTGTCGTCACATGTTATGTTGGAAGCCGTCGCTTCGATGGGACAGACTGCAGAACAGGTTCCAGGAGCACGGACCGCCAAAGAGAGCTGGCAAGTGGGATCGGCATCATCAGTTAAGACAACATTGACCACTTGATTCCCAGCAATGGGAAAGGGACCAAATAAAACAGCCTCATTGTAGTTTCCAGCATTTAGGTTGCTGGTCCAGGCGACTCCTGTGTTATTGCCCATTACAGTCAGCTCAAAGGTAAAGGTATCATCCGATCCGTCGTTGGGCGTACCGTTATCGCTGCACAGCAGGTTGGACGTTTCAGCGGTCAGCTCGCAGGGGAAGGAGCAGTTGCTGGGAGCATTTATTGAAATGGAGGTTTGACAATCGGGATCGGTATCGTCGGTCACCAACAAATCAACTGTTCCAAGGGCGATGGGAAATGGGCCAAAGCTGATTGTCTGACCGTAGTTGCCTGTTGTATTTCCGGCTGTCCAGGTAGTTGAAGTCGGACCACCGCGCACGCTGAGATCGAACGTAAAGGTATCATCAGTAGGGTCAGCAGGCGTGCCGTTGTCGTTGCATTGGATGTTGTTACTTCTGACCGTAATCACACAAGTATCCGAGCAAGGAGGGGGAGGCACGACCGTTAGGCTGGTTTGACAAGTACTGTCGTTTACATCAAAAATAGTTGCGGTGAACGGTCCATCACTAATGGCGAAATTACCCCGAATGACACCCTGTCCATAAGGAGCTGTCGCCCCCAAAGCACGCCAATTCGGCCCGACATTCGTTCCATCTACATTCAAACGAAAAAGAAATAGATCATCCGTTGGATCGAAAGGTGTTTGATTGTCCAGGCAGGTCAGCTCACTGATGCTGGCCGTCAATGTACACGGCCCGGAACAAGCCTCTGGCGGTACAACCAACAATTCTACCATGCAATTTGCATCTGCAGCATCCTCAATGCTTAAATTGAAGGGGCCGTCTGAAATCGGGTAAGGTCCCAATCGAATGGTCTCTCCATAATTGCCGGAAAGACCGGCTGCTGTCCAAGTTGTAGATGTATTGACGCCATTGACTCGAAGATCAAAGAAAAAGATATCGTCTGTTCCATCCCTGGGAGTGCCATTGTCGTCGCATGCTATTGACTGAATGCTGGCAGCAATCGAGCAATTCTCAGAACACAGCAATTGTGGATACACCTGAATGCTCGTCTGACAATTTGGATCGTCATTGTCTCGAATCGGAATGAATTGCGGACCTGCTACAAAAGGATATGGCCCCACGGTTATTGTTTCATTGTAGTTGCCAGTAAAACCCACGGTATTCCATCCGCTGCCAGTGTTGGCTCCCGTAACTGTAATGTCGCAAATAAATAGGTCGTCGTTTCGATCATTGGGCGTGCCATTATCGTCGCATTCAAAATTGGAAGCATCCACAGAAAGGACGCAGAGGTTGTCGCAGGGAGGCGGTGGAACGATCCTGATGAGTGTCGAGCAATTGGCATCGTCGATGTCTTGGATATTGTATTCCAGAGAGCCATCTGCAATAGGGAAAGGCCCCAGTCGGATGTTTTCATTGTAATTGCCACTCAGGCCGCTGGCTTGCCAGGAAGCTCCAGTCAGCAAGCCGAATACCCGAAGGTCGAAAGTAAAGGTATCATCGGAAGGGTCGGCTGGCGTGCCATTGTCAGAGCATTCAATATTGCTGGCTTGGGCGTTGATGAAACAGCTTTGGGCGCAGACATCCGGCGGGTCAATTGAAAGGGTGACCGCACAACTGGGGTCGAATTGATCGACAATGGGAAAGATTTGCGATCCATTGCGCACTGGGCTTTGAGTAATCACCGGCGATCCATAGGTCCCCCCAAGAAATCGGGCAAACCAACGCCCACCTACTGTCGGTCCATAGACGGTTATCTCATAGCTGAAGGCATCGTCTTGATTGGTCGAAGGGTTGTTTTCGATGCATTTGATGTTATCGGCAGTGGCGAACATTGAACAACTGGCCGAACAAATATCAGGCGGTTGAACAATGATGGAGGCATTGCAAGCGGGATCGGCCGAATCTTGGATCGTCAATTTGACGGTACCATCGCTGAGCGGAAAAGGCCCCAATTGCTGAGATTCACCAAAGTTGCCACTGTAGATGCCACTCACCCAAGTCCCAGTAGAATAGAAACCAGTAACCAACAGCTCGAAGGTAAAAGTATCATCGGAAGGGTCGTTGGGTGTACCGCCATCGTCGCAACGCAACTTGGAGGTATTCGCTTCAAGAAAACAAGTTCCAGAACAGTCTGGTGGAGGACTCACCACTACGATGGTGCGGCAGTCTGGGTCGAGCTGGTCACTGATCACAAACCAACGTCGATTGCTGGTGATGGGGACGCTGTCAAACAGCAGCGGGACATCGTAGAATCCGTCTCCAAATCGTGAAGTCCACTCGCCACCTGTGGAAGGCCCGGTCACCAATAATTCATAGGAAAAAAAATCGTCGAATGGATCGTTGGGCGTACCATTGTCATTACAAGAAAGGATATTGGCGACTGCCCGGATGGGACAAGAGTCTGAACAAACATCCGGTGCCTGCACCCGAACGGTGGTTTGACAAGTCGGATCGGCTACATCCGTCACCAACAGCACCAGCGGCCCTCCACTGATGGGAACCCCATTTACAGGGACCGTCTCTCCATAGAAAGCCGTGACAATTCCCACTGCCCAACGGTCGGAAGGATCACCACCTGTTACGGTTAGCTCAAAAGAAAAAGTATCGTCTGTGGGGTCGTCGGGTGTACCATTGTCATTGCAAACAGCCGTTGTAGCAACTGCGTTGAGGGTGCAATGGGGCTGAGCGGCCGAAAGGAAAAGAGGCGTTCCCAATAGTCCGAGCATTACTCCCAGGCAGAGAGGAGTAAAAATCTTGTCCATATTTTTTGTTTTAAACAGCTAGGTTGTTCTGTTCAAGTAGCTGGACATCTTTTTTCGTATAGCCAGGAAAGAAATTTTAAAAGGTCGTTGACGATGCTACAGAACGCCCTAAAGTCAGAAATATCACTTCAAGCAAAAAACACAGGCTCTAAGAAATTGTTGCTGGATTAATTGAATTGTGGGTCGATACTGCCAGTGGTGGTCAAATAAGCATCAACGGATCAGTGTCAAACTGCCGGAAAAAGGTCGGATTTTACCGTCGCTCATTTCCAGTTCAGCCATGTAGACATATACGCCGGGCGATGAAAACTCCCCCTTGTAGCGGCCATCCCAGCCGCCATCCGATTGATTGGGAAGCAATTGTTGCCCTTCATACACCAAATCACCCCAACGGTCAAAAATTTGCAAGCGTTCGATGGATCGCAAGTCAGCACCTCCAAAGATTGTGAAAAAGTCATTGTGGCCATCGTTGTTCGGCGTAAAGACGTTTGGGACAAAAACCCGATAGTAGTCCAAATCTAATAAGACGAGGCTGTCGCAACCCTGGCTGGATTGGTAGGTCAATTCGTACTGACCGGCAAAGCGAAATTTTCTATTGCCCAAGGCATAGGTTTCTCCCTCAAAAATAAAGGCACTCAGGGTGTCTTCTCCCCGCCCGGGCGCCAACAGTTCCAAAGTGACAATGCTGTCGCACTGGTCTACCGAAGGAAACGTATCCACATAGGTGCCTGGCACATCCAATTGTCGATCTCCAAAGGCATAGCTCGTTCCTTCACAAAGGTAGTGCTCCACCGATTCGCGAAAAACCGGTACTTGATACACAAACTGTCGGGATACCTGACAATCATTATCGCTCAAAATGCGAACCTGGTACTCTCCCACTCCATAAGTAGGCCGAATTCGGATGTCTGTCTCCCCTGGCAAAGCAATGCCATTTCGGTACCATTGATAAGTATGCTTGGGTATTTCTGGAACGGTAAGTGCAAAATCTGAACGACAAGGATGCCCTTCTGTATTGATGCGAAATTCAAAAGACTGGACGTCGTCCAAAACCAGGTTGTCAAAAAAGTAATAGGTACTAACGGTGGCAGTGGTACGACGGCAGGGCGGTCCAATAGCAACCGCATAGATGTCTTCTGTTGGCTCCAAATCAATTTCCGCCAACTTCCAATTGGCTCCCGCCGAGTTGACCAATACGCTGCCCAACTCCACCCAACCCGGGCCATTGGTCGGGCATCCAAACATATCGTTGGTACCGCCGAAAGGCAAATTGGCGCAATCCGTCGTACCAAAAAAAGTGATACTCATAGGCGGCGAAGCTTCCTGATTGACAAATCCCACATGGAAGCGAAAGCGGTAAGATGTGTTGGCCAAAAGAGGACTCAACAAGCAAGCGCCTGCATATTCCTTCCAATCATATTCCTGTCCAACATTCCGAACCCGACCATCTCGCAAACCAACCACTCCTTCGCCATCCGGAAACGGCAATGGCGGCGGAAACTCCCTCCAACCCATCCAACCACAGGTATGCAAATAGTCGGTGGTGGAAGCAGAGGCTTGTATCCAAGTATCGGCACAGTTGAGCTCACTGCGCGAACCAGGACAGCAGTTTTGATCTTCAAAGGAAGGATTGGGGATGAGCGATACCGGTGCAATGACAGGGCAATCGCAGTCTGGATCGTTGAGATCAATCAGCCCGTCGCCGTCATCATCAATGGCGTTGTCGCAGATTTCTTCCATGAGCTGTGGCGCAGAAAAGGAAGGCAGAAAAACACCCAGACCAAACAGCAGCACAGTACAACACAGGTAGCTGACTGTATTCAAGAAGCTGATATGTGGCGGCCTTTCATTACTCATATCTCGTCCATTCATCGCAAAATAGAATAAAATATGCTAAGCTGCTTTCACCACAGAAAATTATTGAGGAATAGACGGAATCTAGACAAAGCGGTAGCTCAAAAGACTTTACAAGGCTTGACAAAGAGCTGTATGTTATCGGCATCTTGCGGTAGGTCGCGCAAGCGCAAGATCACGCGCAGATCACTTCGATTGGCAAAGTCATCCACATGCAAGCGTAAATCGAAGAGGTAGCGGGTGGGGTTATTAGCTGGAAATAGAGAAAATTCTCCAATGTATTTCTCTGTCGATAAAGCGCCCTGCTGCAACAGCACTTCAATCAGTACCGGATGCAAATCCGGATTGATGACTTTTTCCAGGGCCACCTCCACCAGTCCCTCCATACCAGTTGCTTTATCTAGAGGGATCGGCAAATCCACCTCCATTGTAGAAGTACTCAACAGATAGGTAGAATCCTGTTGCATTGATTTTTCCGTTTGACTGTTTTGCGCACTTTTACAATTGTATAAGCTTAGAATTTGAAAACCGAAGAGCAGCGCATAAAGAACGAATTTTGCCATAAAATCGAGTTTTAACCATTTCATGTCTTTCAATCTAACTCAAAACAAACTTGGAATATTATATCTTTTGAAATTAGAAAGGGAGCTGGCAAGCCAGCTCTTCCTACCTATTTTCTTTTACGGGTTGGACTTAAAGCTGACGCCACTCATAATTAAGTCTATTTTTTCGATGTCCAACGCCGCTTCCACTTGCCCTAGCGCCGGATCAAGGGGGACAGCGACAAAGCTTAGGGTCAATGTAGAATCGTCATTAGCCATATCGTTCTGCATCAATTTTCGCAAGGTTGAGCTGATGTCTACCAATGATCTGGAAGTATGGTGATGCCCACCCTCGTGATTGTGTTTGAATTCACTTGTTCCAAAAAAGGCAAAGCTTCCGGCAAAATGGATGCTTTCTGTGCCTGTATTGCGATCTGCCTCAGGTGCGTTGACATAGACCCTGACAAAAAAGTCATTGGCAGGTGGCAACTTCGCCAACTCAACTGAAACGAAAACGCGATCCTTACTATCGGAATCATCAATGATCTTTTTCATTTGGCTGAAACGCACATCGACCTTCTGACTTTTCGCTTGCGCTAGATCAAGGCCCATGCCTCTACTGACTTCGAGACGTTCGCCAATGTCAAAATTAACCGTTGTACCTTTTTCAATGCGCCTGCGCACTTTTTGGAAATCAGACCTTGTTCGAAGTGCAAGCTTTTCTTCTGTCTCACCGTGATTGGTATCTTCATATTGATAAGAAAGCAAAGGCATCAAACTAGTGACAGCCGCGGTGGTACTGGCAGCATTACCATCGCCATCGATAAAGTGGGTCCATGTCTCTTGTGGCCAGCCGCCATTGTTTGGATTGTCATTGCCACGATTGACAGTCCAATCAGTCCAAATACAATCGATCATACAGTGGTGTAGCCAAAAAACGGGGTCCATTGGAGAATTTCCTTGCCCCAATACTCCAGAAATATTACCATGCACATAATTATGAGGAGTTACTTCCAGCTGATTGGAAAAGGCAGCAAAATTGCTATTTCCCAAAATGTTCTCTATCCTTGTCCGGCTGACAATATTTGAATTGGACAAGGTCGTTCGCACCCGAGTGGGCTCAAATAAAGGGCTGCCCGAGACAGTAAATTGTGGTGGCAACGAAGGATCGACAGACCAATTCCAGTAAGGCAAGCCAAATTTGGACTCTCCCGTCAGTGTTTGACATATTTTCTCAAAGTAAAATAAATAGGCTCGGTGCCAACTCAAAAAGTGTAAGGTGTTGTGTCGACAAAAGTTGAAGCTGGCGGGTGTACCATGAATTCGGGCCTGGGCCACCCAACTTCTAGGGTTGGTGCTTGGCAGTGCCTTCATCTGTCGGACCGCATCGGAATAAATGGAGGCAGCTTGATCGACGGCGGCTCCACCGCCTGCGCGCATGCGGTAACGGGTGGGACGGTTGCGGATGGCTTCGGCCAGTCTTTCACAAGCACCGAAAGTGGTAAAAGTCAAGGCCACACCCACTTGGCTCATCTTTTTGAGAAAGTCTCTACGGTCAACAGGTTTTGAAAATAAAGTACTCATAAAGGGTCATTTAAGAGGTTATAAAATACATCAGAAACGAAGTGTTCACCAATGAAGCATAGCCCCTTTCTGTTACAGAAAAGGATTACAAACTTCTTAAAGCGTTTGCCCTGTTAAATTTGAGAGACGACAGAAATTGAAGAAGAAAGGAAGACCTCATCCACATCAAAAAACCCACGCGATCCACTCACTTCTTCTGAGGAAAATAGCACTGCGTCAAAACTGTTGTGAAAGTTGTTTCAAAAACTTTTACGGCCAGTTTTATCGGCGTACTGGTTAAAGATAAGCATAAAAATGCAAAACACAGCCTAGTTGGCCCTCATTATGAAACTCGGATAAATACAGATGCCTTAATTTTTCTGGCTTATAAATTAGATTCACTATTTATGTTTTATGAAAATTTTTCTATGTAAATAACTAGTGAGCAATTAATTGCGTAGTTTTATGGATTTAGATCAATTGCTGTTAAGCGAGTTGAGCCCTACATGCAAACTACACGTGTTGATTTTCATACTTTAAACACGTATTTTTAAGTAAAAAAAGATATGAACACCAAGCTAACTTTAACAATAGAAAAAAAAGTTATTCAAATAGCGAAAGAGTATGCAAAAGAGAAAGGACAAAGTTTGTCTGAGCTCGTTGAGAATTATTTTAAGCTTATAACAAAAGAAAGGCGATCAATAGAAACTGATGAGTTATCACCTAGAGTAAAAAGATTGAGAGGCATCATAAAAGTTGATGAGGATTTAGATTACAAACAAATACTTACGGAAGAACTACTTAAGAAATATGGCAAATAAAATATTTATTGACTCTGATATTGTCATTGATCTTTTTACTGATAGATTACCCTTTGCAAATCCTGCGAGCGAAATTTTTGAGTTAAGTGAACAAAAGGAAATCCAACTCTACTTATCTACAGCGAGTATAAACAACATATACTATATTGTTAGGCGATATTTAGGTCATAAGAATACCTTGAAGGTTATAGAAGAATTAGTTGAAATGACTATTATTGTAGGTACAACTAAGAGCGAAATACTTCAAGCTCTTAGAAATAATTTTAAAGACTTTGAAGACTCAATTCAATATTCATGTGCAATGACAATCGATGGAGTTGAGGCAATCTTAACAAGAAATATAAAAGATTATACAAATTCTGAAATAGCGGTATTTACTCCAGAGAATTATTTAAAGATGAGGGAAAAAAATGAGGGCTAACAGTGGCTAGGGCGCCATGTGGGGCTGATGCCCCTACACGTCGCCTAGCCCCGGACCGTTGCCTGCTAGCCCAGCCAAAAGGAAGATGATCATAGATACTATTAGAAAATTACAGCTAATACATAGTGATACATTTACACATATGTAGTAAAAAGCAATTACAACAATATAATTACTAGCACTACACTCCAATCCTGCAAGTCGAACTGGTAAATCAAGACCAAACCATATGATAAAGTTGTAACTTGTTAAGAAAATCTAAAATGAAGAAGCATATTAGATTTGATTGGGCAATCAAAAGACTGATAAGGGATAAAGCAAATTTTGGTATACTAGAAGGATTCCTTACAGAACTCATTGGAGAAGATATCAAAATTAAAGCGGTACTAGAAAGTGAAGGCAATCAACAAAATGAAG
>JBCCSZ010000273.1:0-10639 GCA_039199225.1 Bacteroidota bacterium
ATACTTGCCAGGAACTGTGAATACCCTGGTCAGCAACACAGCTCCACCGGTAGGGTCCGAAATAAAGCTTTCTGGATTGTTGAAGCTCTGACTTGTTATGGTATTGATATCGGCGTTTTCATTGTGGAATCCTTGTTCGTTTTACCCCCGTACGGTATCTCCCAAATTGATGGTCAACTCGCTTGGATTGTAGAAAAAGTTACCAGCCTTAATGACATGTAATGTCTGTGCCTGGACGGCAATGGTAAGGCCAAGAAGAAAGACGATTAGTGTAGATATTTTTTTCATGTAGTGCTTTTGATGATGTGACGATAAAAAGTTTAACTACTCGAGAATTATACATAAGTAATACGCTTCGAGTAGAAAAGTTCACTTGGAAAGTTGAATTAATGTTAACAGCTTCAGCTGCAGTTGATGAATCGCAAGTCAAATCCATCTAAAAAATCATGTAAACTATGCCAACCACTATCCTATCGAAAATGACCTTACTGCTCTTGCTCTTTTTTACAGGCATCCAAATAGAAGCCCAAACCCTTATGGAGGAAAAACTGGACCTCCGGGGTGCCATTCTTAAAACGCAAACGAAGTCACTTGAAAATATTGAGGTTCGGAATCCCCTCAATCGATCACGGGTCAGAATGCAAAGCAAAGTGCTTACCCTTAGCCTGCCAGACAGCAACCAAATCTACCATGCCTTGCAGCTTTCAGCAACAACACTAAGCGGCGTTCAATACATCGATCCAGACGAACTCCCACATGCTATCCACTTTTTAAAAGTATTGGAGCGGGAATACCCGACCGACAGTCGCCCAGATTCGAATGACGACATCAAATATGTGACCTATGGAGGAATGGAAATGCAGTTTCGGTATAACCGGAAGTACGAAAGGTGGGAACTATTTATTTCACTGGATAGCAATAAGCAATATTTCAATGTGGTGATCAGCTTAGATAAGGTTCCGGATTTTATAAATATCCTTCAACAAGCCATAAATTACATCGACGACCAAAACTGAATGGCGTATCTAACAGCATTTATCCAGAGCGTTACTTTCGCTAGGTCGTCCTTCACTTGCTTTTATAACAATATGCTTTTGAAAGCACTTAAGATATCTTGCCGTGGAATTTTGTGGCAGCTATTTCTTTTGGGCTGGGTAAAATGTCGTGTAGGCAACAATTGGAGCGTAAAAAAATCTTAATCCGCCCAATTCGCAAAATTTCTGATTTTAAACTGAACTAAAAATCGGTCTAAGGGGATTATACAGTTGAGCGTAAATAATACTGGAAAGCTGGAATTCCTACAACTACTAGATTGTGTAGTAATGGACAGGACAGCCAATTATACAACTATATTTGGTCACCTAGGTAGGCCACATAAAGTTAAGTAATCTTTGCTGCTACTTTATCTCCTACCGCAAACATCAAAAAATCGCGCTCTATGAAATCCCAACCGGAATCAAAGAAAAGAGCAAAGGACTGTGGGGAAGAGAAACGACCTGAGAAAACAGCCAGTCTCAATGGCTTACCTACTTCGAGAAAAGCGAGCGAATACCCGCCTGTGCTACACAAAATGCTTCGGCGGCACGATGGTCGGCTGGACCTCAGCGAATTGAAGGACATACTTGTGAGAGATGATCGGAAGGACGATGCAAGCAAGGAATTGGACAATATTTTTTACAACAGCGTCGAAGAGAATGCACGCAGCGTAGTGATGATTGTGAGGGATTACAGCGTCCTCGAAGTTTGTCATACGGATTTTGAACCCGATCCAGATCATGTATACATCCGCTCTGCGCCACTCAAGCACCGAATGCCGGAGGAAGGACTGAGGATGAGTCCAAGGTCTCCATACATAAACCAGCCTTCTGCCTTTATGGAGGGAACGGGCTTTTTCATCGGTGAGGGCATTATTGCAACAGCTGCACACGTTTTTGAAACAACCTACCTAAAGCGATTGTCGCAATATCGATTCATCCGAGGCGTAGTCTTTGACAACGACAATGTCCGCGAAAATTACATCAGGGTACACAAATCACAGGTGTACCGAGCACAAACAGATACCATACCCAGATCGCAGTATGGCTATGCGAACGATGGACCGGACTGGGCCATTTTAAAAGTAGCGCCTGCCTACAAGGAGCAAGGAAGTTTTCCGCTGTTCCAATTCTTCAGAAATTACCACATCGCAAAATTGGGGCAACGCGATCCCTTTGCCATTTTGCCCAAGGACGATACGAGCCCCCATGAAAGAGTATACACCATTGGTCATGGATTGGGACTGCCGATGAAGGTCTCTTTGGATGGCCTCATTCTAAAAACCGATTACTCAAAAGGATACTACGAAACAACACTGACTTCTCTGAAAGGCAATTCCGGCTCGCCCGTGTTCTATATGGACACCCATGAGTTGGCTGGCATTTACATCAGAGGTACGAACAGATTCCAGCGGATTATTCATCCCATACCTTGCCTGGAAATAGTCAATGATCCGATGAGCTTTGATTACGAAGGGCAAGAATGTCAAATCCTGCAACCGATACGTAAGGCACTAACATTTTTGAAGTAAGTGCCTGGACAAAATAAGTCATTATTTCATTTGTCTAGGCACTTAAGCAATGTAACATTATAAAACTGAGAATATATGAAAATCATCAATCGCCAACACATCGTCTTGTTTGCTCCATATATTTACGTGTATAAGCAGCAACGAGATCAGTATTACGTTTTCATCACCATTGTGCATTATGAAGGACAGAAGGTCGAGCTTTTATCGGAATGCCCGGCCTATGTGGGGAGTTATACCTGTCTGGATTTCACGGTGGAAAACCCTGCGCCAGGCGAGGCCCTTTTCACGAGAAAATTGAAGCATACCTCCTTTATGCATTCCATCAAATCCATTTCGGCATTCGAAGATTTTAATCTCGAGACGTTTTGTATCAAAGCACAGGTTCGATACCCCAATCGGGATGGACATCCTACCCTAGGTATTCCAACGCTGTATTACTTTGAAGATGCCGACACGGGTGAATTGCCTAGGATGTACGGCAAAATAGCGCTAAACGTTCCTTACCAATTGTTGAAAAATCCCTCCAATACCGAGTACTTTTTAATCGAAAATGGCGAGGAGGAAGATTCCTTCAATCTCAACGAAATCTTCGATCCAAAATGCTTGATTTTTTCGAACGACCACAAGCTGAACCACCACAAATCTGGTCACAGCAATGGAGATGGCAATTACAAACAAGAGATTTGGCTCGACCCTTTGGAAAGTGCAGAAGATGCTGATGAAGAACCTCGCCTGATTGCCTTCGAAAATATTCACGCCAATTCTAGTTACTACCGCGATAAAGAAGACATTGACGGCAGCTTTTTTACAGTGGTTTACCACCATCGCAAAGGTGAACCAAGAAAGAGAAAAGGCCGTTTACGAAATGCCAGTGCGGGGAGCAATCCCCTGGGATTCTACGATAACTTGAAACACAAAAAGATCACAAAGGAAGAATAATCCCTAGAGGTTCATCGGAATTCATTCCGGTGAACCTCCCACTTGAAATACAGAAAGAAGATAACCCTTTGAAACAAAAACACCAAAAGTCGATTGGCCGAGGATGACAAGACACGCCCCTTCAAATAGATTTATTCATTTCAAAATCATTTTAAAAGTCTACATAAAAACTCATCCAATTAATTTGAAGGACTAGAAAAAATACGATTTCAGTGATTGTGACAACAAATATTGATTAAGGTCTCAACAATATATTTTATAGCCAATTGCCTATTCTTCTTGCTAGAGAAATTGTAACATTGTGTAAATGAAAGTCCAGTATTTTAAACGTATTTTAGCGTAAAATTCGATTTAATTTAGTGTGACTTATTTGATCAGAGGATTTAAGCAGTTCGTAGCTAATTGTTTAGCTTTACAAACTGTTCAAAGAAGATAAATTACATTATGGAATTTGGCAAATTAGTTGTCCTGCTGATATTCATCTTTCCTGGAATGCTGGTTGGACAAACTACCCAACAAGTCGATTTTTTTGAAACAGCTCTTTTCAAAGCAGACTCTCTGAGAAAACAACACAACTTGGACGAATCCATCCAATTGGTAACTTCTGTTTTGAGTACCTACCGCAATGATTTACCCGATAAGCTACAGGCTGGCCTCCTCGTTCAACTGGGTCGGGCTGAGCAAAGTAAAGGCAAACCACAAAAGGCACTGAAGGCTTATGAGCAAGCTTATCGAATCCGCTTGGAAATCCTGAACGACAGCTGTAGTGCGGCAGCTGTTTTGAACAATATGGTTGGTGCCTTGGACGACCAATATTACTACGAGGGTTTGCAAAAAGACATCGACCAAGCATTTCGGCATTCTAAAAAAGCAGAATCCTTACTCACCGGAAAAAAAGACTCTTTGTGTCAAACTTATTTGCATCGCGTGTTCATCAATCGCGCTAACATTTATGACAGTAAAGAGCATTACGACTCTGCCTTGATGGTCAGTCAAATGGTGGAGCCACTACTAGCAGCTTCCAAAGATACGGCAGCTTATCTGACCTTTAAATATGGCGTTGGAAAACGCTTTATTAATTCCAACCAATTTCGAGAAGCCAGAGATTATTTCAACAAAACTTTAGAGTTGGTTGCCCACACGTCTACCGAAAAAATAGACAGTGCCTTGCTGGCACAGATGTACGAGGGACTCGGTGTGGTAGAGCTCAATTTATCTCAGGCGCAAAAAGCCTTGAATCACTTCGAGGATGCCCGGCAGATTTACAGTCGCCTTCCCGACGAGTCTTACACGCTCGCTAATCTGTATGTCAATATTGCGCAGTGCCATGAGATAGCTCAAAACTTCCCAGCCGCACAGAAAGCTTATGAAAGCGCAAGAGACCACTATTCTGAAGAGTCCATCACTACGCCTTTTTACGATATGATTGAAGCGCGGGAAGACCTTATGAAGGAATTGGAGCAGGAGCGAAAAAGGGAAAAGCGCCTGGACTTATTACTTTTGATCCTTATTTTTGTTTCCATTAGCTTGGCCATTGTTTCGACCCTGTTGTATTTCAAAGTAAAGCGAAGCTATGATGCCGAAAAACAAAATAATTTGCTCAGCCAACAGCTATACCAGTTGAGGCACGACATTGTAAAGAACGGTTTGCGGACCATCGAAAACCACATCAGTGCGGATTTACCCATTTTAAAAAACAATCAAATCGCTTACAATATCGTCGTAAAAATAAGGCGAATGGCCCGGCGTATTTTGACGCAAATTGGCTATGAGGATGAGCAAAACCCCGGCCCTACCAAGCTCAAGTCTTTTGTAGAAGAAATGCACCAACGCGCCATCGAGATTTCTATGATGGAAGTGCAAAACTACTCCTACTTGGATGAAGTCGAAGACTCTCTGATGAGTGCCAACCTACGCCACAATCTGGAAGCCATCATCACGGAGGCTTTTTCAAACATACACAAATACGCAGAATGCAATACCGCCTCCATCAATTTTTCTGTCGACGAAAACGGCTTAACCTTATTGATCCAGGACGATGGCAATGGATGCAATTTAAATGAAATTGATCGCTCTGGTTTGAATAATATTCATCAGCGGGTCCAAGCCTTGAATGGTACTGTATTTTTTGATTCCAGCCCAGGTATGGGATTTAGTGTGAAAGTCAATGTCTCAAGATTTCCGGAAGGCGAATAAATATTAAAGAATGAATTTAAGTTGCAAACCACTGCACTTTCATTTACTACTTATAGATGGATTTGCAACGAAAGAAAATAAAAAACGAAGATTATGATCACTATAGTTGCGGTCGATGATAGCGAAGAATACCTCGGCTCTCTAAAGCAGATTTTTAAGCCCTACGAAGAAAAATACAAGCTGGTCAAGTGCATCAGTAAGATGAAGGATGAGTACAACATTGAGTACATGCTGCAGCAGATCGGACAACACAGTCCCGATGTCATATTGATGGACTTGTCATTTGCCATATACGACAGACCCCACGATTTTGGAATTGAGCTTGTCCGGCGAATACGAAATAAATACGAAGCACAAAAAGTGATCATGCTGGTCGGTGATGATAACGACAACGATCAGGTCCGCTGGGAGAAAATCCGACGCTCCTTTGAAGTAGGTGCAATGGCTTATTTGGGCAAACGCGACATTGCTTCTTGGATGGAGGCCATCGATGAAGTCGTTAACGGCGATACCTATGTAAGCCCCCGACATATGCAATCTATTCTGAGGGGCATTCGCAACCAGAGCGGCGCGACGGGACACGCCTACAAACTAGGCAACCGTCAACTCGAAGTGTTGATGCACTTGTCACAAGATCATACCATCAAGCAGGTCGCCAATTTAATCAGCAGAGGCGAAGACAAAAAGCCCATTACCATTCACGCGGTCAATTTTCATTTGCGCAACATCAGAGCCAAGCTAAATGCCAATACCTTGCACGGCGTCATTGCCAAGGCCATTCGAGAAAAAATCATTGAGTAAAGTGGATAGCAGAAACATAGAAACTAAACAATCCTAGAGTATTCTTCCGGAAAAATAGCCAAAAGCAAGGCTAAAAAAAGCCTTATTCAAACAGTTCTTTCAATTAAACTACCACATTGTTTAGTTTATCCAATCGGGTCCTAGATGAGCGTACATTTGTATTATCAGTACTGATTTTGACAACACCCGGAGTTCATCGAATTTACATGTGTAGTACAGCAAAAACTCCGGGTTGTTTTTAAATCAATCTGTTGCATTCAGTATTTACGCTCTCCGTAGGACCCCATCTCTCAAAGGAGGGATGTGGTCTTATTTTTTGCCTGCCAGCTCATATGCTTCCCGGAGCCACCCGAGCAATTCTGTATCTACCTGCTCCACATTCGTCAAGCGCACCCGGTGGGTACACATCGTCCCAAATGGACCAGAGTTTTCCAGCCGATCCGTCGTTTCTTTGCCTTTTATCTTTAGCCCCAGGTCAATTCGGGTTTTGGTGGCCGGCTTGATCAAAGCAAACTGCTTTTGGCGAATGATGCTCAAGCTGTTTTTCTTAGGCACTTGGCTGATGTCGTCGCCAAAACGAAGAATTTCCTGAACCAATTGCTCACAAATCGGTCGAAGGGACTCCTTGCCTTTGTACTGTGCAGCCATCAAATCCACATCCTCCTGAGAAGCTGCATCCGATTTTTTGGATTTGTGCGCTACAAAATTGGCAAAGCCGTAAGTAAAGCCATGTTCTGATTTCAAAAAGTCGATAATGGCCTTGTGCTTTTCGATGCCGGAAGCCTGCACAATTTCTATCCAATGCGCCAACGGCTTACCGGTTTTTTCTAGTAATCCTTTTTCCATTAAGTGTTGGGTTATTTTATGCCTCAGCTAAAATACGATAAAAGAATTACTTCTCGTGCCAACTTTTGAGAAGGTAAAGATGTTACTAAGTCAAATACAGGAACGATCGTTCCTAAAATACATTACCTTATCTCTAAAAGCACACGCAATGAAAAAGTCTTTTGCTCTCTTTACGCTAATTTTCTCTACTTCTTTTCTTTTCGCTCAGCAAGCCGATCAATTGGTGGCAGAAGTGATGGATGCCATGGGTGGAAAGCAACATTTTTACAATCTCGGAAATGTTACCTACGATTACGAATACCGCGCTCCCAATAATTCGCTTACGCTCGTCGGCAAGGAAACCTATGTTTTCGATGGGGAATTGTCCAGAGGGGATTACAGCAAACACAGCATGCTGGACGCCAACGGGAAGGTCTTGGAGGGCTTCGATGGCCAAAATGCCTGGGTAAAATTTGACGGAAAACTGTCGTCTGATGAAAAAGCCAATGGTGTAGCCCGCTTTCTGCGCAAGACCAATTATTACTGGTTTACCATGTTCTTTAAGCTTCAAGACGAAGGTGTCAATCTCGAGCATATAGGCTCCAAAAAGGTCGAAGGCCGCGAATATGATTTGGTAAAAGTAACCTTTGGCGACAAGGTAGGCGACGCGCAAGATACCTATGTTCTTTACATCAACAAGCGCACAAAGCTCGTAGATCAATTCCTCTTTACGGTCATCGGATTTGGCGTCACAGAACCCAACCTGATGAAGGTCAAATACGAAACCATCAACGGCATCAAAATTCCAACCGACCGGGTATACATCGCTTCAAACTGGGATGGTGACATTTTAGAAGGCAAAGAATGGACTACCACCTACTGGACCAACATCCGCTTCAACACAAAAATCGACAAAGCCAATTTCTCAAAATAAAACTTACATCCAACAGCCCAATGATTGCCTCCAGCCCATAATCCAATGGACCTGAAGGCAATCACCAAATCACAAAACCACCAAATCACAGATCACCGATCACACATACCCCTCCTACTCTTCCCTCCGACCACTAGTCCGCTGCTTGGCCTCCTTGGTCAAAGCCATGGTTGCCCAGCGTGTAATCTTTTTGATGAATGCCACCTTTCGGAATCTCAAAGCACTCCAATCCTTGTCGATGGCAACCATGCGGACCGGCTCCCAACCCAGCTCACCGAGGGTGTTCCAGCCATTGTCTCGATTAAAATCACAGCTGTAGTTTTTGGAGCTGCCTTTTGGATAACAAAACCAAAGTAGGGCGTCTCCTTGCATTTTGGCAGCGATGCGCGGCGCCCATTCATCGATTTCTGCTTTCTTTGTGACAAACAATATGGCAAAATTCAATGCATCCAGCTCTTTTTCCTGAAAATGAAATGCTGTGTAAGCCCGCATGGCATCAATCTGCGGTTGAAAGCTGTTTGGATGTTGTATCACCAAAACTTTTTTCTGATCTTTAAAGTTTAATTTTTTAAATATTGGGTCCATAAATTGAATCGGCGCTTTATTTGAAAATAGAAAGACTCAAGCAAAAATAGAAAACTAAAATCAATCCGGTCGCAGCACTACGACTTTTGATAAACCCTGATACCCTACATGAAAAAAAGCAAGACTGTATTTGATAAAATTGAAGAGCTAGACGCTAGGCGCGAAGAGGTATTGGCAACCAGGAACAAGGTATTGCCTTTAGTCATCCTGACGCCCATTTTACTTTTCACCTTGATCATCTCCCTCATCCCATCAGGTAGCCTCCTCTTCTTCGCAGGAATACCGCTGGCACTCCTCTCTTTTTCCGTCTACTACCACAAAGTACTTGCTCCTTTCGAGGGCTTGAAAGCCGATGTCAAGACCATCTTACTGAAAGAATTCATGGGCATTTATCATCCCAATATTGAATATACCTACAGTCCATTCAAAAACAGAGTCAAAACTATCGTCGAGCGATCAGAACTCGTTTCTGCCAATAAATTCCATGAAGAGGATGTCATTCGGGGAAAGTTAGGCGATGTTAAATTTTATCTTTCCGAAATAAAATTAGAAGAGCAAAGTGGTAAATCCAGCACGACCAAATTCAAAGGAATGCTCTTCGAGCTCATCATACCAGACAAGTCTTTTCCACCTTCCAAAATACAAAGTAGCGTTGGCCTGCTGAAACGCTTTTTCGGAACCTACCAAAAGAACGACAAATACAGGTTTTGGTACGATACCCAAGATCAACAAAAATTTAGGGATGAATTGGGGCCACTGTTTCCCTTCATACGCCACTTGATGCAAAAGCAGGGAGATGTTCGCATCCATGTCCGAAAACGCACCATCGTTATTTTGCTGTCCACTGATGAGAAATTTTTGGATAAGCCCTCATTAGAGTTGAGTAGAAGTTTCAACAGCAAGCGCCACTACGAAAACATTGGCAAGCAAATCAACTCTTTCCTATTTTTAATGGAATCATTTGTCAATGATTTGGACACATCAGAGGTGGAAGAACGCCTAGAGTTGAAGGCATTGGAATACGCCAAGCTGAACAAACCCGACGAAAAGCAATAAAAGACATCCACTGTTCTTGCCATCCACCAGTACAGTTCAGTAATATTTTTCGATTCCCCCATAACCCCGGATCAACTTGTTTTCGCGAGTCTTGCTGATAAAGTTTTGCAAGCGCTTTTGAAATTCTTCCGGACGCTTTCGCGCACTGTCAATGTAAGCAATTCGAATGCGCTTATAAGCATCCGATAGATGCTGAAAGTGCTTCCAAGCCTGCGCATCTTCCCCTACCCTTTCAAGAATATCCTCCGGAAAGACAAACGGTTCAGCTACAATTTCCTTGGCTTGGTCGCAAATGCTAGGGTGCAGAAGTCCCCTTTCGTAAAGCCACCTAAGCCGCTCCTTATTCGCCTGTGAAAAATGACTCCCAGCCCGACGCCTACTGAAGCGTTGCATACTGTGCCACTCGTCAAAAGTCTTGATGATGCTATCGATCCAACCAAAACACAACGCCTCCTCCACCGCATCGTTGTATAAAATTCGAGCTTTCCCTGTAGCCTTTTTAGGATACAACAACCAAATCTCCCCTTCCCTATCAAAATGATTCACCAACCATTCCCTAAATTCCTCCCGACGAGTAAAGTATTTAATCAGCATCCCTTCCATTAAAAATCAAGTCTCTTTTGAGTATTGACAATAGTCAATAATGAAAAATAAATACAAAATAAAATTTTAAATGAGTAAAAAATATTTTCAGAAAAGTACGACACAAAAAATTCAATACCACCAAAAAATCTTCC
>JBCCSZ010000274.1:0-10636 GCA_039199225.1 Bacteroidota bacterium
ACGTCCGGATTGTATTGGCTGAGATTGGCTACCCGGCCAGGCGTCACTACGCGATCAGGGAAGGCTTTTCCAACTGATTCGCGCAGGTGTTGTTCGGCACAGTTGAGCTGAAATGGCGGGAGGAATTTTCCATCGGGTACTTGCTTCAAGCCCTCTTTTTGGCCACTCACACCGACGAATGTCTCCGCGTAATCGTACCAAGGTTCGATGTCCTTGTAGCGAATGGGCCAGTCTACTGCGATGCCATCGCGCAGGTTGGCTTCAAAATCAATATCGCTCCAACGATAGCAATGGCGTCCCCACATAATGGAGCGTCCACCAACGTGATGTCCTCGTATCCAGTCGAAACGTTCCACTTCATCGTATGGGTACTCATCGTCCTTGTTGATCCACTGCTTGTTGTCTTCGTGGACCCACCAGACCAATCTATTTTGTTTGAAATAATGTTTGGCAATTTCTTCTGCTGTTACCTTATTTTGGTTGGGAATGTCCCAGGGGTCCAAATTGGCCGTTGGGTAATTACCGTGTTGGACCATTCGGCCGCGTTCCAGCAGTAGGGTTTTGTAGCCTTTCTTGCAGAGCTCCATGGCTGAAAATCCACCGCTGATACCAGAACCAATAACGATGGCGTCGTAAGTAACCGATTCTTTTCCTTTGCTGTTGTAATTCATATGGCCCAAGCTTTTCCGTCCACTTCTGCGAGGTCAATACAAGCTTGGTATTCACCTGGTATTGGAAGGTAGTTTAAGTAATTTTTACCGATTTCTTCTGTTGATAGATAGTAGGCTATGGTCTGTTGCCGCAGGTGCAAAAAAGCCTTGCCAGCGTCTGTCTCTTTTTGAGCCGAATCTGTGATGAGCGATTGGGCAACAGCAGATTTATCCGAGGCATCGGCCATGCTTTGCTTCAGCGCTTCGAATCCTTTTTGATAGGACGCTTTATCTGCTTGTTGATAAACTGTTCCCACCATTGAATCGATGAGTTTTGGTACACCAACCTCCGAGGCCGCAGGGCTATCGGTCTTTGGTAGAATAATGTCCACCAATTCTGTAAGCAGCTTCATGTCTTCTTCGCCGAAGAAGTGCGCCTGGTAAGATTCATCCACCGTAGGGCCACCGTCGGCTTGACAGCCAGAGAGCAGGGAGGTCAACAAGGGGGTTGCAACAACGGCTCCGGTTGCGTAAGCCGTATACTTCAAAATGTCTCTTCTAGTCATAGATTTTGCATTGTGCAATCAATATAGGGAAAATTATATATTTTACTAAAATCTTAAGTTGTTATCCTACAGTCCGACTTAATCCAGCACAATTGTGCGTTTGCAGCAAATCTACCAATGAAAGACTTTTTGATAAGTACCTGCCACCTACAAGATGGTCCCTGCCACTGAATAAGTTGACGAAGTGTAAAAAAGAATTTGCTTTTAGCTATCTTGTTTGAATAGTTCATCACACGCAATGTAAAAGCCTATGAAAAATGGATACTTACTATTTGGTTTGCTGCTATGGGCAAGTGGATTCTATGCACAGGTTCAAACCGATTTAATAGAATCTGTTCCCATCCGCTTGGAACTCGACGAACGCAGTGGAGAGGCCAAGCTGCGCTGGACGTCAGATACCGCTGTTTCTTCCTACAACATCAGCCTACTTACGAGGGAGCCCACTACTCGTCTGACCCCTGTGGAAACAGTCGGAGCGCTTTCGGATAGTTTTGAACTGCAGCCCCTGCCTGTCGGGCGACTTTTTGAATACCACATTCGGAAGAGAAATGTCAACAATGGCCGCGAGGGAATAGGCATCATAACCATCAGTCGGGCGCTGAGGCGCGTGGAAGAAAGAGGGCGTTTCCTTTTAGTGTTGGACGATACCCTGGCCATGCCATTGGCTATGGAGGTTGCCCGATTGACGGAGGACATCCGGCTGGATGGCTGGACGGTGGATACGCTGCACAGCCAAAGGTCACAGTCGGTTGTGGCGGTCAAGGAACGCATTACCAATTGGCATGAAGAGACCTACCCTGGGTCGCAGGCCGTTTTACTGCTGGGGCGAGTACCTGTTCCCTATTCTGGAAATACGGCCTATGATGCGCACAATGACCACCAGGGCGCTTGGTCGGCTGATTCGTATTATGCAGAAATGGACGGGACTTGGACCGATGTATCTGTCAACAATACAACGCCTCGTCGGGAGGTGAATAAAAATGTGCCTGGCGATGGAAAGTTTGATCAGAGCCTCATTCCTGGGGATGTAGAGTTGGAAGTTGGACGGGTGGATTTTTTCAATATGCCTGCCTTTGAAGAAGATGAAATCGAACTGACCCGTAAATATTTGAACAAAAATCACGCTTTTCGAATTGGTGAAAAAGACTATCCTCGTCGGGCGATGATTGAAAACAATTTTCGAAATTTCGACGAAGGTTTTGGTCAAAATGGCCTACGCAATTTTGTGCCGATGTTTGGTGCCGAGGCTGTTTCTTATGGTCAATACGATACCACATTAGATACAGCTGCCTACCTCTGTTCTTACGCTTGCGGCGGTGGGTCTTACACTAGTATGTCCGGCCTTGGCAATACCCAAAATCTTTGGGTAGCCAAAGACATCAAAACCGTCTTTACCCTCAACTTTGGCAGCTATTTTGGCGATTGGGATTCCCAAAACAACTTTCTTCGAGGTGCTCTTGGCAGCGGCGATGTTCTGGCCAATGCTTGGGCGGGCCGCCCTGTTTGGTATCTCTATCCCATGGCGCTAGGGCAGCATCTTGGCTATTGCACAAAGCTGACACAAAATGCAAGAGGCTCTATTTACAGCACCGGCTTTGGAGGACATTCTACCCACATTGCCCTGATGGGTGATCCCACGCTGCGCTTACATCCCGTTAAACCCATCCGAGATTTGAGTGTGCAAATTGACAGTGGTGACATTCGCCTGGATTGGCTTCCCAGTCCGGATGCAGACTTGGGCTACTTGCTCTATCGCAAAATCGACGATGGCGAGTGGGAGCTTTTGGAAGAGGAACTGCGCGATACTTTTTATGTTGATGCCTGTCAAATGCCCAATCGAAATTACGAATACCAATTGAAATCGCTCCGCTTGGAAAAATCTGCCAGTGGCACCTACTACAATACCAGCCAGGGCGTTCAAACGGGCATTTTTATGGCAGAGAATCCATTTTTGGCTACTTACTTTTTAGACCAAGACCGCGACGGCTTCGGAACGCCTGACATATCCATCCAAGCATGTGAACGACTGGAAGGTTATTCGGATAACATGTTGGATTGCGACGATGAAGATCCAAACATTAATCCCGATGCCGAAGAAATTCCAAACAACGATATCGATGAAGATTGTAACGGAACAGATTTGATGACTGCCACGCATGAGCTGGGCGACAAAATATTGCAAATATTTCCCAACCCAACCAGAGACTATTTGTTTGTACAAACGAACGTCCCTACCAATTTGCAGTGGACGCTGTACGACGCCCGAGGCCAACAACTCAAATCATCGGTTGTTGATGGACGCATCGACCTGTCGAGTTGGCCCGCTGGCATTTACTGGTTCGAAGTAGTCGCAGTGAAATCTCGGCAGCGGATAGTGGAAAAAATCATCGTTTGGAAATAAAAATAATCCAGTCTTCAATGAGTATCACAACAGAAATAGCCCTAAAGAACCCTTCTCTTCTTCGCAACCAATCTTACATCAACGGCGAATGGACCGATGCTGCTAACGGCGCTACCTTCGAGGTGGTCAATCCTTTTGATTTTTCCATCGTAGGTTCTGTTCCTGATATGGGAGCTGAAGAGACGCGACAAGCCATCGATGCTGCCCACAAGGCTTTTGAAGGCTGGCGAAGCAAAACCGCTACCAAGCGAGCTCGGATTTTGAAAAAGTGGTTTGAGCTGCAACTGGCCCATCGAAATGACCTGGCCCTTTTGCTCACCACAGAGCAAGGAAAGCCCTTGGCCGAGGCGAAGGGCGAAATCGCCTATGGTGCCTCCTTCGTTGAGTGGTTTGCTGAAGAGGCTCGCCGCGTTTATGGCGATGTCATCCCCGGGCATATGGCCGACAAGCGGGTGATGGCCATCAAGCAGCCCATCGGTGTGGTGGGTGCCATTACACCTTGGAACTTTCCTTCTGCGATGATTACCCGAAAGGTAGCACCAGCCCTTGCGGCGGGTTGCACGGTTGTGATTAAGCCTTCAGACGAAACGCCTTTGTCTGCACTGGCCCTGGTGGCCTTGGCCGAAGAAGCTGGCTTTCCACCGGGTGTGCTGAATGTCGTAACGGCCAAGGACCCTGCTCCGGTAGGCGACGAACTGACCTCCAACCCTCTGGTTCGCAAGCTGTCCTTCACCGGTTCGACCCGAGTCGGAAAAATCCTGCTGGAAAAGTGTGCACCCAGCGTCAAGAAGGTTTCTTTAGAATTGGGGGGCAATGCGCCCTTCATTGTCTTCGAAGATGCCGATCTGGACGAGGCGGTCAAAGGTGCGATGACTTCAAAATATCGCAATTCAGGTCAGACGTGTATTTGCGCCAATCGCTTTTTTGTACACGCGTCCATCTACGATGCTTTTACCGAAAAATTCCAGGAAGCTGTTCGGCGTCAAAAGGTTGGATCGGGCTTGGAGTCGTCCAGCCAGGTCGGGCCGCTCATCAATGGAGCTGCTTTGAGCAAAGTCGATCGCTTGGTTAAAGAGGCTACTTCCCAGGGTGCGTTGGCACTTACTGGCGGCAAGGTCATCGACACAGAAGTCGGCCATTTTTATGAGCCCACGGTTTTGTCAAAGGTCACAGACCGCATGCAAATTTTTCGGGAAGAGATATTCGGGCCTGTTGCTCCGGTCTTTTCCTTTGAAACCGAGGAGGAAGTGATTCGCCTGGCCAATGATACGGAATATGGCTTGGCCGCTTATTTTTATGGAAGGGATTATGCCCGCATCTGGCGCGTTGCCGAAGCCTTGGAATACGGTATGGTCGGGATCAATACGGGGGCCATTTCGACGGTTGCTGCTCCTTTTGGAGGCGTGAAGCACAGCGGTATGGGGCGGGAAGGTTCCAAATATGGCATAGAGGAATACTTGGAGATCAAATATCTGTGCTGGGGTGGGGTGACGGCTAGATAGAGGTTGCAGATAATTTTCTCAGATTTTTGGGCAAAACTCTTTGGTATCTATAAATAATTTCTTCGTTTGTATTTCTCCATTAGGTGTTTGGTGTACTCATCTCTCACATTGAAGTCTTCGGGAATATTCACTACGCCAATTAAACTTTGAACCAATGGTGTGATTTCTACTTACTGCGTATCTTGGGGCTAAACAAAGATAAATTGGCAGAGGAGGTATTCAGTTACTTAGCCATTTTTACCGAATGAAGTTCTTACGTAAGCAATTTTGTTTAAACACTTAGGTGGAGGCATTTGATATTTACCATATGCTTTTACCAAGACATCTTCTACATCTTGTTATCCCTCATCAGCATCTTACAAAAGATTTATGAGTATCTTGATAAGCGTTAGAAACATACAAGACATCGGTTTTTTTGCTAATACAACTTTCAATGGACTCCATGTATCTGGTATATATACAAGGAATCCCTTAAATTTAGCATATGAAACAGATCATGGATGTCAAGCCATACTTTCTTGTATTACTTCTTTTTGCTTGTAATGCTTCTGCGCAAGAGCTTTGTGAGGGCAACCTAGGTGATAATATTTTCACAGAGGGTAATTTCGGCTCCGGCCAACCCAACATTTTACTGCCCAATCCAAACATCGCTCCTGGTTACACTTACACGGTCAATGTACCCCCAAACGATGGCTTTTACACCGTTACCAATTCGACTATGAATTGGCAGGACTTGTGGCCTTCCTGGCTGCGCATCCAGGACAATAGTAACGACCCTTTTGGTTATATGATGATTGTCAATGCCAGTTTCTCACCAGGAATATTCTTTGAGCAAACCATCGATAATTTGTGTGGGGACACCGACTACGAGTTTTCTGCCGACATCATCAACCTCATTCGCAGTAATATGAATGGCCACATCAGGCCCAATGTATCTTTTCTCTTGAACGGAGACCTCCAATTTTCAACAGGCGACATCCCTCAAACCGATGATTGGATTACTTATGGCTTTACCTTTCGAACCGAGCCTGGCCAGACGGAACTGACCTTGACGCTGCGCAACAACGCACCTGGTGGCATCGGCAATGATTTGGGATTGGACAATATTTCCTTCCGCGCCTGTGGTCCTTCCGCTTTTATCGATACCGATAGAACCATTTTTCTCTGCGAAAGCGACAACGAACCCGCTTCCATTACGGCTGATATCAATGTTGAAAGTTTTTCCATTCAATGGCAAATCAGCCTCGATGGGATCAACTGGACCAGCATTCCCGGGCAAACCGATAATGTATTTTTTCATGACAATTTTGATCCAGGAAGCTACTTCTATCGCTATCTGTCTGCAACGAGCGTTGTCAATCTCGACAACTTTAAATGCCGCATCATTTCGGATGTGATCAAAATAGAAGTGTTGCCACTGGAATACAGCCTAAAAGATACCATCTGCGAGGCGACGCCCTACCGTTTTGGGGAAGATATACTGACAAGTCCGGGAACCTATGTTGGCGACTTTGTCTCCCAGAGAGGTTGCGACAGCATCGTCACGCTCGACCTGGCGATTATTGGCAATGACCTCAGCTTTGATCTATTGGAAACAGACCCGGCCTGTGTTGGCGATGAAACTGGTTCGATAGAGGTGGTTGATCTTTCTGGCGACAGACCGCCCTTGACCTATCTCTTGGAAGGTGAAGAAGTGAGTGGGCCGCCTTTCAATGGCTTGGGGGAGGGTACTTATCTGGTTGAAATTTTGGATCGCTACCAATGTTCGGCAGTGGCTACTGCAACCCTAAATGTTCCCAATGCCTTTTTTATCAATGTAGGAAATGACATCACATTGGAATTTGGGGAGGTCTCCCGCAACATCCGAGTGAATGGGAGCGAAGCGCCTTTTGCTGTGAGCTGGAGTCCGGCGGATTTTTTGGAATGCAGCGATTGTCTGCTGAATCGAGCTACGGGAGCTACCAACATTAGCTATGTGGTTACGGCGGAAAATGCCGGTGGGTGTATTGCCACCGATACCCTCAATGTTTTTGTAAATGCCAACGAAGTCAATATTTTTATTCCCAACGTATTTTCTCCAAATGGCGATGGGATCAATGACTATTTTCAGTTGTTTTCTTATGCTCAAGCTGTCAGCGAGATCGAATCCATGGCGATATACGACCGATGGGGTGGGCTGATGTATGAGGGTAAGAACTTTCAACCGAACATTGAGCAATTGGGATGGGATGGGCGCAATCAGGACGAGTTTGTCTTGACAGGTGTCTACCTCTATGTATTCAACGTTCGGCTGATCGATGGGCGACTGATTCAAAAAACGGGTTCTATAACCGTGGTTTATTGATCGGGTAAGTTGCCGCCAAAAAATATTTCTGAGCATTAAATTTCTTGTTTGCCGCAAATACACATCTTTTGTAGCTAACTGCTTATATTCATGGAATGAAAAGTATTTTCCTTCGAACCCTTATTGCTTCGTTCATCATCCTGTCTTTATCAGCGGGCGGCACAAAACTCTTTGGTCAAGTTTTCTACGCAGGAGCCGACTTCTCCTATGTCAATGAAATGGAGGACTGTGGTGCTGTTTACTATGAAAATGGTGAAGCCAGAGACCCTTATGAACTCTTCAAAGCCTACGATGGCAACATGATGCGCTTTCGTTTGTGGCACACGCCTTCTTGGTACGATACCCTGAATGCCAACCAACGTTACAGTGATTTAGCGGATGTGAAAAAATCCATTGCAAGGGCCAAATCGGCCGATATGGAGGTGCTACTGGATTTCCATTTGTCGGATACTTGGGCTGATCCATCCCGACAGTTGGCACCAAAGGCATGGCTGCCCGTGGTTGATGAGCTCGAAAGCCTGAAAGACTCCCTCTACAACTACCTTTTTTCGACCCTTAGCGAGCTAGATCGCGAAAACCTACTGCCAGGATTCATCCAGATCGGCAATGAAACCAACAAAGGCATATTGCTTTCTCCGGAAGACAACGAAGTTTGGACTTTGGACTGGCCGCGCAACGCCGCCCTGTTCAATCGGGCCATCGATGCTGTCAATGATTTTGAACGGGCTTCTGGCAAGGACATTCAAACGGTCCTTCACTTGGCAGGACCAGAAAATGCGGATTGGCTGGTGAAGGCTTTTACAGACAATGGCGTACAGGATTTTGACATCATAGGTTTGTCTTACTACTGGGCTTGGCACAAACCCTCGGACATAGCGGACGTTGGCCGTGTCATCGAGGAACTTCAACAAGCATATCCAGGCAAAGAGGTATTGGTGGTAGAAACGGGCTACATCTGGACCAATGAGTCAAATGACAATGCCAACAACATCATCAGTGAAAGCCATCCATCCTACCAGCCGGTCAGTCCTATGCAGCAACGCGATTGGCTGGTGGATTTGGCCAAGGAAATTCGAGCCAGTGGTGGCCTGGGCTTACTTTATTGGGAACCTTGCTGGGTGTCTACTGGCTGCTTTACGCAATGGGGCCAGGGTTCTCACCAGGAACATGCTGCCTTTTTTGATTTTGACAACAACCTACTTTTACCTGGTGGCATTGAATGGATGCGCCAAGTCAACACTACCACTTCCAGCGGGCAGCTTCAAAAACAGGACGAGCGTTTTCAAATCTCTGTGGATCCACTTTCCAATACCGTTTACATCCAACGAGAATTTCCCACCTCCCAAACCTTCAGCTACACACTGACCGATAGCAATGGCCGGGAAGTAATGAGTGGTGTGTCCAATGGAGACAACGTCAAGCTAACACTCCAAAATACGGCCTTTGGTCTCTACATCTTGCAGGTGCGGGTAGAAAACCAAATCCTAGCTGCCGAGAAAATTATTTTGTCTGCGGATTAAGATCATCTACGACTAAACTACAGCCTTATAGTCTGGTCCTAAAAATACGAATAACCATGGACGAAGATCAACTGGATAACGTCAACAGCCTAACGGAAATGCTGTTAAAATTGATCGATGAAAAACTAGGTGAATACAAAGAAGATGATAGGATTGACTTAGATGAGGAAATGAGCATTAGGATATTCAAAAAATCGATTGACAATCAAATCAGCAACATCGATTCCCTCAGAATTCTGAAAGAAAAAGAAATCTTGCAGTTGTTGACGCTCATCGGAACCTTGCAAAATAGAAAACTCATCATTTCCCAGCAATCCTATATCGATTCGACCAAACAACAAATCTCGGAACTAAAGCTGGAAAAGAAGAAATTGGAAAATAAAGTGGGCGATCTCCAAAATGCGCTGGCAGCAAAAACGGAAGTGCAAGACCAAGATGTAGACGAATTTAAGTCCATCAAGCTTGAGTACAAGTACATCATAATGGATTTTGGAATCGATAAGTTTTTGAAAGAATTAATGGTAAAAATTAAAACGACTTCTGAGGTGTACAATCAACTCGTCGTACTAAAATTTAGAAAGAATAAAATTACAAGGGACATGACAAATGGCATCATTTCCCGAATGGAATCTCAAAGAGAAGAAAATGTCCTTGCCACCACCTGTGTTAATTTGATTGACACGCTGAGAAGAGATGATTTTATAAGTGAATAAGACGAAAAGCTAAAAGCAATATGAAATTTTCCCCCTGTCTTTTATTGTTGCTGCTACTTGCCTGTGGCGCCCCCTCCGAGGACGTAAATAAAAACCCACAAGCACCAAAGCCTCCCAACATCCTTTTTCTTTTTACCGACGATCAGACCTATCGGGCTGTACATGCACTGGGCAATACCGCTATCCAAACGCCCAATATGGATCGACTGATTGGCAATGGTACAACCTTCACCCATGCTTACAATATGGGGGCCTGGAACGGGGCAGTCTGTCTGGCGTCCAGAGCTATGATTGTTTCGGGGCGTTCTCTGTGGCGCGCCAATCGCTTTCGGCAGGGATGGCAGCAGGGCGACAGTCTGGCCCTAGCCCAGAGTTGGGGGAAGCTGATGGAGCAACAAGGTTATGACACCTACATGAGCGGCAAGTGGCACGTAGATGCCCCGGCAGCAAAAGTCTTTCAGCAGGTGTCGCACGTCCGTCCGGGTATGCCAGGGGACCAATGGGATCACGAGACGATGGTGCGCCGTTTTGCCGAGGAGGTCGATGGCAAAAAGGTGAAGGCAGCCGACGTAATGCCGGTGGGCTACAACCGCCCTTTGAATGAAACGGACGACTCTTGGTCGCCAAGCGACAGTGCCTTTGGAGGCTTCTGGGAAGGAGGGCAACATTGGAGTGAGGTGCTGCGAGACGACGCTGTATCTTTTTTGCAGCAGGCCAAGCAATCCAGCAATCCATTTTTTATGTATGTCGCTTTCAATGCTCCGCACGACCCCCGGCAGTCACCGCAGGAATACATCGATCGCTATCCACTAGACGAGATGGAGTTACCCTCTAATTGGCTACCGGAATACCCCTATCAGGAGGCCATTGGCAACGGACCCAGCTTACGGGATGAGGCCCTGGCGCCCTTTCCCCGCACTGCATACGCTTTGAAAAAACA
>JBCCSZ010000275.1:0-10615 GCA_039199225.1 Bacteroidota bacterium
GCCATTCGGCTTGGGACATGCTGCTGTAGCAAAAGGTCGACTTCACCTCCTCGAAAATCTCCTCCGGCTGAAAACCTTCGCTGACCGAAAGGCTGACCAGGTATTGTACCAGTACATCAAAGCAACGAATGTGGGGCAGTCGATTCTCAAAGACCTTTGCCCCCACCGCCTCTCTCAAAGCAGCCGCTTCAATCAACTCCAACAAATGCGTCGGCACAAAATGGATTTTACTCACTGCCCCCGGCTGATGTCCACTCCTACCGGCCCGCTGCACAAATCGCGAAACACCCTTCGGACCACCAATTTGGACAATGTTTTCAACTGGCCGAAAATCAACCCCTAGATCGAGGCTCGATGTGCATACCACAGCCTTCAGAGTACCTTCATGCAAAGCTTGTTCTACCCAATCCCTCAGCTCCCGACTGATGGAGCTGTGGTGCATCGCAATGACGCCCGCCAAATCCGGCGCTACATCCAGGATGTTTTGATACCATATCTCGCACTGCGCCCGAGTATTGGTAAAAACCAGGGTACTTTCTCCCTGCTGAATGAGCGGAATGACCTTGTCCAGCAGTTTAATGCCCAGATGGCCCGCCCAGGGGAAGCGCTCAATTTCATCTGGCAACACAGAATATACCTCTATTTTTTTCTCGATGGCCGCCCGGATGATGCAATGCCTATTGTCTGCCATGCTCCCTCCCAGCAATACTTCCAGGGCTTCATCCATGTTGCCGACAGTAGCAGAGATGCCCCAGACCCGCAGTTGGGGCAGCAAGCCTTTGAGGCGCGATAAGGCCAATTCCATTTGTACCCCTCTTTTCGTCCCTACCAGCTCATGCCATTCATCCGTAACGACGACCTTGAGCTGCTTGAAATAATCGGGATAAGAGCGAGTAGCTAACAATAGATGGAGGCTCTCTGGAGTCGTGATGAGGATATTTGGTGCCTTTTTACGGATTCGGCGGCGCTCTTTTTCAGAAGTGTCCCCACTGCGGATGGCCACATCCCAATTCAACCCAAGCCCGTCCGCAGCCCGCTGGGCAGAGCCTTGTATTTCCTTGGCCAGCGCCCGAATGGGTGTTATCCATATGGCCTGCAAACCCTTGGTATCGCCCGTCAGTAGCGCATCCAGCATAATGGGTAAAAGCAGTGAGTAAGTCTTACCGCTGCCCGTGGGCGCATTGACGATGCCATTTTTTCCATCCAAATAGGCCGACCAGGTCTCCTCCTGATAGGGAAAAGGCTTCCAGCCCAGCGAACGAAACCACTTGCGGGCTGCCAGGGTCCGACTCTTTGTATTGGTCTTACTGATCGCCATATATCTTTAATAATGCTTTTAAATCATCCAATGTATTGGCCTCTTCCTTGGGTTTGTCTTTTCGCCAGCGCAAGATGCGTGGGAAACGCAGTGCCACCCCTGATTTGTGGCGGCTACTGGCATTGATTCCTTCGAAGCCCAGCTCAAAAACCAATTCCGGATTGACACTCCGCACCGGCCCGAATCGCTCTCGCGTATTTCGCTTGACGAAGGCATCCACTTGGCGGATTTCCGCATCTGTCAGTCCTGAATAAGCCTTGGCAAATGGTACCAGTTGGTCTTCTTTCCAAACAGCGAAGGTATAATCCGTGTAGAGGTTGGCGCGGCGGCCATGTCCACGCTGGGCATAAATCATTACCGCATCAATGGTCAGCGGATCGACTTTCCACTTCCACCAATCGCCCTTTTTACGGCCAGCCTGATAGGTCGAAGAAAGCTTCTTCAGCATGAGTCCCTCACTTTTGAAGGCGCGGGATTGCTCGCGTTCCTGGGCCAGCGCCGCCCAGTTGTCGACCTTCAGTTTTTCAGATAGCCGCAAGGGGCTGCCTTCCGGGAGAGTGTCCACCAACTGTTCCAGCAATGCTCGCCGTTCTTTCAGGGTCTTTTCCCGCAAATCTTCTCCGCCGTATTCCAAAATATCGTAGGCCATTAAAATCACCGGTGCCGTTTGTAAAATCTTCTTGCTCACATTTTTTCGGCCAATCCGTGTCTGTAGTACATTGAAACTCAAGACCTCTCCATCTTTGAAGGCTAGAATTTCTCCGTCTAGCACCGTTCCATTTGGCAGTGAGCTGCGCAGCGGTTCATATTCTGGGAATTTATCCGTTACCAGTTCCTCCCCTCGGGACCATACGAACAATTCTCCTTCGCGGACGATCAACTGCCCACGGATGCCGTCCCACTTGCGTTCTGCTTGCCATTCAGAAATGGCCCCTAGCGCATCGGGCTCCCCTTCCAAGGCATAGGCCAAATAGAACGGATAAGGTCGAGATAAATCGTCTTTGGGGTTGTCGGCAAGCAACAGGTGTTCAAAGTCGTCTGTGGCAGGGTCCCAATTCCCCATGAGGCGGTGCATGAGGATGTTTTCATCTAAGTTGGTATATTTTGACAAAGCTCGAACCATGAGCTTTTGAGAAACACCCATTCGAAAACCACCGGTTATCAGCTTGTTGAATACAAAACGCTCTGCATAATCCATGGTACGCCAGGCATCCAGCAAAAGCATGCGTTGTTCTTCTTCGGGCTTGCCTTTGAGGTCGATGATGTAATCGATCCAATAAGAGAGGGCGAATTCGTTTTCTCCTTCGGGAGGCGGCAGGATGTTGGCAATCGTCTCGGCCAAATCGCCCACGATGTGATAGGATTCTTCAAACAACCACAAAGGCACATTACCTTCCTCGGCAGCCCAATGGCGCATTTGGCTGGTTTTCACACTTCTAGGCGGACGGCGATGAGATAAAATGGCGATCGTCCACAACTTATCCCGATCGGTCACTCGCCCAAAATAGTTGGCCAGTGCCTCCACTTTGGGATTAATTTTGGTCGTTTGGTCCAACGCCCGGAAAAGCTGTGCAAATTCTTTCATCTATTCTACGGCTTTGTCGGTTTCTTCAGTTGTTTCACCAATTTCGGTCAACTCGCCCACAAACCTTGTTTCGACGGCCTCGGCCTGGTAGCCTTGTTCGGTCAACCAGCGGGCAAAAATATTGGTGTAGCCATGAGTAACGAATACCCTTTCGGCCTCCGTTGCTTGAATGGCTCTGTTCAGATCAATCCAGTCGGCATGGTCGGAAAGTATGAAGCCTCGGTCTGCAGCTCTTCTCCTTCTGGCACCCCGCAATTGCATCCAGCCGGACGCCAGGCCCAAAGAGTGTTTTGGAAAGCGCTTAATCCAGGGAGAATTCACAGACGAAGGCGGTGCCACGATGATGCCCCCCTTGAAGGCCGATTTCTCCATTTTGGGCGTTACTTGGGTCGTTTCATGGAGCGAAATGCCTTGAGCGCGTACAATTCGATTGATGTTTTCAACGGCCGTATGGGTAAATATCGGGCCGATGGATGGGTCTAATCCCTGAATGATGCGCTGGGCTTTTCCCAAGGAATAACCGCTCAGGACAGCAATCTTCCCCATGTCGCGACATTCTTGCCACCAGGCGTTGATCTGGTCGAATATCTCCTGTTGATCCGACCATTTATAGACGGGTAATCCAAAGGTCGACTCTGTGATGTAGGTATGACATTTTACCGACTCAAAGGCTTCTGCCAAACCATCGTTTTCCAGCTTGTAGTCTCCAGAGGCCACCCAGACCTCACCCTTGTAAGCCACCCTAATTTGAGCAGAACCCAATATGTGTCCGGCAGGATGAAAGGAAAAATCTACACCATTTACCTGGATGGTTTGCCCATATTTGATGGTTTGCAGCTTGATGCTGCCAAGGCGATGGCGAATGACAGGTGCGGCCGACTCAGTACACAAGTAAGCTTTGTGGCCATAACGAGAGTGATCCGAATGCCCGTGTGTAATCAGCGCGCGATCCACTGGTCTCCAGGGGTCAATGTAAACATCTGCCTGGGGACAATAAATACCGTTTTGATTAAAGAGGAGTAAATCCATAGAAAAAGTTTGCTGCTATCCCACGGTTCAACTTCTAAAGCATGCAAGTTGTTTAGAAATAAGCGATCTGTTTTGAGGAAATAATACTTGGCCTCACTAAGTTGGTCATAACCAAAGTCCGGGAATTGTCCGGATGATTTTTCAAAAGCCATCGAATTTCTTGCTTCAGCCCTCATTTTCTATCTTTGACCAGCCAACTCAATCAATCCATTCACCTTGATGAAAATTGCTCAAGATACCTACAGTTTTTACCAGAATTTGCCATCGACGGCTGTTTTCAGCGATGTCCTCAATCCTGCCACCCACCAAGCACTGCCAGACGATTGGTGGGTCGCCATTACAGATGTCGTCAATTCCACCCAAGCCATTGAGCAAGGTAAGTACAAAGATGTCAATACCGCTGGTGCTTTGGCGGCCATGGCGATTGCAAATGCCTCCAAGGGAATGGACTACCCGTTCGTCTTTGGCGGAGATGGCATCAACTGCCTGATTCCCAACCGGCACAAGGAGATGATCTCTGATGTTTTGTACGACGTATCCAAAAAAGTGCTGGCCTTCTTTGATCTGAAGCTGCGGGTTGGCCTGGTGCCAATGTCTGAGCTGCGCAAGGCGGGCCATCCAATCTTTGTGGCCAAACACCAACTCTCTGCCTATTACGAGCAGGCCATCATCAGCGGAAGCGGTACTGGCCATGCAGAAAAGTTGGTAAAAGATTCCAAGCCCCACAATCCTTATCTCGTCTACTCGAAAAAAGAGGAAAGCATCGTTGCAGATTTTACGGGATTTACCTGTCGTTGGAAAGACATCCCAAGTAGCCGTGGTGAGACGGTTTCGGTCATCATCAAGTTCCGGGCAGGGAATGCGGCGGCGGATTACAAAAGTCTACAAGAGGTACTCGACAATATCGACAAGGTCTTTGGTCGTGAGCAGGACTACCATCCTGTGTCTGCAGAGCAATTGCAGATTTCTCAGTCGAAGGATTATCATTCCAAAGAAGCACTTATATTGAGCGGCAAGAAATCGGGCAAGGACTTCCAGTGGATGCTTTGGAAAGCCAAACTTCAATCGATCATTACCAGTGCTGCGCTCAAATTGAGTCTTCCCATCCAAGCTGGCTGGTATCAATTGAATAAGTTGAAATCGTATCAGATTTTATCCTCGGACTACAAAAAATTTGATGGCAGCCTCAAGTTTGTCGTCAATTTGGACCCCAAGCAGCGGCTGAAGTGGAAGGAGTTTTTGGAAAGTCTGTATCAGCAAGGACGAATTTATTATGGTATGCATATTTCAGATCGAGCGATCATGACTTGTTTGCTGCACGAGGGCAGCAAAAGAGAGGTGCATTTTATCGATGGTGCTGACGGTGGCTATGCACTGGCAGCCAAACAATTGAAAGAACAAATTAAGCGCTAAAAAGAGCGCCATTTGAGCAGCCTAGGCCACGAGATTCATGCTGCGTTGCCGCTGCATTTCGCGCTCTTGCTGCTGTGGATTGACCTTCTCTTTGGGTATGGAAAAAAAGAAGGTACTCCCCTTACCCAATTCGGATTCGACCCAAATCCGTCCTCTGTGTTTGTCAACAATCTTACGGCAAGTCGATAAACCGATACCACTTCCTTCGTACTCTTGCCGGCTGTGTAGGCGGCGGAACATTTCAAAAATCTTCGTCTTATTCTCTTCTGAAATTCCGATCCCGTTATCGGAGATGGAAAAGATGAATTCTTCTTCCTGCTGTTGGCAATCAATCGTCACCAGTGGGCTTTCCTCCTTTGTAAATTTGATGGCATTGCTCACCAGGTTTTGGAACAACTGAACCAGTTGGGTACGAGCCCCTTTGATTTTTGGCAAGTCATCCCGATTGACATTGATTTCTACTTTCTGCTCGTGTATTTTCAATCGCAGATTCGCCAGGACAATATCTACAATATCCTTAGATTCCATCCACTCATGTGGCTGTTGTTGTGTGTTGAGTCGCGAGTAGGTCAACAAGTCTGTCAAAAGTGTTTCCATCCTTCCGACAGCATCCGTGATGTAGCCCATAAACTCTGTGGCATTGTCATCGAACATATCGTTGTAACGTCGCTTGAGCAACGAAGTGTAGGAGCCGATCATTCGAAGCGGCTCTTTCAAATCGTGTGAAGCAACATAAGCAAACTGCTTGAGGTCTTCGTTGGAATCCTCGAGCTTTTCATTTTGCTGCTTTACCTTTTCATTCATTTGTTTCAGCAGTTCGTTTTTCTCTTCCAACAAGCTATTGGTATCGGCCTGTTTTTGGTTGGCCAATTCCAGCTGTTCGTTTTGCAGACGAATCTGGTTGTTCTTCTCTTCTAGTAGCAAATTAGACTTCTTCTGTACCAGGTAGCGGCTGTAAAACATGGTCAGTAGCACCAGTAAAAACAGAGCCGCGATGAGCAAAATATACTTGTACATATCCTGGATTTGCTGATCTTTTTCCAGCAACTCCTTTTCGTTTTTCAGCATGTTGATCTCGTGTTCCTTCTTCTGAATCTCATAATGAGACTTCTTCTGCCCCATTTCCCGTAGCGTCATCTCATTCATCTGTGCGTTTTTCTCTTTCACATACTCCTCCAGGTAATCCGATGCTTTCTTGTAATTTCCGAGTGCGCGATACGCAGAAGCGTAGTAGTGGTAAATTTCGAGTATTCGGCTCTTGGAGTTGATTTCTTTGGAAAACTCCAGAGCGCGATCCAGATAGTAAATAGCCTCTTTTGGTCTTTTGGAACGAATGTAAAACATGGCCATCGTCCGAAGAGAAATGGCTTGGCCCCGACTGTCGTTCAGTTCTCTTTGTATTTTAAGAGCCTGCTCCAAGTAGTTGAGCGCCTTTTTGTATTCGCCTTTCAAAATATAGGTGGAACCGATATTGTGTGCTGCATAGGCAATTCCGGCTCTGTATTTCAAAGTAGAGGCCAATTCCATGGCCTTGATATTATAATCCAGCGATTCATCGTATTTACCTAGGTGTTCGTACGAACTGCCGATGGCGGCAAAACAATTGAATACCAGCTGTTGATTGTTGATTTTTTTGGAAATTTCCAGGGATTGGATGTAGTTTTCCAAGGCAGAGGAATAACTGCCCTGGTAGAAGAAGATGGACCCCAGATCGTATAGTGACTTGGTAATGCCCACAGAATCATTGGTGATTTCCCGTATTTGTAGGGAACGCAATTGCTGATCGAAGGCAGACTTGTAGTCGCCTGCAGATTGGTGTACCAGTGAGATTCTGGAAAATATCTTGGCTTTTTTGCTTTGTTCTAGTGAAGAAAACTCTTTGGTAGTCAGGCGGGTCAAGTATTCGAGTGCTTTGTCGTTGTTATTGTCTTTGTAGTAAGACATGCCGATCTCGTAAATGTCATCGGCCATTTTCAAAACATCTTTATTGAGAGTAGACTGTTTCAGTGCAATGTTGAAATATGCGATTGCTTTAATGTATTCACCATCATGTACATACTGCTTTCCGATGGACTTTGCGGTGCTGTAAATCTTCTCTCCCTCTGCCTTGGCCTGATACTGCGTTAGAAGCACTTGCAAACTATCGACGTTGACTGCTGCCAGCCCATAAAGGCTAGGAAGCAACAACAACAGTAAGACTTGTAATTTTTTCAGGAACATCGTTTCATTCTTTCAAATAATCTTTCAATTTTGAAGTTGAACATTGCCAATCGGTTCGATGGCAATGTTCAAATACTTCAATGATAAGGGTCTACAGACCACCGGCATCGTCACCGCCACCTTCTGGTGGTGGAGGTGGCTCAGAACCACCGCCTGATCTAGATTTCCCCCTACCTCCTTTTAATCGAAGTTGATCCTTCTCGGAAAGTACCTTGAACGACCCGCTTTTCCGGAATTTGGCAAGCATCTTCATGGAATATGAATTTAAATGGTTATAAAATCCTTATTTATTGAGGGGGGAATGGGATTCAAACGTCGGTTGGGGAAGAGACTGTTTGAATGCGCGGTGGGAGGTGTTCGGAATTTTGTCACATTTGAACGAAATAATACTGACAAAGACCATACCGAAAAGAGATTATTGTTCGGATGGCCAATTATAAAGTTAATTTATCATTAAATAAACCCAAAAAAGGTAGGATAATTATGCAACAATTCATCTAACATGGAGGGAGCGTATTTTTGACTGCTTATGCTTTTTGTCACAACTCATACTAAAGCACCCTATTATTACTACTTTCACCTCATCTGTGACAGGCAAAAGGCGCCTCATATTCATAAAAACCAACAGATCAACGAAAGACGAAGTATTTGTGCAACGTAAAATTCCAGGCAAGCCCTACAAATAAAGAGACGATCACCTTTGACAAGACATAATTGATTCCAAAGTATTCCGTTACCAAGTAAACACCCCCTGTATTTAGGATTAAACTGCCCGCAGATACCAATAAGTAGCGAACAACTTGATCTCCAATCTTATTTTTAAGGGAAACAAAGACCCAAAATCTACCTAGAACAAAACTGACAACGGCTCCACAAAAGGCACCGATGGCATTTGAAGCTACGTACCAAAGCCCCAACAGCTCTGTCAATAAAATCACAATAGCAAAGTCACAGGCCGTGGCAAGGAAGGCAGCTATCTGCGATCGAAACAATGAAATAAAGGTCTTCGGCCGCATGCGCTCTTTGTAGCGATCAAGGTCCAATGGTTCTTTTCGCAGCATCACCAACCGATATATAAGATTAAGTGCATCAATATGCAGGCGTACAAACCAGCCACCACATCATCCATCATAATTCCCCAACCACCGGGTAGATGCTCGGCACGAGCAACATGCCAAGGTTTCCAAATATCGAAAATGCGAAATAAGAGAAATCCAATGAATAGGTATTTAACGGTAAACGGAATCCACAACATACTGATCCACATACCCACAACTTCATCGATGACGATTTTTCCAGGGTCCTTCCCCCACTCTTCTTCAAGCACCCCCGAAGCATAAATCCCCAAAGCTGTAAATACAAAAACGAGTATCAGCACCAGGATGGGCATACCGTGGGGGCTGGGCAGCTGAGTCCCCAGGCAATACTGTAGCAACCACAGAAACACGGCAGCAACCAAAGCCCCTGCCGTCCCCGGAGCGATGGGCGAATAGCCAGCTCCCAAGGCTGTAGCAATTATTTTGTGTAACATATGCCGTGATGCTCGTTAGAAGGACCAAAGCAAGTCCGAGGCCCCAAGAAACTAATATGAGCCAACCCGAAAACTTTATTTGCTATCTGTCCTCATTTTCCAACGTACAGCAATAATAATTATTTTCAGGCTGACTCATACACTATATAAGCTCTTGCTAAGCTGTTGTATCAAGTTGCGATTCATACACCGCAGCTCAAGCTTAGTAGTAGTAGTCCAATCCTAGGTGCGTGATCAAGTCCTCTCCTTTGATGTGTCGCAAAGTGTTTTGCAACTTCATCAATTGCTTGAATAAGTCGTGTTGTGGGTAAAGGCCCTTGGCCGTTTGTGGCGTCTTGAAGTAAAAGGACAACCATTCCTGGATTCCGCCCATACCAGCACGAGAAGCCAGGTCGAGCAACAAAGCCAAGTCGAGTACAATGGGAGCAGCCAGGATGGAATCCCGACAGAGAAAATCAACCTTTATCTGCATTGGGTAGCTCATCCAGCCGCGGATGTCAATGTGATCCCAGCCTTCCTTATTGTCTCCTTTGGGTGGATAGTAATTGATGCGAACCTTGTGGTACATATCTTTGTACAGTTCTGGATGGCGATCCGGTTCCAGAATGTGTTCCAGAACACCCAACTTAGAAACTTCCTTGGTTTTGAAGCTCTCAGGATCGTCCAGCACTTCGCCATCGCGATTACCCAGGATGTTGGTGGAGAACCAACCCTCTAATCCCAAAGAGCGAGCTTTCAAACCGGGAGCAATGATGGTTTTCATCAATGTTTGGCCAGTCTTGAAATCTTTACCCGCAATCGGCACCTTGTTTTTCTTGGCCAGCTTGATCAGCGCTGGTACATCCCCAGATAGGTTGGGTGCACCATTGGCATATGGCACCCCGCTCTTGATGGCGGCATAAGCATAAATCATGCTTGGTGGAATGTCCGGACTATTGTTTTTCAGCCCTTCCTCAAAGCTTTCGATGGTTTTGTGAACCTTGCTCTCTTTCATATAAACCTCCGTCGAACCACACCAAATCATCACCAAGCGTTCACACTTGTTTTCTTTGCGGAAGTTTGAAATATCTTTAATCAGTGCTTTAGCCAAAGCCATCTTAGACTTGTTGCGCTTGATGTGATTACCTTTCAGCTTTTTGACATAGGCTTTGTCAAAAACAGCCTTCATCGGCTTGATCTTCCGCAACTCACCTTTGATGTTACTTAGGTGATGACGATCGAGTACTTCGGCATTGACAGCTGCTTCGTATACGTTGTCCTTGTAGATGTCCCAGCCTCCAAAGACAATATCGTCAAGAGAAGCCAGATCAATAAAATCCTTAATCTTTGGATTGCGTTTCTCTGTTCTTTTTCCCAAACGAATGGTTCCCATTTGAGTCAAAGAACCAACTGGCTCGGCCAAGCCTTTCCGGATGGAAATAACACCAGCGATAAAGGTGGTAGCAACAGCACCGAGCCCTGGCATCAATATACCCAGCTTACCCTTTGCAGCTTTCAAACGTGTTTTCTCTTTCATTAA
>JBCCSZ010000276.1:0-10604 GCA_039199225.1 Bacteroidota bacterium
ACATTGTTCTGGCTGAATTTTGGTGTACAAGGTATTGTAGTCTACCGCCCGCAGCAATCGGTGCAGTGTGTATTCTTTGGGAGAAGAAAACGTGACAGGATGCAAGACGACATACCGATGAGCAAGATGGCAAACCGGACTCCGTCGCAGGCTTAGCAACTCCTCTATGCGAATGCCGATGTATTCAAAAGGACGAAGAAATTGCGGTGCCTTATCGAGTGGATAAATCACAATCACATTCGAGAATTCTGGTGCAGCACATGGCAGTGGCTTTTCGGTAATATTGTATCGACTCAAATGCCTATTCATTTCATAAAAGCCTGTGTGGTTTTTTGCCAGAGCGATGTACAAACATTGATTGTCTCGTCTGAATTCAATCCCTACAATTGCCTTTATCTTTGCAGCTCGACAGGCCCGGATGAAATCAAAGACGCCCGTCGTCGCATTGATGTCTGTCAGCGCCAAAGCCTGTACCCCGCAACGCGCTGCAGTTGCTACGAGTTGCTGAATGCTGAGTGTGCCGTACCGAAGCGAGTAATAAGAGTGACAATTAAGATACATCCGGTAGAAATGCTTGCGCCCGTTGGATGGCCTTTTTACCAAATCGCTTCCGAATCTTATCCATTGCCTGGCACAAAGCTATCTGTTTGTGGGTATCAGAAAACAAGTCTATTTGTGGATGTCCTTCGACTAGGCCGGAAAGCTTCACGCCCACCAAGCGAATGAGCATGCGCCGCTCATATATTTGATGCAACAAGTGTTTGGCTGTGGCAAGTAAGGTGGCATCGTTGGCACAAAACGGAATCTTCTTTTGGCGGGTATGGGTATCAAAATTGGCATATCGAATTTTCACCGTGACCACCGAGCAAAGCCGTCGCTCTGCCCTGAGTTGAAAGGCTAACCCCTCTACCAGATGTACGATTTCTGATATTAGCTGATCAACATTGGTGGTATCACGATGAAATGTCTTCTCGTTGGAAATGCTTTGACGCTGCATATGCGGAACGATGGGCGATGGATCGTAGCCATTGGCTTTTTTCCAAAGACTGATGCCATTTTTGCCAAGTAGTTGTGCCATCATCTCCTTGGGCATCTGCGCCAGTGTTTCGATGGTGCGTATTCCAAGTCTGGACAAGACCCGAAAGCTGGCCTGCCCGAGCATTGGTATTTTTTGTACCGACAGTGGATTGAGAAAGGTTTGTACATTGTCTGCCGGCACACACAATGAGCCGAGTGGCTTGCCTTCACTGGTAGCCATCTTGGCCACCGTCTTGTTGATCGAAAGACCAAAAGACACCGGCAAGCCGGATTCCTCGACTACTTTTTGCGTCAGTTGTTGGGTCCATTTCAGACAGCCGAAATATTTATCCAGCCCGGTAATGTCCAGATAAAATTCATCGATGGATGCCTTTTCAAGCACCGGCGCTTCTTGGGTCAATACCTCCGTTACGAGCTTTGAGCATTTGCTATAATACTCGTAATCACCTTTCAAAATTTTTGCGCTGGGACAAAGCCGCCGCGCATAACGCATTGGCATACCCGACCGCACGCCATAGCGTCGCGCCTCATAAGAGCAGGAGGCTACAACTGCACGCGCAGAATGCCCTCCGATGAGCAAAGGGACATTATTTAATCTTGAATCTTGGAGGCGTTCACAACTAACAAAAAAAGTATCAAGGTCTATGTGTGCAATAGACCGATGGTTCCCGTTCATCCTTGTTTTCGTCGTTCCAGCATGGTAGGGGAAACCAGGCCGGAGGGTTGAGTATGTTTAATTTTTGCCCTTTGAGGAGTAAAGGGTTGTCGCGACGACAATATAAAACAAATAGTTTTAAATAGTCAAAATAACAATAAAATTTCTGTTTGGAAAGTATTTGAAGGGAGGACCTGCCGTTGGTTGGTTGGCTGGTTGAAGAGGATGGGTGAATCAATTAGCTGAGGAGAAGAATGCTTAGAAATAAAAAATTGAAGGGTTCCGGAAAACTATCTTATTTCCGGAACCCTCTACAAGCAACTTAATAGATTTGAGATACTTCCTGATTCCATACACCTGAAGCTACCGTACGGTCTACATATGCTTCAAATGTAATCGGTTGGCGATGCAGTATTCTTTGGACATCATTGGATACCGTCTGATTTTCAGAATGCCCCAAGACTTCCGTAAACAGATAGCTCAGCAGCCAAATGACGGGCTCGGGAGCGCCTGCTTGACTCAGCCCCGCTTTGAAAGCTTCCATTGAGATGGGCTGGTATTGGATGGTCCTGCCCAACTTGTGGCTGATGATCTCGGCCACTTCCTCAAAGGTCAATTTCTTAGGACCTGTTACGGTAACAATTTCACCGTTGAATGCATCATCCAGAAGGACTTTTGTAACCACATCTGCAATGTCTTTCGTGTCGGTGTATGGAATTTTAGCTTCTGGCATCGGGAGGGCCAAATGGCCAGCCATGATGTAATCCTTGAAAGCACCTTCACTGAAGTTTTGGTTGAACCAAGAAGCTCTCACGGTTGTGTAATTCAAGCCAGAATTGGCAACGATTTGTTCGCAAGCTTCCGCCTCAACTTCGCCCTTTCCGGAGAGCAATACCATCTTGTCGATGCCTGCTTTCAAGGCTTTGTCTGTCAAACTGCTGATGGCATCTCTTGCACCTGGTACTGCCAAATCTGGATAGTACACGACATAGGCTCTGTCCATGTCTTTCAAGGCAGCATCGTAGGTCTCTGGTTGATCCCAGTCAAAGGCTGGATTTGTTTTTCTACCTACAACTCTTACGTTATGTCCAAGCTGTTTCAAATTTTCTACTACCAAGCGACCTGTTTTGCCTGTTCCGCCGATGACTACAATATTCTCTGATTTCATGTCTTTAAAATTTAAGGTTTATTAATTATTTCAGTATTTATTTTGCGTAGATCAACCCCATTAGTAAGAGGGCAAAGGATAAAAGGGAGGTGATGGTTCTCACCCTGTGCCACTGGTTCCATGGCTGTTCAAATTTTTTGCGAAGCGCTGCCAACTCCGTACTTGTCAGGCTTTCTAAGGTGGCCTTATCCAGTATTTCATTGAGTGGTACGTTTCCAAAAATGGTTACCAATCCGATACCGATGAAAAAGAGCAAGGCCGCTAGGAGAAAAAGCCAAAAACTAGTGCTGCTGCTCTTAAATAGATGAGCATTGAAAAATAGCAATAGCGCGGGTGTAAAAAATACAATCAAGAATTTGCCATTTATGATTGCTCTATTCATGGCCTGAAAAGATTTCAAAAACAATAGATCATCCAGACGACCTATCCCGGGGGTTACGGCATTGGACCATGTGAAGCACAAGCCGGCTGTCAGTCCTGTGCATAAGATTCCGAGTAGCAATACGATGAGTTTGAATTGGATTTCCATAATTTTTTATTTTTTTAGATGAAGCTTAGACCAATATTTTTGCATGGGTATTCCAGCCGACTTTCTCTACTGAAAAAGTCGAAGAAATGATGTTTCGAACTGTATGAAATTGCTTTTGTGTCGCAACTTTAATCAGATCGTCTAAAGCTTTTTAGTTTCTCTGATTGTGACAATACAAAGATGGGGGCTTGTCAAAAGACATTCTTGACATTTGAGGACAACTCTTTGGCATTTTAGGCCAAAGGGCAAAAACTAGTTGTTTTTTCTGAATTCTGATGGGGTGAGGTTCGTCCACTTTTTGAAGGCACGGTTAAAGGCACTTTGTTCGGAGAAACCGGTCAGGAAGGCAATCTCTCCTACTGTCTGGGTGTTTTGTCGCAACATCTCTTTTGCGATTCTTTCTTGGGTCTTTTTGACCAAGTCGCGATACGTAACCCCTGCTTCCGAGAGTCTTCGCGTCAGGGTTCTGTTGCTCATTGCGGTGAGGCTGCCAATGTGGTGGATGCTTGGGATACCGGTCGGAAGGGCGTCCTTGATGAGTAACTCCACATCGCGGACCAGCTTATTGCCTGGAATTTTAATGCCTTTCGTTTTTTCATCAATCTGTTGTAGGAGATAACTGTTGATGCTTGCATCGGCTTTGGCGGTCTTTATATTTAAATCTACCGTTTTGTAGCTTATGGCGTATTGTGGCTGGTTGAACAATACAGGGCATTGAAAAGCCGCATCGAAGCTGCTCAAGTCCTTGGGCTTGCCGTGCTTAAAACTCACTTGGACGGGAGCAATATCCTTTTCAGACATTGCCTGCAAGACGACCACCGTGGCAGACAGGCTGGCCTCTGTCGACAATTCCATCCCTCTCCGGTGGGCCTCTCTGTTGAGAATGACACGCGAAAGGTATTTGTCCTCTATAACTTGCCAAACAAAGGTGTTGGAGAGCAGTTTGAAGTAGCGTTCGCTGCGCTCGAAAATTTCGCCCACTCGCGAGCAGGTGCGCCACGAAAGCCCCAAAACACCGTAATCGTCTATCTTCATTTGTTGACCAACCCGAACACCAAAGCCAGGGCCGAGTCTATCGTCAAGCAATTCATGGGCGGTTAAAAACTCATCTGCAGAAATGAACTCCAATTGCTCTGCCTCTTGCATGGAAGTCGGCCAATCCATAAAATCTTCCCTGGACATCCCCTCGGATATCGCCCAATTGAGCATTTTTAGATACAGATTTATAGAAAAGTATTTCACTTACGGTGTTTTTTGGCTGATTTTCAATATAAACTTTTTTGTATCAACGGATACGATCGGTTTGGACTATTTTCCTATCGAATAAAAAATCCTACGCCAAACTTGAGCAAGGCCACTTCCTCCTCCGAACGGGCAATCGTCATGACCAGGTTGAAGCTTTTCATGTTGTAGGGAATCAGATAAGCGCCACCACCATAGGCATTGTGGAAGGTATTGGAATTTTCGCCTTCCAGATAGGTTCTTCCAACATCATAAAAACCAAAGATGCCCCAGTAAAAAGGAGCCACGCGGGTTTGAATACGACCTATGTGCCAACGCAATTCTGAATTGAAATAAGTAGCTGTATTCCCACTGAACCGATTTTTGCGATAGCCCCGCAAATGGCTGGTCTGTCCCAGAAAACTCTGATAGTAAAAGGGGGCCGCCCCGTAGGAATGGCTGACACCTCCCTTCAGCGAAAGGGTCAAAGGCATTTTGGCTCCCAGACTCCAAAAGGAAGAAAGGTCCGCCTGTACCCGTCCACCAATCTCCCAATCGACATTCGAATTCAAAAAGGTATAGTCTGTCAATACAAAGTGTACCCCTTTGGTAGGAAAGGTCGGGCTGTCCCGAAAATCCAGGTCGAGGCGCATGCGAGGGCCGACCAGGGTGGTCTCAATGTCGTCCGGAAATAGATCGTAAACGCTTTCTCCATTTTCTGTTCGAGCATCTGGCCGAACATCGTGGTACTCTGCCATCATCTCCACGGAGAAAACCGACTTCTTCCAAAACATCCGACTCAAGCCCATGTTGACCTTCGCCGAAACCATCTCGTTGTTGTAATAATCCAATCGATTCAAGCTGTCGCTGATGACCAGCTCGTTGCCGAGTCCAAAAAATTGCGGAAACAAGAAGTCGGGCTTACCGGCACTCAGTCCGGCACTCAAATCCCATTTTCCAAATACATGGCGGAAGTCAGCCGACGTTCCCAGATTGAACTTCCCGCGCGATGTTGCCTGAAAATTCCAATTGTAGCGACTGCCAAATCCCGGCTTGTTGAATTTTTGATTCTCGGTTTGGCCCCCAAAGAAAAACATGAAACCATCGTCGACATTGTAGGCGATAAAAGGGACCACCAGGTAATGGTTGTCTCTGTAGAAGCCATCCATTTTAAAATTGATTTCCTCTGGTATCTTCACCAGCTTTCCTTCCTGGCCCAGCTGCAATGTATCCTTTTCCTTGTAGTCGTAAACCTTTGTCTTTTTACCGCCCCCTTTTACGATAGAAGCATCTTGTATCTCGTCTGTGCCATTGCCTCCAATGATTCGTACCAATATGCTTTTTCGGGCAGCCCCCTCTATGTAGTACTTGTCGGCACCACCCAGGCCGAATAGTTGAATCTCTCGGGTTTCTGATTTTTTGCAAATGCGCTTTTTCAACAAATCCCCTCTTTCGCCGTTTTTCTTCAGCTTGTACATGGCGACTTCTACGTCTCCATTCGGCAGTCGCTTCACTTCAAATTGCTCTAATTTATTACTGCCAATGAAATGGACTTTACGGCTCAATAATTTGTAGTAGGAGCGCATCAAATCCTGCATTTTGTCCCGGCGTATTTTCAACACCTTTTCAATTTCAGGACCATCAAAAGCATACACTTCTTCTGGCAGATTGCGCACACTTGCTTCGATCACTTCATCCGTCATCAGCTTTTGAAAAGACTTGGTCGCAGCCAGCAAGTCTTCCAACGTGTAAGTGACCAAATGTTGGCGATCCATATTCCGGCTCTTGAAGTTGAGGCTTTTCAGTCCGCGATAGGTTTTTCGGAAGCGATACATATCCCGGCTGATCATCGGAAAGTCCAGTACGCGAAACAAACCGTCCATTCGCGTCAATGCCTTATCCCGATCTTTGGCAAATGGATAGAAAGTCATTTTCTTTTTGTCGCCATATCCCAACCAACTCCAATTTTTACCATGCCGGTCCCAGTCTGCCACCCACATATCGAACAGGCGAGCCTGAAGGTAAGCAGGTAGGTCCATCTGATGGTCGTGGTCCTTGTAGAGCATTTTGTTCATCTTAGCCGTAGAGGTGACTTTGTCCGCATTGCGGTAAATCTTTCGGCCCGGCTTTCTACTTTTGGGACGTCTTTCCAGCCAGCCCAACATGCCCTTGAACTCCTCCCGGTAGGGTCCCAATCGAGGATGGTCTGGCAACACAAACAGCTTTCCTTCCGGATTCGGAATGTCGGCCTCTTTCATCAAGCCATTGAGAATTTTCACAGCATATGGATGCTGACTAGAGGTGATGTCTTTAAAGATGTCTCCGACCAATCCGGAGGCCAAGTCTTTACCTTTTTTCTGTGTGGGGTCCTTATTCACTGATCGAAAAGCAAACACCTGTCCATCTCCGGATTTGAAACGCACCGAGCGGGTTTGTGCAGCACCGCCTTTGGCATAGGCCGTTAGTCCGCCACAGGTAGTATCCAGATCGAGATAGGGAATCTGATCCACAACCGTTGTCCAAGCTTTGCGATAATGCCGTCCGATGAACAAGCGATGTGGAAATCCCTTTTTGTATTCTTTGCCAGCGATGGCAGAGGTCTTCCCCATTTGCACGGTCGACTCAACCGCTGATGGATACAACAAATTTTTGCAGGGCAGAAATTGCTCATTGGCCGGTGTTTGGTCTTTTTCAGATGCCGGTTTACAAGGGCTGCTGTACAAGTTCCGCTGATGTGCCTCAAGGAACGCACTTTGCTTTTCTCTTTGTTCGTGTACCAGCATATCGACCTGCCCATCATCGAAAAAGCGAAGTTGAACAATACCGGATGCCGGATGGCGGTATTTGGAAAATTCCCCCTTAGCCGATGGTAGCTTTTTTGCAGCCGAACCACTTGTGATGTGGTAGTTGTCCTCCCGACTGTTCACTTGGATATCGTACTCATGCCCCGATACATAAATGAGGCCATGAAAGCGTTCCAGCAGGCTTTCAAATCGGCCAGAATAGGTATCCATTCCCTGGCAAGATAGGTCTTTGTAGTTCCCTATGTTTTGATGATAGGCTGCCATAAACGTCCCGACAACAGGCGGCAAAAAATGCTGAGCAACCTGCCGGTAGCCGGCATAGCGACCATAGGACAGTGCAGGATGATGCGCTGCGATGACCACATTGCGATCTCCATCCGATTGAACCAAGTCTTCCAGCTCTTCCCATAGTTCGCTCTCGTTCAGCAAATCACAATCTGCGTCTTCTTCCTCGGGACGACGATGGTCGTGTACAAACCAATGGGTGTTCAAAGCCAAGATGCGTAGGTGGTCTCCGACATCGAACACCTCCGGACCAGGGCATCCTTTTTCTGTCAAGAAGTGGTGGCGTTGACCGCCATTGTTCACCAAGTATTCTTCCAGAAATTTTACTTTCTTCAAACCCTTCTTCCCTGCGTTGTCCCACTCTCTGTCGCCTGGTAAAAACAAAAGCTGTGTAGATTCATTGCCAATTTGCAGCAATCTGTTCAGCTTCTCTTTTTCCTGTTCAGAAGGCGTTAAGTCCAAGCCATTGTCGTCCAAAAAATCACCAGCCAACAAAACAATAACTTCTCCGGACTGCTCCTCTATCAATTGATCCAGGCGATCAAAAAAAAGATCATTTACTGTCAGTTCTGCCAAGTTTCCCAGTACAAACAAGTTGTACTTTACGACGGGCGGTTCTGCTGCTTTTAGCGTAAAAGCGACGAAGAGCTGCAAGACAAATAAAGTGATACGTAGATTTACTTTCATCCTTTGGTACTTTGAGGGGGAAGTATCGGAAAATAAGGAAGGCATACCACTCTGCCATCCGAGCAATGTCTACTGCTGGCTGCTCCTTGATAATAAACTGCGCAACTTCCAAGCGATCCGATGACGAGGATAAACTGTTGTACTATATTTTTTGTTGCCAGGTCTTTCCATAGAAGGCACTTTTTCGTACTTTAGTTTTCGGCAAAACAGTAATGCTGATTTTCAAATTTGAATGCCAAATCTATTAAATTTCATCTTCTTTTTTCAACGAACTTTCAAACTTACTCGATTTTCGATGGCACTTTAAACTAAACTTTGATCAAAAAATACCGAATAACCCCATACTCTTATGCGTTTATTTACATGGCGCTTGGCGCTTGCCCTAAGCCTTCCTCTGATCCCCTTTTTGCTAAAGGCCCAGAATCCATCCGTCTATCTGAATGACCTTCAGGTCCACTGGGAAGACGACAATACCGACTTTTGGTACCGCCAGGATTTGAAAGGAGGGCAACGTGCGTTTGTGCTGGTCAAAGCGACAAGCGGTGAAAAAAAACCTGCATTCGATCACAAAAAGGTAGCCCAACTATTGGGTGCAAAGGCCGAGGCACTTCCCTTTGATGAATTGGCGTTCTCGAAGGATTCAGAAATCATTCGTTTGTATGCTTACGACGGCAGAGGATGGTCATATGACCCGCTAAAGAACAGCATTCAAGCATTGGCCGAAGGAAGTCATCAAAGAGGCCGCATCCCAGCAGATTCCATCATAGGTACTACACACTATGGCAATGGCAACACTTCCATCACCTTCCGCAATAAATTGGATAAGGAGATATCGGTCTACTGGGTAACCGGAAATGGTGAGCGTTTTTTGTACCGCAACTTAGCGCCCGATAGCAGTTACAATCAGGGGACAGGCGTGGGTCATTTTTGGCTCATTACTGAGCAAGGGAAAGATACAGCCGTCTTGGCCGCCTTTCGGGCCAGGAAGATGGCCGGCACAGCCATCGTCGATGAAAATGTTCCAGTGCCTGTAGACCCCAGAAGTGTCCCCCAAGAGGAGACCGTATCGTCGCCAGACAGTACGATGGAGGCTTTTGTCCGAGACGACAATCTGTGGCTCCGAGTACTGGCATCTGGGGCAGAAATACAACTCTCTAAAGATGGCTCAGAAAAAATGTCCTACCAGCGCGATGCCGTTCGGGAGCGCGCCATGTGGCTACAATACGACCAACCGAATTATCCAACCAGCCTGCCCGAGGTATATTGGTCTCCCGACTCCAAGCGGCTCATTGCCATGAGGACCAAGGCGGTGTCTGAACCCATGGTTGTTCTGAAGACTGGATCGGGCGAGCAAGCAATGTCTTATCCCTACCTAAGACCAGGAGCAGAGATACCAACCCAGGATGTCCGGCTGTTCGATGTGGAAAATACCCGGGAGATCGCTGTGGACCAATCCCTTTGGCCCAAGCAGTGGCGTCTCAGTCCCGAGGGTTGGAAGGACGGCGCATTTCGGTTTTTCTACAACCAGCGAGGTCATCAATTGCTGCGATGGATCACCATTGACGGTTCCTCGGGAGCTGTCCAAAGTCTAATAGAGGAAACTAGCAATACGTTCATTGACTATGCTTACAAATACTTTCTGCAGGAGATAGCGGGTGGAGAGGAAATCCTTTGGATGTCGGAGCGAGACGGCTGGAACCACTTGTATGTCTTCGATGCCAAGCAGGCGGGGCGTCATCGGCAAATCACCAAGGGACCGTGGGCCGTACGCGATGTAGACCACATCGACGAATCGCGGGGGGTCGTCTGGTTTTGGGCCGGAGGTGTCTATCCCGAGCAGGACCCCTATTATCTACACCTCTGCCGGGCCAAGCTCGATGGCAGCGGATGGGAGGTTTTGACCGAGGGCAATGGAAACCACACCATCGAATGGTCTCCCGACAGCACCTACTTCATAGATACTTGGTCGCGGGTGGATCAACCTCCGATCCATGAGCTTCGAAGGTCTTCCGATGGACAGCTCGTCGTCCGACTGGAGGAGGCAGATGCCAGCGAGCTGCTGGCGTCGGGCCGTAGGCTACCAGAGCCATTTGTCGCTACTGGCCGGGATGATTCCACCAAGATATACGGCATCATTCACTTCCCTACGGACTTCGATCCGACGGCCAGCTATCCTGTTGTTGAGGCCATCTACGCGGGTCCGCATGGGGCTCACGT
>JBCCSZ010000277.1:0-10562 GCA_039199225.1 Bacteroidota bacterium
GTCAGCTTCGATGCCAGCACTTCTTCCGACCAAGATGGCGACGAACTGACGTTCCGCTGGGACTTGGGAGATGGCAATACGGCTTTCGGCGAAAAGATCAACCATATTTATACAACAGCAGCTAGCTACACCGTAAGGCTGACAGTGGATGATGGAGAAGGACAAAACACAACTTCGCAAATCATTGAGGTGTTGGAAGTTCCGAATAAGCCGCCGACCGCTGATTTTACAGCTTCGACGACCAGCGGCGAAGCCCCTTTGCCTGTGCGTTTTGACGCCAGTGCATCATCGGATGAAGATGGCGACGAACTGTCTTTCCAATGGGATTTTGGCGATGGCAATACCGCCACTGGTGAAAAAGTCGACCACCTATACCAATCTGCTGGAAGCTATACGGTTACCCTCCTTGTAAGCGACCAGGAGGACGAAGCCAGTAGCAGCCTGAGCATTGTTGTCTCTGAGCCGAGCAACTATGTAATCATCGACGGCACCTATTCTATCTACAATCCATTGAAAGGACAAAATGCTGTCAATCCAGCTTGGGACAATTTAAATGTCCGACTGTTTTCTTCCTTGGTGATCTTCGACGACCACAAATGGACTTTCGAACACATCGGGCAAGGAAAGCATCGCATTCAAAATGTCGAAAGCAAACAATTTCTGAGTGCGGCCAGCAATGCCTGCGCAGAGGGGGTCAACCTGTTTTCTTCTGCCAACATCAATGCCGATAATGGCCTGTGGTTCATCGAAGCTGTGGGAGATAAGTACTTGCTCCGCCCGGCTTTTTGCGATGACTTTGTCCTGGCTTCCCGCGCCGGCGCACCCAACATCTCTCTACTGCCCCTAGACGTCGATGACGCCCTTCAGCAGTGGGAATTGATTTCCGTCGATCAACCCGACAGCCGCATCGAAGTCAATGGCTCTTTCTTCCTCCAAAGCAAAGTCAACGACCTACATGCCATCGCAGCCGAGGGTAGCTTGCAGGTGGAGATGGCACCAAGCGCCAATCCAAGCAACCGTCATTTGTGGGTATTCGAGCGCATCGGACGGTTCCGGCACACCATCCGCAATGTCCAAACCAACAACTATCTTTTTGTGGAAAATGGGGAATGTGGCAATGGATACAGTGTGCTTTCCGCTGAAAAACTCGATGGTAACAATGGCATTTGGTATGTCGCCAAAAGAGGCGAAGACATCTATCTCATCCCGGCTTATTGTACCTCTAGGGTCATGGATCTGATGGCAAATGCTACGGGCGCCCAGATTGAAACTTATGACATCACCGATGTCAACCAGCACTGGGAATTGATCCCGCAAAGCGTTCAGCCCAACCAGCCACCCGTAGCGGCCTTCACCAGTTCGACTACCAATGGAGAGGCTCCCCTGCCCGTCCGTTTCGATGCCAGTACCTCTACAGATGCAGATGGCGATGCATTGACTTTTCAGTGGGCCTTCGGAGATGGGAATACGGCCACAGGCGAGACCGTCAATCACGCCTACCAATCTGCCGGAACCTACACCGTTACCCTCACGGTGAGCGACCAGCAAGATCAGTCCACTGCAAGCCAGACCATCGTCGTTGAAGAGCCAGCCAATTACCTCATCATTGATGGTACCTATTCCATCCACAATTCGGCCAGAGGACAAAATGCCGTGAATCCTGCTTGGGACAACCTCAATGTCAGGCTGTTTTCCTCCTTGGTCATCTTCGATGATCACAAATGGACCTTTGAACACGTTGGACAAGGCAAACACACCATTGTAAACCGGGAAAGCAATCAATTTTTGAGTGCCGAGACTGCTGATTGCGAAGATGGTATCAACCTGTATTCTTCCTCTGCACCCGAGGCAGAAAATGGCCTTTGGTACATAGAGGCGGTGGGCCAGCAGTTTTTGCTCAGACCCACTTTCTGTCGGGATTATGTTCTCGGTTTCCGCTCCAACTCCCCCAACATTAGCTTGATCCCATTTGATGCCAGTGATGCCTTCCAGCAATGGGAATTGATCTCTGTTGATCAACCCGATAGCCGCATTGAAATCAATGGTTCTTTTTTCATCCAAAGCAAGGCCAACGACCTACAAGCCATCGCGGCCAGTGGCGGCTTAGAGGTGGCAATGGCACCTGAGAACGCCATAGCTGGCAAACACAAATGGCTATTTGAAAGCATCGGAAGATTCAAACATACCATCCGCAATTTGGAAACGGGAAATTACCTCTTTGTGGAAAATGGTGGTTGCAGCAATGGATTCAGTATCCTGTCTTCACCGGATGTCGTGCGCAGCAATGGCGTTTGGTATGTGGCCAAAAAAGGCGATGACTTTTACCTCATCCCGGCTTATTGCACCTCCAGAGTTATGGATCAAATGGACGATGCCTCTGCTTCTCAAATTGAGACCTACGACATTGCGGATGTCAACCAACGCTGGGCGTTGATCAATGCTGGCGGCAGCACGCAATTTAGGGCGAGTCACTTTGTCAACGAATTAACGGCTACACCCATCTTCGGTAAAAAGTCCGAATTGAGCTACTATACCTATCAAAACGATGCCCGCCCGGTACATCGCTACACCTTCCAGCACATGATGGAAGAAGATGAAGATTTCGTGGATATAGGTGTGATAAATGCAAACGATCAATACGGAGCGCAGCGAATCAACTATGTACATGATAAAGCAAAAGTTGGTCGCAATTACTACCGCGTAAAAGTAGAATATGCAGATGGTACGGTAAGCTATTCGCCATTCAGAATGGTATCTTTCGAAACAGGACTGGATCAATTAAAAATCAGCATTGCTCCCAATCCAACACAAGAGGTACTGAATGTAGACCTATCGAATTTCATGGACAAACCCATTCATTATTTCATCAGCTCCCTAAGTGGAAAAGTAGTAATGCACGGGCAGTTTAGCAAAGATCACGGGGAGGTGGAAGTCGTGCGATTGAGCGAAGTGAAGAATGGCGATTACATCATCTATCTTCGTCCGGAAAGCCACCGAGAAATTCCGATACAGTTTGTCATTCTAAAAAATTATTGATGCATCCAAAAATACCAAATTGAATCTGACGTAAATTGATTCGGAAAAAAATGAAAACTTTGAACTGCCTTTGCCTTTTGATATTTTTTTGTAGCAGTGGCATCCTTTATGGACAGGACCATTCACTGACTACTAAAAAGAATGTGGTACAGAAGGCACACGATCGCAAAGTGCAGGTAGAGGAGTTCATCAACACCGACAAAAGTATTTTTAAGGCGATGATCTACACGGTTGACAAAAGAGCAGTTGTCGGCCGGACGCATCATTGGTTTTTTAAATTGGCCGATCAAAACGGGCAGGCCCTCAACTATGCCAACATCCAAGTCAAGGGCTATTTGAAAGCAGATCCAAAAATAAAGTTTACTTATCAGGGAGGTGTTTTTCCGATGTGCAATGAAGGAAAATACATCATCGGTTTTGTGAAAGTACATCAAAGTGGCACTTGGGTTTTGGAAGCCACCATCGACAATTTTGGCGCAACGGATCAACTCGTCTATGAAATAGAAATACCCGATCAGGACTCAAGGCCATCAGCAGATTTACAGATAAATCCTTAAAAAAGTCAAACCACCTATTTTCAAAAACATCTGTTAAAATGTTTGACTATCTGAAATAATAAATCTATTTTGCGCCTGTATCTAACAATAATAATTTGCTATGAAAAATTCCGAGCGTCTAAAAACGCCCAGTCTTTACGAACTGGGATCATCTCCTTTTAAATCAATTTTATATCCTTTCCACAATCATTATTCTCCTACATAACTATATGAAGTATCTTCATTCCAATTGATGAGATTCACCCTCATCTTTATTGATTATAGTCGTAATTATTTACATTTTTATAGGTGAGTATAAGGATGTAAAAAATAATTACTGCGATATTTCATGCACGCCATTTACGAGTATAAAACAAGTCGAGGTTACTACTCCTTTTTTAGTTTAAACATTACTTTTTCATAGACTTTTATTTCACAATCTCAATTTCGATCTAAGACCATTTCGAAATTGCAGGCATGTATTATTTCTAACTTTTAAATATATTTCTATGAAAAGTAAAATGTTTTCATTGAAAGCATTGGCCATGCCTTTGCTTATCCTCACCCTCTACAGCTGTTCCAATGACAGCTTGACAGAGTCCGTACAACCAGGCCGAGATGCCATGACGCGAAGCCTACAAAATTGCGCCCTTTCTATAAGTGCGCAAGTCGAAACAACCACATGGGTCGAACCCTTAGACCCAACAGACACCGACCTACTGGAAAGACAAGACGAGGTCCTCAGTTTACCAAAAACGGTGAAATGCCATTTTGAATCTTGCATTGAAAGCAATGGTCATCGGAAAGAGGTCATCCAAATGCTGCCTCCAGAATACCCGATCACCTACCCTGATGACGCAGCGGGTGGTAGCTCTGTCAAGGCTTTCGATCGCGCAGAAGTCGATGGAAATTCCGTTACCTTTTACGACGAATCAGGCGATGTCATTCACTCAGATGTTACAGAAGGCGAAGTCGAATTTTATACCAGTATCATTGACGGCTTAAGCGAGTTTCAAGCCCTTACACCGGAAGGGATGGATATGCTGATTGATGTACTGGTAGAAAAAGGTTTTCAAATCCAAGAGCCGGAAGGTGGCAATATATTTTTCTTGACACACACCTACGAAGATGGTTCCTCCTCAAAAGTAATTCTGGACAAAAACTACCAGACGATCCGAGGACAGGAAAACTACGACAACAGCGGCGAATTGGAATCATCCCACTACTTCAAAATGGAAGGTCCTGCTGATCAGCCAATCATTACCGGACACAGTTACACGACTACTTTCGAATCGCCCTTCAGCGAAGTAAAGCTAGCCATCAGACGACACTCCATTATCAGCAATTTCACACTCAACTAAAAACAAAGTTATGAACTCTATAAAAAATCATTTCAGCAAAAATCCCTATTCATTTTACCTGACGCTGTTGATGCTGTTGACACTTTCGTCCTCCGCATTGGCACAACGCAATACCATTTGGATGATGGGGCTCTCCCCTACCTCCGATTCCTGGGGACCAACCCAAAATCAGTTTGCACTCGACGGCTATCAGTTCAATGACCTAATCAATTCGACCTACCTACCTGCAACAGGTATCAACAGTGCGGTCGGTCAAGTTGAAAATTTGATCAACAACCAATCAAATATTTTAGGAATAGCACACGATTATGGCGGCATTGTATTGCGCGAATTGCAATTGCAAAACCCAAATATCTCTGCCATGATTTTGGATGGAGTCCCCAATCAAGGCTCCGTAGGCATCAGTCTATTGATCGACGACCAGGGCGTCGGATTTGAAACCTCGGCCGAACAATTGGTCGATGCCATTCAAAATATAAAGTCAGGCGACGAGTGCAAAGACTGCCAAGTCGTTGAAGCTTTTGAAAGATGGATTAAGGATGTAAAAAAGGGCAAATCAGCTTATGAGGAAGTCCTTCCAAACAGCCCAAGAATTCAAAACCTCGATCCTCCGACCGTTCCCTTCGCCATTTTGTGGGGCAACCAAAAAGACGTTGCCGTATCGCTACCAAGCTTTTTATCCTCCATCGGATTTCCTGCTTCACAAACCGACGAATATACCACTTGCTACCGAGGAGCGCTCGCAAGAGCGCGACAAGAAGCAAAGGATAAATTTACCATCAGCACCATCAGAAATACAAGTGGATTGTTTAAAAACATCTTTAGTGCAGTAGGCAGCATCATCAAAGACCCCAAAACGGGAAATGTCTTTAAAGAAATCGGCAACTTTATCGATAATACCGTAAAAAGTATAACGGATAGAATTACGGCCATCAGAGAAAAAGACCGAGAATTGGCCCGCATCTTAAGATGTGAAATGGCCAACCAACTTTTGGCGACGGAGTGGGAATTACTGCTGATTGAAAATACAGCCATTGAAGAAGAGGAATTCGTCATTCCCGACGAAGCACTCCATCGCGCTTGCATAGACGATTGCGAAGAAAGAAATTATTACGATGGCTACAATACAGACTGTAATGATTTTTGTGATGGCATTCTCGGAATGACATATACCAAAACCCTATACAAAACGCAACCCAACGATGGTGTGCTCCTGAGAGACGAACAACTACTCGATGGCGCCTCCGCCGTTTACGAGTTGGTCAACACCAATCACCTGCAAGAGGTAGATCTGAATCTGCCCCCTGTCAAAGAGGCTTTTACAGACCTTTTTAATGGCAATGCAGGCGCTGCGTTTTCCCTTCAATAAAACGAAACGAACCAGTGACTTATAGTTCATTGCAGCAACACGTGATTGGCCTAATCGCGTGTTGTTGCCTTGCGATAATGGGATCGGGCTGTACCAAGGATGTCAATTGGAAAACCCCCGATCTGGCTTGGGAAAAACCCTCTCCGCAAGGAGCAGGCATCTATCCCATTTACTGTAATGGCGCCGTACTGCTGTCTTCCTACACAGATGGACAATTGTGCATAGAAAAAATTTCCCTAAAAAATGGTCGCCACCAATGGCAGTGGTGCGATAGTGAGAAAGTGATCCCAAATTTGTATTACAATCTGCAACCGTATCTGGGTAAAAAGGTACTCATCATTCCTGCCAAAAATCATACGGTCGCCATCGATGTAAAAAGCGGTCGAGAAAAATGGCGCCACCAATTGTTCGATGCAGCAGAAGCACATCTGGAAGCTTGTGGCAATAAAGCTTTGAGAACTTTTTACGATCAAAAAAATAAAATGGCAAGAGTGGTGGCGTTCGAGCGTCAATCCGGAAACTACCAACAGCTTTTTGAATATCCTCTCAGCGATTCTGCAAAAACGTTTTTGCGGACGCCTGTCCCCATCGTCTCAAAGCAAGACACGAGCTATCTGTCCGCTTTGCTGGTGTATACTTTTCAGAAACAGACGACAGAAAATGCCATCTTGTCGTGGCGGACTTCCAAACCCGATACGTTCAGCAAAGCCCCCATTTATCCAGACAATACAAATGGTTATGGCATCAGCAAACAAGCCATTGTCGATGAAGGTAGCACTTATTGGATTGCCTCCAATGAGATCATTCGTTGGGAGGCGGAAAAGGAGGAGGTTGTCTGGCGTACCGATCTGCCCCGCGATATGTTGACCTCCCGCCCCAAGCTGATCGACCAATCAATCTACTATGCTGGCGAAGATGGCGTCCTCTATGCTGTGAATACCGCCGATGGCAAGCTGCAATGGTCCACAAAGATCAGCGGCACACCGAGCAGGGTATTTTACCACAAAGACGTACTGGCTGTTGTGGGAGGAGGTGATGGCTTATTATACTTAATCAATGCAACCAATGGACAATTAATAGACAAAAAAACGGCTCATGGACACCAACTGTCCAGTGGCATCCATTTTCAGCGGCCCATGTATTTGGGGCAGGATCATTTGCTGGTGAACGACTCCAAAAGATGGTTGTGTTACAAACTTTAGCAGCTTAAGGCGATTCAATCGCTCGGCAGCGTTCCCGCTTTGCTTTGCTGTGATGGGTCGGACTTTTAAGAAAAATAATAGGAAATGGCGAGACGCATTCATTTGACTTCTGCACAAAAGTAGAGAATTGGGTCTCCTCCATTTCCTAGTCCGAATTTGAACGGCTGTTTGATGCGATAAGCATTTTGTTGTTTACATACACTAATTCAGGCCGCAGTTCCAGCAATACGGTAAAAATTGATTTTCAGGTAGGGTCATTGATCGTACCAGGAACTGCAATATAAGCGCCATCGCGAAAACAGTCGTCTTGCCATTCAAATAGCTTGTTTACCTCAAGTTTGGATTTATAAAATCACCTATTTCATACACTCATCCTACTTGGTACTACATCCCTTTTGTATGGCTTTTCAATTTTAGGAAATAAGGTTCGATTTAAAAAATGGTGGATTTCCGCAACCGTTTGCGGGATAGATTGCTGTTGGTAACTTTTTTTATTTTAATTATCTTAAACCCAATGAAACGGGTAACCATCAAAGACTTGGCAAAAATGCTGAACCTCTCTACCTCCACGGTATCCAGGGCGCTATCGGACCATCCGGACATCAGCGAGGCCACCAAAAGGAAGGTCAATCTGGTAGCAGAGGAACTCAACTATACGACCAACATACACGCAAGGCTTTTCAGAAAACAAAATTCCGGACTGGTCGCCTTGGTCTTGCCAGAGATGAACATGTTTTTTACGCCCAGCCTAATCAAGGGGATTAACAAAACAATTGCAGAGACGAACTACTCGTTGATCACCTTTTTATCAAATGACGACTACCAGCAAGAAAAAGAAATCATCAAACAATGCCTCAACTGGGCGGTCGAAGGCGTGCTGATCTCCTTGTCAAAAGAAACAAAGAACCTACAACACTTAGCGCCTCTGTCAAAAGCCAAAATCCACTGCGTGCTACTGGATAAGTCGCTGGAAAACGAACATTTTCACTCCATCACCATCGACAGCATCGACGCTGCCTACCAGGCCGTTTCTTACCTCCTCAAAAAAGGACATCAAAACATCTTGGGCATTTTTGGAAATCCCGCCCTCACCATCACTCAGGAACGCATCAAGGGCTATAAAAAGGCCCTGCAGGAGCGCCAGCTGCCCATACCCGAGGAGAACATCATCTCCATTCAAGACAATCGAAACCTGGATTTTATTCTCCCGCCTATACTAAGGCACAACAAAGCCATTACGGCTATTTTTACCATGTCGGATGAGCTTTTGTCCAAAAGCCTTTACCATCTCAATAAGATGGGCTTTTCGATCCCCGAGGATATTTCTGTTATATCCATCAGCGATGGGATTTATCCCTACATCGTACATCCCAAGATTACACATATCAAGGATTCGGGCGATAAAATGGGCGAAAGCTCTGTCGGACTTCTACTGGACAGCATTGCTGGAAAGCTGGATAAGCCGAACGCTAAAATACTGGTGCCTACCAAGCTGGTGGAGTTGGAAAGTACTGCGGAATTGTGAGACACGATCTAGCGATCGCCAGCTATTGGAATGCAGGGCTCATTTCAAATGAATACGGACAACTCAAACGAAATCATCCTCCCATTCCGATTTTTTCTCCAAACGCTCTAGTTCCTCCAACGCTAAAACATCCGTTTCTGCTAAGGCTTCTCTGGGTGGAAGTTGGGTCTTTTTTTGGCGATAGAGCTTCATCATTTCCTTTTCTATCTCCGCTTCCTGCCAATCGCTAGAAAGAGCGTCCTTGGTGGGCAGACCAAAGGCATAAAGATAGACGATGCACAAAACCATTATGAAAACAGGTATGGGCAACCTCAACCAAAAGCTGATGGATGGCAGATAGGAACCCAGCATTAGCAATACGACTGTAGCAAAGGAAAAAACGATAACACAAGTATAAAAGCTCATCTTAGCCTGTACCTTTTTCTTCGCTTTTTTGCGCAATTCCTTATACATAATGTTTGGTGAGAGTTTGTGAAGCTACCATTGCAATGGGTTGACCAGCATTTGAATAAAAGACGCGCTCAATCAACGGATTTGCTCGATAGATTTCAAATTGATTAGATGTATTTGCGGTAAATATAGACAAAATTGGCGCTAGTAGCTTGCATTCGCAAAAGTAACGATTCATATAGCCAAACATTTTGCATCTATCTACTTCAATGAACCGACATGTGATCGCTGCTTGGATGTTGGCAAATTTAATTTTCCCCAAAACCGGAAAAGAGTATTAATTTTGCTTAGAGCAAATGTTACTTGTACATGCCCGAAAAAAATAGAATCATCCTCTTCAGTGCTGTGGCCATCGCTTTGTTGTTGAACATACCTCGTATTTTGATTGCATCGATGCGAACAGACTTAGCACAAAACTTTGGATTGACCTATAGCGACATTGCGGTGAGAATCGTCGTGATGTTTTTCTTTTCCTGGACGGTCTTAAGCTATAATGTCTTTTGGAAGATGCGCCTAAAACTCCGCACGCCAACCCAGGACATCTTGAGGGATATAGCCATCAATGTCCTACTGTTGCTTGCTGGCGTGATAACCTTGGTATCCTGCAAAGACCTCTTTTTTGACTTAAAGATGGATACCAGGAGTTACTTCTTTCTTTCATTTTTCATCTACCTTTTTGTTTTGGTTCTTTTGCTGCTTTTGTCTTGGTTGATCAATCTGACAGCCCAGCACCAACAAAGCATCATCGAAAGGGAGCATGCCAAAAGCAAGGCTTTACACCACCAGTTGGAGGCCCTCCGTGCACAGGTCAATCCGCACTTTCTGTTCAACGCCCTCAATTCTTTGAATTCACTGATTCGACAGAAGTCCGACAAGGCTTCCATATTCGTAGACAAGCTGTCCTTGTTGCTGCGCGCGACCTTGCAACAAAGCGATAAAGACGACATCAGCTTACAAGAAGAGTTGAATTATCTCAACGCCTATGTCTTTTTGCAAAAGGTACGCTTCGGCGAAAAGCTCAACATAGATATTCGCATCCCAGATGAATGGAAAAAGGAAATGATCCCCTCTTTTTCCCTGCAA
>JBCCSZ010000278.1:0-10528 GCA_039199225.1 Bacteroidota bacterium
CAAAAATGCCCCTTACAATGGGCTGCAGTCCCTCCAAGGCAAAAGAATTGCGACCTCTTATCCCAATTCCCTACAAAACTTCCTGGATAAGCATCAATTAGAGTGTGACATTCACGTTATTTCAGGTTCTGTTGAAATTGCGCCAAATATTGGGCTGGCAGATGCCATCTGTGATTTGGTAAGTTCTGGCAGTACCCTGTTTAAAAATGGGCTGGAAGAGAAAGAAGTCATCCTGAAATCCCAAGCCAGCTTGGTCGTTGCACAGCAGTTGGCTCCTGAGCTACAATCCATCTTTGATCAATTGCTTTTCCGCATCAAATCTGTTTTGGCGGCTAAAAACAATAAGTACCTACTGATGAATGCTCCCAGTGACAAAATCGAGGAGATCACCAGGTTGCTGCCAGGGATGAAAAGCCCGACGGTGATGGCGCTTGCTACCCAGGGGTGGAGTTCCATACACACAGTGATTGCAGAAGATCGTTTTTGGGAGATCATCGATCAGCTCAAAAACCATGGTGCAGAAGGTATTTTAGTCATTCCCATCGAAAAAATGATCGTATGAAAACCTATAATCAACCCAGCCCCGACCAATGGGCAACCTTATTGGAGCGCCCCCTGATGGATGTTTCCGACTTGGAAAATCGTGTCAGTACCATCTTGCAGAAAGTGCAGCAGGAGGGAGATCGTGCCTTGCGAGATTTTACAGCGCGATTCGACGGCGTTCAGTTGGAAGGAATTGCTGTAAGTCCGGAGGAATTTGCAGCATCGGAGGCCCTGGTGTCTCAAGCATTGAAGCAGGCCATCCAAACGGCTCACACTAACATTGATCAATTTCACCGGCAGCAGCAATTGCAAACAGAAGTGATCGAAACCATGCCGGGTGTAAAGTGCTGGCAAAAGAGTGTGGGCATCGAAAAAGTTGGTCTCTACATTCCAGGCGGAACAGCGCCCCTGTTTTCTTCGGTATTAATGCTGGCCGTACCCGCCAAAATCGCCGGATGCCAAGAGATTGTGCTTTGCACGCCGCCGGCTAAAGATGGTAGTGTCCATCCTGCGATTCTCTACACGGCAAGCCTGGTTGGTGTCAGCAAGGTTTACAAGGTTGGTGGAGCACAGGCCATTGCTGCGATGGCCTACGGCACGGAGACTGTTCCACAGGTCTACAAGATATTTGGTCCCGGCAATCAGTACGTTACGGCTGCCAAGCAGTTGGTTAACAAGAGTGGCTTGCCCATCGATATGCCCGCTGGCCCTTCAGAAGTGCTGATCGTTGCCGATAATTCTGCTAATCCGGACTTTGTTGCAGCGGATTTGTTGTCGCAGGCAGAGCATGGCATCGATAGCCAGGTGGTCTTGGTGGCTTTTGAAGAGGCAATGGTCCGCCGTACCTTGGATGCTGTCGATCGGCAGTTGGTCGACTTGCCGCGCCAAGAGATCGCCCGCAAAGCCCTGGAAAACAGCCCGGCTGTCATCCTTGAGTCAGAAGAGGCAGCTCTTCAGTTGGTCAATCAGTACGCTCCGGAGCACTTGATCCTTTCGATGGATCGCGCGCTGGAATTTGCAGGTCACATCACCAATGCTGGTTCGGTTTTCATTGGCCACTACACCCCGGAATCTGTGGGTGATTATGCCTCGGGTACCAATCATACCTTGCCGACCAATGGTTTTGCCCGCTCTTACAGTGGTGTAAATCTGGATGCTTACGTAAAAAAGATTACCTTTCAGCAACTGAGCGCGGCAGGTTTACAGAAGCTGGGACCAGTCGTCGAACAAATGGCCCAAGCCGAGCAATTGGAAGCGCATAAAAATGCGGTGAGCATTCGCCTAAAAGCTTTAAAAGAAATAGATTAAGCTGTCAAAAGAAAGGCATTTTCTGCCCGTTTGATTAAACAACCTATACCATGTCGAAATCTGTTGATTCTTCTTCTACGTCCTCTGTCCTTCGCTCTTCCGTCGAATCGCTTGTTCGACCCAATATTCTTCGGATGAAAGCCTATGCTTCGGCGCGGTCGGAATTTAAGGGTATGGCCAGCGTCTACCTGGATGCCAACGAGAATCCCTTTGATACAGGCTTCAATCGTTATCCCGACCCCCTACAATGGCACTTGAAAAAAGAAATCGCGGCCTTAAAAGGTATCGATGCCAAGCGCATTTTCTTGGGTAATGGCAGCGATGAAGCCATCGATCTACTGATCCGGATTTTTTGTGAGCCACGCATAGACCACATCCTGACGATGCCTCCCACTTATGGTATGTATCAAGTGTCTGCTGCCGTTTCGGATGTCGCCGTCAAAGAGGTTCCGCTGACCAGTGATTTTCAGCCGGATGTCGAGGGCGTCCTGGCGGCCGCCGACGAACACACAAAAATTCTTTTTGCCTGTAGCCCCAATAATCCAACAGGCAATTGCATGCAGCCTGATTTATTGCGAAAGCTGCTGGAAAACTTCTCGGGTATCCTGGTTGTCGATGAGGCTTATGTAGATTTTTCAGAGGCGGAAAGTTGTACGGCATGGCTGGACGAATTTCCTCGCCTAGTTGTCCTGCAAACTTTTTCTAAAGCATGGGGGCAGGCCGGCATACGCCTGGGAATGGCCTTTGCCGGTGAAGAAATCATCGCCCTGTTCAACAAAGTCAAGCCTCCTTACAACGTCAATCAACTGACACAGGATGCGGCAGTGATGAGCTTGGAAAACACAGAAGAAAAAGACGATTGGGTCGACACCATTCTGGCACAAAGGGCTCAACTGAAAGAAGAGTTGAAAGGCTTGTCTTTTGTCGAAAAGGTCTATCCCTCTGATGCTAATTTTTTACTAGTCAAGGTGACAGATGCAGATGATTTATACAATTTTTTGGTGGAAAATGAGATCATTGTTCGCAATCGTTCAAGGGTCCATCTGTGTGAAGGCTGTCTTCGGTTTACCATCGGTACAGAGCTGGAAAATGCGATTTTGATGGGGGCTTTAGTCGATTATGCTGCCTCCTAAAAGTCAAACCCTCTTGCTCATTTCAAAAATTGGTTTTTAAGTATTTCCCTCAAAATGTAAGTTGTTCGATGAAGCCCAAAATTCTTTTTATCGATAGAGATGGCACCCTGGTTTTGGAGCCGCCAGTGGATTACCAGTTGGACTCCCTGGAGAAGTTGGAGTTTTATCCGGGGGTTTTTCAGTTTCTGTCCCGCATTGTGCAAGAACTGGATTATCAATTGGTGATGGTCACCAATCAGGATGGCCTCGGAACCGATAGCTTTCCGGAGGATACCTTTCATCCGCCCCACAACAAAATGCTCAAGGCATTTGCCAACGAAGGCATTCACTTCGAAGAAATATTGATCGATCGCACTTTTCCACACGAAAATGCCCCAACCCGAAAGCCTAGAACCGGATTGCTGACCCACTACCTCGAAGGGGATTACGATCTGGCGAATTCATTTGTGCTCGGTGATCGACTGACAGATATGGAGCTGGCCAAAAACCTGGGAGCGAAAGGAATTTGGCTCAACAATGGTTCGGACTTGGGTACCGATGAGCTGGAAGGTCGGACAGATGATTTACAACAACACATCGCACTGACGACGCAAAGCTGGCAAGAGATTTATCGCTTCCTGAAATTACCGCCCAGGGTCGTTGAAGTCAAACGGACCACTAAGGAAACAGATATTGACATCCGCTTGCAATTGGATGGGCAAGGCATCGGTGAAAATGAAACGGGCTTGGGTTTTTTCGATCATATGCTCGACCAATTGGCGCGCCATTCCGGAAGCAATTTGCGTGTCAAAGTCAAAGGAGATTTACATATTGATGAACACCATACCATCGAGGACACAGCTTTGGCATTAGGAGAGGCTTATGACAAAGCCATTGGCGACAAACTTGGCATGGAACGCTATGGGTTTTGTTTGCCAATGGATGATTGTCTGGCCCAAGTCGCCATCGATTTTGGAGGTCGTCCTTGGATTGTTTGGGACGCAGAATTTAAGCGCGAAAAAATTGGAGATGTTCCAACCGAAATGTTCTTTCATTTTTTCAAGTCGTTTAGCGATACCGCCCGCTGCAATCTCAACGTCAAAGCCGAAGGAACCAACGAACACCATAAGATCGAAGCGATTTTTAAAGCATTTGCCAAAGCCATCAAAATGGCCATCAAGCGCGATTTATACAGTAAGCAATTACCCAGTACCAAAGGGGTTTTGTAAAAGCATTGTAGCATTTGATTCAGCCAGAGAAATGCTTCAATTTATGGGCTGCTTTAAAGAGTGAAAAGCTTTGATCAGCTCATCGCAATTGTCGGAGGATTTATTGAGAGACTGTACAAAAACATTTTATGTCTGTAGCTATTATCGATTACAATGCAGGAAACTTTCGCTCCGTACTCTTTGCCATGGAAAGACTGGGCGTGACCGCTGTTTTGACAGACGATCCAGCCCGCATAGCAGAGGCGGATAAAGTTATTTTCCCTGGTGTGGGCGAGGCAAGTACAACCATGAAGTATTTGCGGGAAAACAAGTTGGATGAACTCATCCGTTCACTAACGCAGCCAGTATTAGGGATTTGCCTGGGGATGCAGCTGTTGTGTCGCCATTCAGAAGAGGGGAATACTTCCTGTCTGGACATCATCCCCTTGCAAGTTCGACGTTTTCAACCTTCGGACAGCAGCCAAAAGGTACCGCACATGGGATGGAATGCCATCACGGGATTGAAGGCTGGCCTATTCGATGACAGCCTTGAAAATCAATACGTTTATTTTGTACACAGCTATTACGTAGAGCAAGGAGCTTACACCACTGCCAGCTGCGACTATGTATTGCCATTTAGTGCGGCCTTGCAAAAAGATAATTTTTATGCTACCCAGTTCCACCCCGAGAAATCGGGTAGCATTGGAGAGCGCATTCTACAAAATTTCCTATCCTTATGATGCACATCATCCCAGCCATCGACATCATCGACGGACAATGCGTTCGTTTGACCCAAGGGGACTACCAACAAAAGAAAGTTTATCATACCGACCCATTGGAAGTGGCCAAGCGTTTTGAAGCTGCCGGAATCACCCGTTTGCACTTGGTCGACCTCGACGGTGCCAAGGCCAAGCAGATTGTCAATTACAAAGTGTTGGAACGGATCGCTACCCATACCCAGCTGAAAGTAGATTTTGGGGGTGGCTTGAAGTCGGATGCAGATGTGCAAATTGCTTTTGAAAGTGGCGCCAGGCAAATTACCGGTGGCACCGTTGCCGTCAAGAATAAGGAGCTTTTCTCGAAATGGTTGGCAACTTATGGACCCGAAAAAATCATCTTGGGAGCCGATGTCCTCCATGGACATATTGCTGTCAGCGGATGGCAGGAAACGAGCCAATTGGAGTTGTTTGGCTTCTTAGAAGATTACACCGCCCAGGGTATCCAGTACGTCATTTGTACCGACATCTCCAAAGATGGCCTCCTTCAAGGGACCGCCCGCTCCCTATACCAGCAAATTCTGGATCGTTTTCCCGATTTAAAGTTGATCGCCAGCGGTGGCGTCACAACAATGGCTGATGTCGAAGCACTACGAGACCTAAACTGCTATGGTGCCATCATCGGCAAAGCCATCTACGAAGGCAAAATCTCCCTTGATGCCCTAAGTCCTCAATCACCCAATTTCTGAGATACCAATTACAAAATCTCTCTCCATGCTTGCAAAACGAATCATTCCTTGCTTAGACATCAAAGACGGCCGGACGGTCAAAGGCGTCAACTTTGTCAACTTGCGCGATGCTGGTGATCCGGTGGAATTGGGGCAGCTCTACAGCCAGGAAGGAGCTGACGAGCTGGTTTTTCTCGACATCACAGCGACCCATGAAAAACGCAAAACACTGGCTGCCCTGGCCCGCAAAATCGCAGGTACCCTGAATATTCCCTTTACCATAGGTGGAGGGATTCGCTCGGTGGAGGACGTTGGGGTTTTGCTGGATTCGGGTGCAGATAAAATTTCAGTGAATTCGGCTGCCGTTCGCCGTCCCGAATTGGTAGGAGAGTTGGCTGGGCAGTTTGGGAGCCAGTTTGTCGTCATAGCTGTTGATGCCAAGCAAATCGAGGGCGACTGGTATGTGCATTTGAACGGTGGAAGAATTCCAACAGCAGTGCGCTTACTAGATTGGGTAAAGGAGGTGGAAAACCGTGGAGCAGGAGAAATTTTGTTTACCTCCATGGACCATGACGGAACGAAGGCTGGTTTTGCCAACGAAATTTTGGCGGAAGTTTCCCAATCGGTTCGCATTCCCGTGATTGCCTCGGGAGGAGCAGGCCAGATGTCGCATTTTCGGGATGTTTTTACCCTTGGAAAAGCAGATGCCGGGCTGGCAGCCAGTATTTTTCACTTCAAGGAAATAGGCATAGGCCAGTTGAAGGAATATTTATCCCAGCAGGGCGTCCCTGTCAGAGCCGTACGGCCCCAGGAGCTTTCGAAGAAATAGGAATGAACTAGAGAGAAATGTAAATGTGAAAACAAGTACAAGAGCGTGAAATACCTAGTAGTCCCAAGCGGTTGCTTATGAGGTAGGTACAAGCCTTATGAGCGGTCTTAGTAGGTCAGATCGAAGTTGTACCAATAAACGTACAGGATCAGTGCGATCAACATAAAAAAACCGATGAAGGAGTACAACAGGCAATATCCTTTCCTGCCCGCGTTTTGAATGCCATCTGCCATTTTTCTACAAAATTTTGTGCAAAGAAAGGGAAAAAATCAATAAGATCAAATAGACAAGCTACAGGGAATTTCAAATATCGCTGTTTTATGACAAGCTGCAGATAATTGCCTGAGAGCTTTCGTAAATTGGCCAGCCAACTCGAATCTACCCAATGATGAATACGACCTATGAACGCCTACGCTCTCGCTCCCGGCTGGACATCCCAGCAGGCTGGCAATGTATCCGAACCATCGATATGCACACAGGCGGAGAACCCCTCCGCATCATTGTCGATGGCTTCCCACCTCCCGACGGGCGCAATGTATTGGCCTATCGCCGCTACCTGGCAGCGCAACACGACAGCCTGAGAAAAGCCCTCATGCACGAGCCAAGAGGGCATGCCGATATGTATGGCTGTATACTGCTGCCTCCAAACGATGAGGAAGCTGATTTTGGCATTGTATTTCTCCATAATGAAGGATACAGCACCATGTGCGGACATGCAATCATCGCCGTTGCAACCCTAGCCGTACAATTGCAATGGGTGGAGGTGGAGCTGCCCGAGACTACACTACTCATCGATGCTCCCTGCGGTCGCATCAAAGCCTTTGTGACGGTGGAAGATCAACAGGTGCAAAAGGTCCGCTTCCTGGGAGTCCCTTCCTTTGTTTTAGCCATGAATCAGCAAATCGCAGTTCCGGGACTGGGCAAATTAAATTACGACATTGCTTATGGTGGGGCTTTTTACGCCTACGTCCAGGCAGAGCAGTTGAATTTGGCGCTTGTTCCAGAGAATTACAATAGAATCATTCACGATGGTATGGCGATCAAAAGAGCGGTTGTAGCACAGGGTATAGCCACTGAGCATCCATTTGAGCCAGACCTCAGCTTTTTGTACGGGACGATTTTCATTGGGGGGCCAATCAGCCCAGGCGTAGATAGTCGAAACGTTTGCGTTTTTGCCGAAGGCGAGGTAGATCGTTGTCCGACTGGCTCTGGTGTGTCGGGGCGTATGCCGCTACATTTTGCCCGCAAGGAGATAGGTATTGGCGATAAAATACGCATTGAGAGTATTACCGGCAGTGTTTTTACCGGGTCAGTGGTACAAGAGGCGACTTACGGTCCCTACAAGGCGGTGATTCCCGAGGTCGAAGGGAGTGCTTTCATTACAGGGACACATCAATTTGTCATAGACCCAAACGATCCATTTCAGGAGGGTTTTTTCTTGCGATAAGCGCTATGGTTGTCTCTTTGTGGCAATGATGATCCCAGTAGACCAGTTCATCTTTGTAAGTTGGAAATCGGGCCGCTCTTCGAGATAGCTCACCAGCCACTGCACTTTTTCTGCATGTCCATCCGGCCAGTTGGCTTGCGGATTCATATCGTCTATGACGTAAAAGCCTCCTGGTTTGATTAGGTCGAGCGCTTCGGCTGTTTGGCTGTATTTTCCGGGCCAGGCATCGGCAAAAATGAGATCAAAGGCTTCGCCCTTGTACGCCTTCAACCATTCAGCCCCATCTGCACAGACCAATGTGACCCGTTCGTCCTGATCGAAAAAATCCTTTGCAATCTCCGTGAGCTGGGGATCATTGTCTATGCTAATCAATTGAGCGTCGGCATCCATGCCCTCTATCATCCATACCAAAGACAGACCAATGCCCGTACCGAGTTCCAGTAGCCTGGCCTTGGGCTTGGAAGTTATGAGGGTCTTGAGTAAGGAGCCAATATATAAATCGGACGGCATGGTGAATCCAATATCAGCCGACTTTGCCTGGATTTGTGGATACAGCTGTGGAATGTCTGTAATGATGTGGTCTTGCATGTGGGAAAAGCGTTTAGCTTGTTTTGATGGTTTTCAAAGCGCCGCGGTGAAGTGTTTTGACCTCTGAGTGCTTTGCTGCCAACTTTTTGGTAAGGTATTCAATGCCCTTGGATAATTTGATGGGGCCGCAGGTAAAAATGTCGATGGCAGCGTAGCCATACTCTGGCCAGGTATGTATGGTCAAATGGCTTTCTTGTATGATGACAACGCCCGATACACCTAGAGGAGAAAAGTGGTGGAAGTTGCTCTGGACGATGTGTGCCTCGCAGGCAATGGCTGCCTGTTGCATAATCGCCTCGATTTTGTCGGGGTCCTTCAACAACTCACTAGGGCAGTCGTACAGCTCCAGTATTTTATGCGTTCCGAGATAATTCATAGCCTTTTTTATATCGTGTACACTGTTAATGCTTTTTTTCCTGGCGCCATTTTTCCCAATCTGTCAAAAAATAAGAAAGAAGGGCTGGTCGATCCAGTTGATTGATTTCCAAATTACCGGGGTTTGCAATATCCTTCCCAAAATAGAACATTTGAGATACAATTGTAGAATCCAGGTATCGATATGTTTTTTGATGGTCCAGTTGAGAAGGCTCAATCGGGTAGTTGGAAGCCGCCACAAAGCCCCAATCGCCAAAGGAAGGCACGTAAACGTGGTAGGGGTGTACATAACCAAAGCCTGCGCTTTTGATGCTTTCGTAGATGCACCAATACGCATTGCGTGTGTGGAACGGACTGCTGGCTTGTGTAGCAAAAACGCCGTTGGCACTCAGCCGCTCCTTCATCAGGCGAAAGAATGCCGTGCTGTAAAGCCTGGCGAGCGATTCGTTGGAAGGGTCCGGCAAATCGGCGATAATGAGGTCGAATTGCTCCTGTGTTTCACTGAGGAAGCTCATCGCATCTTGCACGACGAGCTTTACTCTGGGGTCCGATAGCGCGTTTTCATTGACCGCCTTGATGTAAGGGTTGTTTTTTCCCAACTCAAAGACTTTTTCATCCAAATCGACCAGAGTGATTTTCTTGACTTGTGTGTGTTTCAAAACTTCACGGGCCAGCAGCCCCTCACCACCTCCTAGAATGAGGACGTTTTCCTTATACGGAGCCGCATTTAATGGAATATGGGCCAAGGATTCGTGGTAGCGGTATTCATCGATGGAGGAAAACTGAATGATTCGATTGATGTACAGTCGTACGTCTGCTTGGTTTTTTGTCAGTACCAGGTTTTGATAAGGCGTTTGTTCCGAGTAAATAATGCGGCTGGTGAAAAAGTTATCTTCCCAATGCTTTAGCAGCTTACCTGAATAACTCCCTAGTGCCACAAAGAATAAGACACTGACGACGGCCCAAATTTCAAGCGATCGCTTCTTTTTCAAGGAGAGTTGCGCGATGAAATGCCGATAAATAAATAGCCCAAGCAGAATATTCACCAGGCCAAAAAGGATGGATGTGCGAAAAGTGCCGGCATAGGGTAGGAGCAGAAATGGAAAAATAAGGGTTGCAACCAAGGCACCGATGTAATCGAGCCCAAGGACATACGCCAAATTGGATTTGAGCGGATAATGCGTTTTGAGAATGCGAATCAAGATGGGAATCTCACAGCCGGTCAAAACGCCAATCAGAAAGGTCAAGCCCAGCATCACGAATTGGTATTCTCCCGTAGACAGCCGATCGAAGGCAAAGTAGAGAATCGGAACCGAAGCGCCGCCGACAATTCCCAGCATGATTTCTATACGTACAAACCACTCAGGCAGTTGATCCGGGAGAAACTTGGTCAAATAGGCACCCAAGCCCATCGCTGCCATATAAACGCCAATGGTCAACGAAAACTGCTTGATGCTATCCCCCAAAAAGTAAGAAGAGGTCGTACTGATGAGCAGCTCATAAATCAAGGAACAAAGTCCTGCCACCAATACTGTTACAAAGAAAATAACTTGATCTAAGGATGGTCGTTTCGCCTCCATGCTTTAACTTCCTGTCTTAATTATTTCCCAAAGGTAGAACGATTTTCAATAACAAAAAACCAGCACCATTTTTTTGATGCATTAAAAATGAAAC
>JBCCSZ010000279.1:0-10459 GCA_039199225.1 Bacteroidota bacterium
AGAATATCCGCTTCGAGTTGTTGCAAGTAAGCCTCAATAGCTTCATATGGCTTTAGCAGGATACCATCGTTCCGCAGGTCGGATTTTAGGGATTCCTCCACTTTCTGAGCATCTACAAAGAGATAGGTGATTTCCTTTCCCACAACTGCGTAGGCAATAAATACTGGGTTGCATTCGACATCTGTACCACGAAGATTGAAGAGCCAGGCAATATCGTCAAGTGTTGACAAAAAGGCATAGTTTACCTTGGCTGTTGCCATATGGTCGCGCAGCTTTGACAGCTTTTCACTTCGACTAAGACCAGCATATTTTACATCGTGTTCGACAACAGGGGCCAATGGAATGGCAGGCTGCTTTTTCCAGATGGGACCTATGAGGTCGTGACTGCTGTCGATTTCAATATTTTTAGCATCGAAGGCCCGAGCGAGCCGTCGGACCTGCCCCACAGAAAACAGTAGGCCATCCAATCCAACTTTGCTGCCTTCGGAGAGTTGCGCTGCCAACCAGCCAATATGTTCTGGTGCATGGGGTATTCCCTGCTTGTGCAAAACGACTTCTGAGTCTGCCAATTCTTCTTCGGCTTGCAAAAAATAGCGGGAGTCGGTCCAAAGTCCCGCATGGTCCAAGGTCACAACGACGATGCCGGCAGAGCCAGAAAAACCAGAAATCCATTCGCGGCCTTTCCAGTGGTCGGCCACATATTCGCTTTGGTGAGGGTCGCTACTGGGAATGATGTAGGCATCCAGTTTTGCTTCTTGCATCATTTGACGCAGAGCGGCGATTCTTTGATCGATCAACGAGCGGGTACTTTGCATAGGGTGATGGGTTGAGTTTATGGGCTAGTCCACAAATATAAACATGTGTGGGAGACTTTTGCTCATCGGATGGCAGTCTAAAGGTGTGTATCTCGAATTGGGGACGCTGTTGATGTCAATGGCCCTATGAGCGTATGGGCAGCTGAGGTAAAATATTTATAGAATAATAAAGGCAGAAATATGGAACTGGGAGCCAAAATATTACGTAACATAAATTTATTTACTATATAATAAATTGCCATACAATAATTTGGCATATTTTTTGATAAAAAATCGCCCCAAAGCTAGACATATTAGATTAAATGATTTATATTGCAATAACAACGCACAATTATAGTGCCTGGTTTTAGGTTCGCCAAAGCTCTCGAGGGAGCAGAGCCCATGACCGCCGAAACAAGCATAAATCTTTGAACAAGTAGCACACTCTTTACTGTTCTCAGAAACCTGGAAAACTGATTTTCAAACCTTCAAATTTCGCAGAGTAACAGATGTTAAAGCAGAACCTTAGCCAGAAAATGCTCCAGAAGCTGTCTCCCCAGCAGATTCAGCTCATGAAGCTTTTGCAAATCCCGACCGCCACCTTGGAGCAACGCATTAAGGAAGAACTAGAGGCCAACCCGGCCCTGGAAGAAGGAGAGGAATCAGAGGAGACCGAAGTGATGGGACAGCAAAGTACCGATGACAACAAAAAGGAAGACGATTACGAGGAGGAGGAACCCATACGCGACGATGTCTTCGAACTAGACGATTACATCACAGAGTACATCGAAGACGATCCGTCTAGCTACAAACTCAAAACAGATAATTATTCGGCAGATGAGGAAGAGAAAACGATTCCCATCGCTGTTGAAAATACCTTTCACGAATACCTCGAACAACAACTGGGCATGGTGGACTTGCGCGACCAGCGCGAGGTCGACATCGCCAAGCAAATCATTGGCAGTATAGATGACGACGGCTATCTGCGTCGCGATCCGGAAGCCATCATCGACGATTTGATGTTTTCGCAGAATATCCATACTTCCGAAGAGGAAGTCCGCAATTTACTGAGTAAAATCCAGCGATTCGATCCTCCTGGCGTCGGCGCTACCGATCTGAGAGAATGCCTACTGCTTCAACTACAGTACCGCTTGGAAGGCATCAAGGATATGGACGTAAAGGAGCTGGAATACGCCTTGCGACTGGCTTTTCGCGTCATCGACGAATACTTCAACGAATTTTCAAAGAAGCACTACCAGAAGTTGCAACGCTACCTCAGCATCTCTGAGGAAGATTTGAAATCTGCCATTGAAGAAATCCTCAAGCTGAATCCGAAGCCTGCTAGTGGACATACCGGAGGCAACTCCCGAACGGTACACTACATTGTCCCGGATTTTACCATCGTCAACAGAGATGGAGAGCTTGAGCTAACATTGAACTCTCGGAATGCTCCGGACCTCCGGATCAATGAGCAATACAAGGACATGCTCAAGTCCTATAAGGATGGTACCAAAGCCAAGCGTTCCAATCGCAAGGACAAGGAAGCGATCATGTTCATCAAGCAAAAGATCGATTCTGCCAAGTGGTTCATCGACGCCATCCGTCAACGACAGCAGACGATGTACAAGACGATGTACTCCATCATGCAGTATCAATATGATTTCTTTTTGACGGGTGACCAAAAGCGCCTGCGGCCCATGATCTTGAAAGATATTGCTGATATTACAGGACTGGATATCTCCACCGTATCCCGTGTAGCAAATAGTAAGTTTGTTCAAACGGAGTTTGGTACCAAGCGACTGAAAGATTTCTTCTCTGAATCGCTGCAAACAAATACCGGTGAAGAAGTTTCTACCTTGGAAGTCAAGAAGATTTTGACGGACATCATCGAGGAAGAGAATAAAAAGAAGCCTTTTTCAGATGAAAAGCTCAAGAATATTCTTCGCGACAAGGGGTACAACATCGCTCGTCGAACAGTAGCGAAATACCGCGAGCAACTCAACATTCCCGTTGCCCGCCTGAGAAAAGAACTCTAACGCAATTTTTCATAGACCATCACGGCTGCGACCAAATCTTCTAGGGCGTAGCCGACTGACTTGAATAGCGTAATGCTATTGGCCTCTGTTCTGCCCGGATGTTTTTGCCGGCATAGGTCGAAAAGGTCTGCCTCAATGTCTTTGGCCTGAATCAGTCCACTTTGTAAAGGAATGAATAGGTCGCCACTTTCCTTCATCGCGCTAGGAGTATCGACAAAAAGTTCGGCCCTTCGAATCACTTCGTCATCGGCCTCCCGCATATTGGGCTTGTAAGAACCGATCAGATCGATGTGTTGGCCTGGCATTAGCCAAGTCCCTTTTATCAGTGCTTGCTCGGAGAGGGTGACGCAACTGATGATGTCGGCCTGTGGTACGGCGTTCTGAAGTGCGGTCACCGTCCGGACAGTCGAAAAATCCTTTTGAAGTATTTCCATAACCTGGTGGGCCTTTTGTGGATTCCTTCCCCAGATCAATATCTCCTCTATGGGGCGTATGGCTGCGTACGCATGGGCTATTTGCGTGCTCAAAGCACCCGTCCCTACAATCAACAGCCGGCGGCTGTCTGGTCGAGCCAAGTAGTCGGCGGCCAAGGCCGAGGCAGCGGCTGTCCGACGGCTGGTCAACGCTTTGGCTTCGATTTGGGCCAGTGAAGTTCCCTTGTGGGCATCGAAAAGAAAGTACATGCCCTGGATAGAGGGCAGGTCGTAACGACTGTTCTCTGGTGAAACCATGACCAGCTTGACGCCCAGATAGTGGCCGACTTGCCAGGCAGGCATCAGCAATAAGGTGGAATCTTTTCCTACCGTTGGATTAGGGAAATCGTGATGGTGCCGTTGCGGAACACTGTATTCCTCACAAAAACCTTTTCGAAGCGTCTGAATGAGCTGGGGGTAGTCCAGCAGTTGATGAACCTGATTGGCAGAAATGTCAAACATTGGACGGTTGTTTATAGACCTTGTCGATGCCTTCCAGAATGATGGCACAAGCTTTTCGGATTTCTGCCTCTGTGATGACTAGGGGAGGGGCAATGCGCAAGGATCGATCGTTGAATAGGAACCAATCTGTAATGAGTCCCTGAGATAGACAATGCTGGATCACCGCCTGGACAAAATCGAAATCTTTCAATTCTACTGCCAGCAGCAGGCCAGCCTCCCGGACGGCAACAATGGCGGGATGCTTCAGCAGTTCCAAAAATAGCTTGGACTTTTCAAAGACTTGCTCGATCAGCTTTTCCGATAGCAAGGTCTTCAGGGTTGCTAAGGCAGCAGCGCAGCAAACTGGATGACCTCCAAAGGTGGTGATGTGGCCCAGCAGCGGCTCAAAAGACAAGACCTTCATCCGCTCCTGATTGGCAACAAAAGCCCCAATGGGCATGCCACCGCCCATGCCTTTGGCCAGTAGCAAGATATCCGGTTCGATGCCATACTGCTCGAAGGCGAATAGGGTGCCGGTTCGACCATATCCGGCCTGTATTTCATCCAGTATCAACAGAGCGCCGGTCTCGTCGCATCGGGCGCGAAGCTTTTTCAGGTAATCATTTTGAGGTCTGCGAACGCCCCATTCTGCTTGGACGGTTTCTACAATTACAGCAGCGGTCTTTTCCGTAATCCGCCTCAGACAAAATTCACAGTTGAAATCAATGTGCTGAATTCCTGGTAGCAGTGGCCGGTAGGCTTGCGTAAAGAAAGGGTCGCTCATTAGACTGGCCGACCCCTGGGTACTGCCGTGATAAGCCTTGTAGCAGGAGATGAATTCCGAGCGGCCAGTATACCTTTTGGCCAGCTTCATAGCCCCTTCTGTCGCTTCGCTCCCCGAATTCACAAAATAAATGCTGTTGAGGCTATCGGGTAGTTGCTCGGCCATCAAACTGGCCAACTGAACCTGTGGACTGAGGACATATTCGCCATAGACCATAGTGTGCAAAAAGCGATCACACTGTGCTTTTACCGCCTCCGTAACGGCCGGATGCCGATGCCCCAAGCAACTAACCCCAATGCCTGCAATCAGGTCGAGATACGCTTTACCCTCTGAATCGTAGAGGTAAATTCCCTCTGATCGCTCGACTTCCAACAGGAGCGGAAAGGCACTTGTCTGTGCCATATGTCTGAGAAATAATTGTCTAAGTTGTGCCATAATGAAGGCAAAAATAAAAAAAACGAGAACGTCGGCTACACGGCGATCTTATCTGATGGTGCTTAAATTTTTGCCATTCTTACAATCTTTTCTTGAACTTCAGGCGTTAAATACATAATTTGAAGGAAAGAGAACACTCTCTGCATCCCAAGGTTATAATGAGATTTTTAGTTGCCTTTTTAATAATTTCCTGCCTCTTGGCATGTCATTCCACTACGGAGCGCCTCGAAGGGTACGACGTACACGGAATTGATGTTTCTCATTACCAGTCACAAATTGATTGGGAAAAGATTGCTGCTCAAGATCTTTCTTTTGCCTTCATTAAAGCTTCCGAAGGCGAGTCAATCACCGATAGTTTGTTTCAGTACAATTGGAAGCAAGCCCAAAAGGCGGGCTTGAAAAGAGGTGCCTACCACTTTTTTCGACCCAGTGTGCCGGGGCTTCGCCAGGCCCTTCAATTCATCGAGCAGGTCAATATGGAATTGGGAGATCTCCCTCCTGTGTTGGATGTGGAAGTCGATGGCCAGGTCAGTGATATTGTAACCATCAACCGCATTCGTTCTTGGCTGCAGATTGTCGAAAAACACTACAAGGTTCGTCCAATCATCTACACCAATCTAAAATACTATAAGCGGTTCATCGCAGGTAATTTTGATGATTATCGGATTTGGATGGCTCGTTACCATACCATCGCTCCCTCCGTGAACAACGGCCAACAATGGACCTTCTGGCAATATGGCAATCGCGGTAAATTAGATGGCATCGAAGGACCTGTGGATTTAAATGTCTTCAATGGCAATCTTCAAGACTTGGATGCGATGAGCTACGGCACTGGGCCAGCCGTTTCTGCTGGCTATTGATGATTTCTTAGACAATTGGCATTCCCTTAAACTTTCGTTTTAGAATCTCCTTGGAACTTTCTCCGAGCCATCTATCGATAATGGAGGCGTAGATGTCTCTAAAATCTACTTGATAGATCAAATCTCCTTGATCCAGGCGACTCAAATCAGGCGCTTCGTTGAAGAATCCTGGTTTTTGCAATCTTCCACCCATCAAAAACAGATTATTGGCTGTTCCATGGTCTGTTCCTCCACTGGCATTTTGACGGACCCGGCGCCCAAACTCCGAAAAGGTCATAATGAGCGTGTCGTCTAGTAGCCTGTTTTGTTGGAGGTCTTTGACAAAGGCTGCCATTCCCTCTGCGTATTGCTGCAGCAGGCGCGCTTGTTGATTTTTTTGATTCACATGCGTATCGAAACCCGTTAGGCTAACATAGTAGATTTTGATGTCAGAATCTGCTGTCATCAGCTCTGCAATCTGTTTAAGGTCTCTCCCAAAGGCATTGGCTGGATAAGCGACCTTGGACTTGTGCAAGCGAGATTGTTGATACAGGTAATCGGCAGAGGCATGGGTGTCGATCAACGTTTTGTAGAGGTAACCGACATTGTGGTGATCGTCTGCCAGTCCGTGCTGTTGGCCGATGGCCTGTAAGAAGCGATTGCTGGTAGTCTTTTTGAGTTGGTTGACATTGCTCATGGCAAACCCACGGCCTTGCTCGCCTTTCAGCGCCAAACTGAGGCCGTCGTCTACTTCCAGTGCGTGGTGCGCCAGTTGGCAACCGCTACACTGACTGTCCAGATAACGGCCGATCCAGCCGTTGCTCCAATGTTCATCGCTGTTGCTGGCCGTATGCCAAATGTCCATCGATCGAAAGTGGGAGCGGTCCGGATTGGGGTAGCCAACGCTATTGACAATGCTCATCAGCCCCTGATCATAGAGTGGTTGTAGTGCTTTCAACGCAGGGTTAAAACCCATTTCTCCATTGATCTTCAGAACCTCACCCTTAGAAATTGAGAGAGAGGGGCGGCTCTGATAGTAAATGTCGTTTTGAAAAGGTATGATTGTGTTGAGTCCGTCATTGCCACCAGAAAGTTGTACAACAACCAGATTCTTACCTCCTCTACTTCCATTGTTCTGCCCGTTGTAAGCTTTTAGGAAGGAAGGAACCATCAAGGTGGAAGACGCCAGGGCAGAGGCTTTTAGAAAATCTCTTCTTTTCATAATCGCTTGATTTGGTTGTTAACAAAGTTGGTATTCCGGTAGGCTCATCAGCCTCACGCTGAGGGTCTTGAGGTAAGCAGCTCGGCTTTGTTTGATGGTGAAAGGATCGAAAAAATCCTTTGACACCGATGGAGGGGCCATCAGGAGGTAATCGGCTAGTTCCTTGAAGCTGTCGTTTAAATTCTGCTGCTCGAACGCCTGTATGATCGGCTCAAAATCTAGATCAGCTTGTATTTTTCGGAAAGCTTTTCCCCTTTGGGCAGCTTCAAATTCATCCTTGGCGCGCAGATTGACATCGCTGCCAGAGACCAAATAGTTGACGAGATTGAGGCGAACCATCAGGGTCGAGTTGTCAATCCATTGTCGCCCCCCGGGCCAGCCAGCCACATTGGGTGGATCAAAAGGGACCTGTCCGAGAATGTGTTGCATAAAAACAATGGCTTTCTCATCCTTCACTTCTACCTTCAGATTGCGGATGATCCCAGCCAGTAGTTCTGCGGGAGATTTGATTCGCGTACCGATGTGTGCTGGATTGTAAAACCAGTCGCTTTCAAAAATATGGCGCATCAGGGCGCGAATGTCGTAATTGCTGCGATAGAAGAAATCACTCAAAGCAGCTACCCTACGTTCATCGACTTGGTCGCTCACAAAATAGCGGTAAATCTTGCGGCAGATGTGTTGGGCGGTTTCCTTTCGCTCAAGTAGTCTATCGATGATGTCGTCGCCATCAAAAGCGCCCGTTCTGCCCATAAATGTTTTAGTCCCGAAGTCGTGTTGCCGCTTGCGAAAGATGAATGCTCCTTGCAAGTTACTCGACCAGCCCGTGAAAGCACGGGCGGCCTCTTTGATGTCTTGTTCTGTGTAGTGGCCTCGTCCGATGGTAAATAACTCCATCAATTCGCGGGCGAAATTTTCATTGGGTTTTCGTTTGCGGTTTTGTTGATTGTTCAGAAAGCGGATCATGGAGGCGTCTCTGGCAATGGCTTTGACAAACTCCCGGAAATTACCGAGGGCATGCCGACGGATGGTTTGCATTTGCTGAAAAGCCAGCTTGGGTCCCTTAGTGGTACAGGCAAAGTGGCCATGCCAGAAAAGACACATTTTTTCCAGCAGTGCGCTGTGATTGGAGTTGCCCATCCGTTCGATCCATTCAGAGCGCAGTACGCGCAGCTTTTGTCGCCCCTCTTTCATCAACTGCTTCTTTTCCTCTCGACTCAAGTCTTTCATCCTGACCTCTGACAACTTCGCGTTTTTGACCTTGGTGGAAAGCATTTTATCCTGGGCGGCTTTTTCAAAGAGCTGGTCTACGGCCTTGGAAATGGACCATCGTTTGCGCGAATGCCATTCTTGGGGCGTCAGGCCAAATCCGGCGCGCCAGTAGAGGTGCTTGATGTGATTGCTTGATCCGGTCATTACTAAATGTTATTGGTTTCGGACTTTTAGACTTGCCTGCCAAAGCTAGGTTTAATATGGAGAGGAAATTAAACAGCTGAGATATGTTAAAGCAATGTCAAAGGACAGCAAGTTGCTTTTAAAAGGAACAAGAAATAGGCCAGGCTAAGTGCAATAAAAATCTACTCCAATGCTTGTGCAATCAGACGGTGAAAGTGGTGAACCCCTTTTTCGTGAGTCGCTGAAAAGCGCCCTTGATGATACAGTCTGGAACGAATGCCCCTTTGTACACTCAACACAACCGCTTCGTCTTCGATCTCTGTTTGATCGATCTGACTGTCGGTGATTTCATAGGGGGTATCCTTGAATTTGTAGCTCCGAAACAGTACATCGGTGCTGGACTTGGTTCGCCCTTGAATAAGGTTAACAGAAATGCCCCAAGGATAGAAGTTGAGCATGATGTTGGGGAACAGCCAGTAGTAATAGGCGTATATTCTTCGGCCGTGGTCTTGATGGCCAGGAGGTGGATCAAAACAAGTTTGTCCTTCTTCTGCAATGCCAATCTGAAGTACGCCATACTCGAATGTCTCGGTCTCGTACTGGTCTACTTCCAGGGCATCGTTGAGTGCTGGGTGTACGAAAGGGATGTGAAAACCCTCCAGGAAATTGTCGCAATAGAGCGCCCAGTGGGCATCTACGTGGTAGTCGGCAGAGGTCTCGGCATGATACTCAAGGGTATCGAGTGGTAGCCAGCCTATGCGTTGATCGACTTTAGCTATCCATTGCCTAAAAGGAACGGCTGGATCAAGGCTGCTGAATAGCATGCCATGCCAATTGTGAATGGGCAGGGAAGGCAGATCGTCCTTGGCCGTTGGAAAATCTTCGGTCTGTTCAAAGCCTGGCATACTTTTAAAGCTGCCGTCGAGTCGGAAGCACCTACCGTGGTAGCCACAACTCAACATTCGCCCCTTTCCGGCTGTTTCGGCTATGATTTTACCCCGGTGGGTGCAGACATTGGACAGGCAATGCAACTTGCCGTTGTGATCTCGACTGATGAGTAGCGGTTCGTCCAGTAGTTGAGGCAACAAATTGATAGGTTGATATTGGCCTGACTGAGCGACAGTGAGGGCATCGGCTAGGTACAGCCAGCTTTTGGTGAATATCTTTTCCGTGCATTCCTCGAACACCGCATCGCTGGTATAAAAGTCGGTAGGGAGTGTAGACGCCTTCCGGATATCAGGTTGGACAGAAAATTTTTTCATCGTACTTTGTTAAGCAGCACAACAAGCGCTTTTTCTTTGAGTAAAATTAATGATTTATATCCTTATGGCAAGACAAAAAAAGAAAGAAGCATTCGAAGACTTGGGGTTTGGAGATAAGTTGACCAGTACTAAGGGAGCGCGCCTGATTCGTTCAAATGGCCAGCTAAATGTAGATCGTACGGGGTTCAAAGTCATTGCGCCTTACCAAAGTCTGGTAGAGATGCCCTGGGGACGTTTTCTAGTCTTGGTTTTGATGACATATATCTTTATAAATCTATTCTTTGCGATGCTTTTCTGTTTGGTTGGAACGGAAAATTTGAATGGTATAGAACCGAGCGGTCCGTTACCGGCGTTTTGGGAAGCCTTCTTTTTCAGTGTTCAGAGTTTTACGACGGTGGGGTATGGAGCGGTCAGCCCTTCGGGCTTCTGGGCCAATGTGGTCGCTGCCTTGGATGCCCTGACCGGTTTGATGTCGGTGGCATTGGCAACAGGTTTAATTTTTGCTCGATTTTCAAAACCGCGGGCCAATATATTATTCAGCGACTTTGGCATCATTGCTCCTTACCGCAAAATAAAAAGCTTTCAATTCCGGATTGTCAATAAGCGAAGCAATAAGATCATCGACCTGGAAGCCAGGGTGACCGCCACCTGGCTGGAACCGCTCAAGAATGGTCGTAACAAGCGCCATTTTGAGACCCTCAAGCTAGAGCGAAGCAGCGTATTTTTATTTCCACTGAATTGGACGGTCGTACATCCCATTGATTCAGACAGCCCCTTGTAC
>JBCCSZ010000280.1:0-10410 GCA_039199225.1 Bacteroidota bacterium
ATCGATTCCATCGACATTCGAACCGCTTCGATGCAGCCATACGAGGGGTATTTCGACTTTTGGTGGGATGCCAAGGAAGGAAAGATATGGCTGGCCATTGATCGATTTGAGGAGGAATTTCTCTATGTTAATTCGCTGCCTGCGGGTGTAGGCTCTAACGATATTGGCCTGGATCGGGGACAACTAGGTGAAAAACGGGTGGTGCGTTTTGAACGGATTGGACCGAAGGTTTTATTGATTGAATCCAACTATGACTATCGGGCCGTTAGTGACAATGTTGACGAAAAGCGCTCTGTCAAAGAGGCATTTGCGGAGTCCGTCTTGTGGGGATTTACTATAGACACAGAGAGTAATTCCCGTGTATTGGTGGATGCAACGCCTTTTCTCATCAGAGATGCCCACGGTGTCATTCGTCGTTTGGAAGAAGAGGAGCAAGGAGATTATGAGTTGTCTGAAGAGCGCTCGGCCGTCTACCTGCCCAATACCAAAAACTTTCCTAAGAATACCGAATTGGAAGCCATCATCACCTATGTGGGTAAGGATGAAGGGGCTTACATCCGGGAAGTTGTGCCAACCCCTGAAATCGTCAGTGTTCGACAGCGGCATTCGCTGATTCAGCTGCCGGACGACGATTACGAGCCCCGCATATTTGATCCTCGGAGTGGATACTACAGCCTGGATTACAAGGATTATGCACAACCCATTGAAGCTCCTTTGGTGAGGCGATTCATTACTCGGCACCGACTCAAGAAAAAGAATCCATCGGCTGATCTAAGTGAAGCGGTGGAGCCTATTATTTACTATCTCGATCGGGGTGCGCCTGAGCCCATCCGTTCGGCTTTGCTGGATGGTGCGCGTTGGTGGGCCGAAGCCTTCGAAGCGGCCGGCTATCGCAATGCTTTTCGAGTGGAACTGTTGCCAGAGGGCGCCGATCCTATGGATGTTCGCTACAATGTCATTCAATGGGTCCATCGGTCTACGCGGGGCTGGTCTTACGGTGGGTCGGTGACCGACCCACGAACCGGGGAGATTCTCAAAGGACATGTCACCCTCGGCTCCCTGAGAGTCCGTCAGGATTTTCTGATTGCTCAGGGGCTGCTGAAAGCGTCCGAGACTGTGCAAATGAAGGAGATGGCACTCGCTCGCTTGCGACAATTGTCGGCCCACGAGGTTGGCCACACCCTGGGGCTGACACACAATTTTGCAGCCAGTGTCAACAATCGGTCCTCGGTCATGGATTATCCGCATCCCTACATCACCTTGGATGAAGAGGGTGATTTTGACTTTTCGAATGCCTACGACGATCGGATTGGCGCCTGGGACAAACGGGCGATTCTATACGGTTACAAGGAATTTCCAGCTGGACAGGACGAGCAGGAGGGGCTTCGTCAAATCATCCAGCAGAACATCGAACTAGGGCTTCACTATATTTCTGATGAAGATGCTCGTCCGCAGGGCGGTGCGCATGCATTGGCGCATCTGTGGGACAATGGTGCCAATGCGGTTGTAGAATTGGAGCGCTTGTTGGACCTTCGAGCGGCAGGCTTGGCCCGCTTTGATGCGGGCAATCTTCCCCTGGGTGAGCCCATGGCGACTTTGGAGGAGGTCCTAGCACCCTTATATTTGATGCATCGCTATCAGTCAGAGGCAGTTGCGAAGCTGATCGGAGGATTGTCTTACACCTATGCGGTCAATGGAGATGGGCAGCCTATTCAGACAAGCATTGATCCGGCGCAACAGCGGTCAGCCCTTCAGGTATTATTGAAAAGCCTAACGGCAGAGCAATTGCAAATACCAGCGTCTATCATTGCACTTATTCCACCCAAACCCAAGGGCTATGGTCGCAGTCGAGAAAGCTTTCGATCCCATATAGGGCCAAGTTTTGATCCCGTCACAGCAGCAGAAGGGCTGGTTGATCACATCCTTGGCTTGGTGTTGCATCCGGCGCGTGCTTCCAGGCTGGTTCAACAACACGCCCGAAATCCTCAATTACCTTCCTTAGAGGAGGTATTGGATGAGTTGCTAACAACTTTTTGGAAATCGACATTTTCAACCGATTCAGATGGCTTGCTTCAGCAAATGGTTGCAGTGCGTATTTTACACCATCTGATGCATTTAGCAGTAGATAAAAAAGCACTGACCCACGTGAATGCCATTGCCTTTGCAAAGATCGACGAACTGGGTAAATGGCTTGACAATAAGTCTGGGGCTTCCTATCTTCATGCTGCAGAACACATCAAGCACTTTAAAAACCACCCGAACGACTTCGTTCCCAAAGCAGGTCCTAAGTTGCCTGATGGATCACCAATAGGTTGTCATTAAAGTCTATAAGTAGCTTGTGGCAGGGGCTTTGATAATGATTTTCAAGGCGATCGACCGAACTTCCCCTATAGCTTAGTGTTTAAACATTGAAAATTACCTAAAACGTCTCGGACATGGATATTCAGGATGCTATCAAACAGCGCAAGCCCTTTCGTAGCGAACATCAGAAAGCGATGGTTAATTTGATTTATACCTATAACCACATCATGGATAAGATTCGTAAAGAATTGGAACCTTATCAAATTACCATCCAACAATACAATGTTTTGCGCATATTGAGGGGCGCTGGAAAGCCGATGAGCACCTCCTGCATCCGAGAGCGTTTGGTTGATCGCATGGCTGATACCTCCCGCATGGTCGAGCGCCTTTGTAAGAAAGGCTTGTTGAGCAAGGAAGTTTGTTGTCAGGATAAGCGCCGCGTAGACATCGAGTTGAGCAATGAAGGACACAAACTGATCGACGAGATGGAAGTTTGCCACAACAAGTTTGAATCCATCTTGCAAGCCATTAGTCTGGAAGAAGCCGCCGCTCTCAATCAGATTTTGGATAAGCTTCGTGACTAGCCCACCTTTTGACCGATAAGACCGACTTTTTTATTGCGTAATACTGATGAGTACAAACTCAAATTGGTTGGCCTGGCCACTTTCCAGCCCAAATCGCGGTTCTGAAATTCTACTGTAGCGCACCCCACAATCTACCTCCACTAAGCGAAATAATCTAAAATCGACATTCAATTCAAGACCTGCCGAATTGAAATTCTGCTCGACGAAATATTTTGAATTGGCTCTTCCAAAGTCAGCGAATAAGTTGACTTTTACCCTCTTGAGAAAGGCAAATGGACCGATGGCCAGGTCTGGATAATACAGAGGCAAACTGTAGTTAAAGCCAATTTTGCTGACTTGGCTACGAGTCAGCGCAGCGTAACCGCGCGGATAGACAAAGAAATTCGGAAAGCGATAGTTGTCTAATTCGTCAATTTCCTGGTGATAGCCATTGATCAGAATGCTGTGATTAGGGCCGATACCTGGCAAAAACAAATCTGCTCGTACGGAAAAGACATCGCCCGATAGTTGGTTGCTGTTCAGGAGTGTGCGGTAGCGTGCCTCGAAATTGATGCCTAGGCGAGAGCGTAGGTGTTGCAGCGCCAGTCGTTGTAGGCTGAGAAAGTTGAAACGCAAATCGACGGCGGCGACCTGGTCGCTTTGAAAACGATTGCGGAAGAGGTCAAAGATGTCTTCTGTTCCGGTCAATCTTCTCCCAGTAGACATGGTATCTCTGAAGTTGTTTGGATCGTCGAAGCGGTTGTCATTGTCTACATCGATGTACTGGTAATTGCCACTCAGGCGGAGTCTGTTGAAAAACCGACCAGCGGATAGATTGAGAGGAATGGCTAGGCCGGCAGTTAGTCGACGCTCTTGCCACTCTGCGATGTAGACGTTTTGTGCGAAGGAGGAAGAATCCTCTTGAAGGGTGAAATGGCGCTGTAAGGAGGAACGGTCGGACTGCTGTAAGCTGGCATTGAAAATGGGGAATAAACCTGCATAGGTCAGATCGCCGGTGAAGGTCCATTCTTCTTCGTTGAGGTTGTAGTAGGCATTGGCGCTGGCAGACATGGTGCTGAACTTATCGTCGGACAAGATGGATGCTCCGAGGATTGGCGGAGAGACCAAGGGCAGAAAGCTGTGAGGTCGGATAAGCCCAGCGATGCTGTGGAATTTTTTGATGGGGAACTGCTCTGTTGGAATTTTGGGAACGATGCTTCCACTGGCTTCGGTACCGATGACATCGGTGTAGGGGAAATTTTCTGGTTGTGGTAGGGGGGCGTAATCTATCCACTGTGCTGGATCAAGTTCCATACTTTCCAGGCGGTAGCCATCGGCGGTGAAAGAGCTGTAGATCAGTCGTTGGCCATCTGGTGAAACGGAAGGTTGAAAAGCGCCAAAGGCAGCATCGGTAATTTGCCGGATGGCTTTATTGTCAAGATCGACAGCAAAGATGTTGTTTACCCCTGTGTAAGCAGCGGCATAAAAAATGTTTTTGCCTTGTGGAAATGGATGCGTCAATTGGAAAGGCAGAGGCTTTGTCAAATCGCTGCTGCCTCCATCCGCTGTACTAACTTTTTGCAGGTGGTGCAATTCATTCTTTTTGGCAACCACGACTACACTCTTCCCATCGGGCAGCCATCTAGGAAAGCTGTAAAAAAAGCCATCTGGGTTGGGCAGTCTCTTCAAAACGGCTCCATTGGCAACATTTAAAAATACGATGGTGGATATTCCTAGCTTATCGACTTCAATGGCCACAATTTGGGTTCCGTCTGGTGAAAGGGCAGGGGCAAAGTAGCGAGACCTATGTGTCAATTTCCGCGTTTTGCCATTTTGTACATTGTGTACTTTGATGATGGAGTAGTCGCGGTTGGCCCAGCGAAGGTCGAAACCATGCTCTGCCCAACAGAACTGTCCGTTGCTGTACGACAAGGTCGAGTTCAAGGAATTGCCGATAACCCCTGGTCGTACCAGTGTTTTTTCCTTTTGGTTTTCATCGATGCTGATGATGGCTGGCCAATGGTGGAAGGCTCGTTTTTCAGCTAAAATTTTGCCATCTCGCAGATAATGGGCGTTGAAATAGCTGCTGATACTCTTTTGCTTGCTCCGATGTGGCACCTGAACATCTTGCCTTTCTTGCGCTTTGGCTTGGCTGGTGTGATAGAAGCTATCCAAGGAAGTCATAGCGGCCTGGTACAGTTCAGGCGCGCGCATGCCCGTTCTTTTTTGTAGACTTTTACTCAGGGGAAAAAAGATTTTTCGGTAGCGAACGGCATCCTCTGCTACATCTGCCCAGATTCTACCACCAAATTTTTGGCGGGCATAGGTCGTTATGTGGTATCCGAGTGGGTACCAATCAGGAACGAAGTCTTTCAGCGAACCAGCGGCAGCTTTCTCGTAGCCATAGTGCCGATTGGATAGGCGGAGTGCGCGAAACTCCATATTGAAAGCTGGCAGCCGACCCCTTCCCGATCGGGAAAAAGCTGTTTCTGCTTGTATGGCACCCCCTTCAAAATACCAGCGAGGGAGCGCCATGGCCATAAAGCCACCGAAGGGCCAGGAGCCCAGCACCTTGCGGACCAATCCTGTGATGCCTTTTCGGGCGTTGATGAATTGCTTGACGTGGCGATATTCGTGGACCGTCAAAGTGAGCAACCAATCACTGGTGCAGTCAAATTGTGGAGGGACTGTAAAGAGCTCTGAGCGGAAAGGACCGACGGTGACCAAACCATTGGAGGTGACGCCTTGGTTGAGTAGTAGTAGAGTCACCCGATCGTTTTTTCCACCGGTTGCTTCTGTATCGTTTTCCCACAGATAATGAACTAAATTAGCTACGTATTGACCAGAGTTCTCCAAACCTTCAGGGAATAAAACCTGTACCTTATCGGTTTTGATTTGCCTCCATTTTAGGTTGGATGGATTCAATCCAATGAGGTTGGCGGGAACCTGTGCCTGCATTGCCAGCCCTGTCAACAGAAAATAAATGCCGACCAGCTTGGGAAGTGTTCGTAGCGACATGTTTTTTCCTTAAATATACCAATCATTTGTAATTGGTGTCATTAGACGGCCGACAGAATCAGAAATTACCCTTTCTTTCAAAAGGCAGCTACTGTTGATGATTGATGTGTGAGCTTAATTTTAGACAACTTCTTTGTATATTAACGGTAGTTCATCGGCAAGACATTGGAATGGAGCAAAACAGTCAGCACAGAATTGTAGGAGATTATATCGGACGGGAGAAAGGGCCTCTCTTAGTCGTCTTAGGTGGTATGCATGGCAACGAGCCAGCAGGTGTACAAGCCTTGGATTTGATGTTTAAAATGTTGGAAGTAGAGCCTATTACCAATCCCGAATTTCGCTTTCGAGGGCGTTTGTTGGGTTTGCGGGGCAACAAGCGGGCGCTTGCAGAAGGGCAACGGTTTTTGGAGAAAGACCTCAATCGGCAGTGGACGGACGAAAATATTGCTAGGGTGCGCGCCTGTGATGCTGCTGACTTGCGGGCAGAAGATTTAGAGTTGAAAGAGCTTTTGGAAGTCATCGAAGGAGTTGTGGAGGATTATGAGCCAGAAAAAGTAGTGCTACTAGACTTTCACACAACGACTGCCTACGGAGGCATATTCTCTATTGCCACAGACGATCCGGAGAGTGAACGCATTGCTGTAGAGCTTCACGCGCCCGTCATAAAGGGCTTACTCGATGGCATTCGCGGGACAACGCTCCACTACTTCAGCAATTACCGCTTTGGTGTAGAAACGGTTGGCGTTTGCTTTGAGTCGGGCCAACACAACGAGAGCCTGTCTGTCAATCGGGCCATTGCTGCTTTGACCAACTGTATGCGAACCATTGGTTGCGTCCAATGGGAACATGTGGAGAATCGCCATGATAAACTGCTGATCGAATATTCAAAGGGCCTACCTAAAATTGCAGAGTTGATTGAAGTACATGCCATTCAGCCGGGAGAAGAATTTCGTATGGTACCGAATTACAAGAACTTCCAAAGGGTACAAAAAGGAGAGGTACTGGCTTACAATAAAAATGGTGCAATCAAAGCGGTCGATGATGGTTGTATATTGATGCCGCTTTACCAGCAGCAGGGCGACGATGGTTTTTTTCTCATCCGTAGCTTGGTAGACTTTTAAGTGGTCTGAATCTTTTGAAAATGAAAAGCGTCGATGATGCTCTTAAGGGCTATGAATAAATACTCTCTCCCTTCGTTGCTCACCTTAGCCATCTCTTCTTCATCGTAGGTGAGTGCATCTTCTACAAATGCCAGTAAATCTTCCTGAGGATAACTTTCAAAAAAAACGTCTAGGCGTTCTCTAAAACGACCATTTTTGACATCCTTTAGCGTCTCCCAATTGCTTTCATCCATTTTGCCGATGATCTCCTGGGAAAGAAGAGGGCATTCAGGTAATTTCATTTTGACAGAACGCCAGATAACAATGAGCAGATAAAGCAAATATTCGTGTTCCTCTTTGGTGAGCAGAGAGAAATCTTCCTGGAAAAAATAAGCTAAGATATTGGGTTGCTCCTGACTGAGTGCTTGTACAAAGGATTGGTAGCTGTCCGGATTCTTTTCGAGTTCCTGAATAACTTCGTTGATAATCTCTTCTGACACAAATTCCATGATTGTAGTTTTAATCTTTCCAGACTAGCTCAAGGCTATTTTGTAGCAAATTTAGTACTCGATAATTTTCAGTTCGATGCGCTGGTTCTTTCTCTGTCCTTCCGGGCTGTTGTTGGACGCTAGGGGAAGGGTACTGCCATATCCTTTGGATAGAATGCGGCTGGTATCGACACCCTTTTGCGCCAAGTAGGCTACCACGGTTTCTGCGCGCTGGGTCGACAGCAAATGGGCAAAACTATAACTTACCAGGCCGTTTGTATGGCCGCCGATTTCGACGATCATTTCCGGATAGCGATTGAGGATGTCCGCTACCTTGTCCAACTCCGGATAAGAGCGTGGGAGCAATTGCGGCAAATTGGCTTCGAAAAAAACATTATTGAGCGGAATGTTGCTGCCCGCGCGAAGGGGGAACAACAAAATATCTCGTTCTATTTCCTTGTAGGTTCTTGGAGCATCTTCATCTGCGTCTGTGGTACGCGCGCCGATGGCATTTTCTGACTTTTTGAGTGGTTCGGCTTTTTTCTGTCTGCTCTGGATTTGAACATTCAGCTCTTTTACCAATCTATTCTTTATGGCTTTTTTAAGGCTGTAGTCCAATTCGCGTTGGATGGCCTTCTGCACCTCACCATACAATTCTTCCCGCAGCGCAGTGTATACATCTTCATACAGTTTATTGCGCAGGTTGGTTGTAACATTTTCTACAGAACCCGATGTCCGATTGGTCGATTTCCGAATGCGCTCTGGTTTATTGGTACCTTCCGGAATCATCTTTTTCTTGAGGCTACTCAAGGTCTGATTGCGCAGGCGGAAGGAAAAAAGAGGGCGGTATTCACTACTGAGATTCCGCTCAAAATCGAGAGCCATTCGGTTGAATGATTCGTCTATCAATTGCAGTTTGATGGGGTTGCGTAATTCTTCCTCCAACTCTTGCCGCATTTGTTCTTCTAACTTATAAAAGGTCGGAAGTTCGCTTGTAGCGTACGTTGGCGCGGGCAGTACCTCCTGCTCGCCTTGTGGAGATGGAGGGGGCGTCGATTCTTTTTGAGGTCGACTTGAACTACTAAAGTGGCGATTGTATTTACGGTACAACTTGTCCAGGTCCTCATCAGAAGAAGAATCATCAGACTTTGTAAACTTTCTTTTTTTAGACGCTTTCTGGCCTAAAATCATTCGCTCATATTTGTGTTTAAGCGACTCCATTTCCGGATCACTTCGATAAGTTTTGAAGCCACTTTTTTGCTGTTGTCGAACGGCCGTCTTGCGGGCTGCTTCCAATTGTTGCTGCTCCAACTGATAAATCTCCTTATCCAACTTATTGAGCCGTAGTTGCAGTCGTTCGATATTGGCTAAGTCCACTGGTAGCTTTTTGCCATCGCCTGCTTTGGCCAGCCACTGCTGGTCGCCATCAAGTGCTTCCTCCCAATTATCAGACAAATCGATGTATTGACTAGCTGGGAAGTATCCCTCAATTTCGGCAGATAACTTAAAGTCTTCACCGTACGGAAGCAGCAAGCTGTAGTGTCCATCGTTGAGGGAGGAAGTGTTGGAAGAAGCAGATTCTGAAAGGTTTTGAATTTGCAATTCTGTTGATATGGCGTTTTTTCCTCGCGAATCTACAATTTTGCCCTTCACCAATACGATGGGGTCGGGACGGAGGGCTTTGTCCAACAAAACGCGATAGAGGTCGGAAGAACCTTCTGGACTTATCTTTTCAAAATAGGCATAATCACCTGAAGCAGGAATGCTGAAGATGGGATCATCCTGTATGCTGTTGTAGGAAGTGCCAAGGTTGATGGCGTGGCTCCAGTTGCTCCAGTCATCGCGTATGCGCTTGCACATGTAGATGTCCTGCCCGCCGATGCCTCCCGATCGGTCGGAGCTAAAATAGAGCGTTTGATCATCTGCAGAAAGAAAGGCTGATATTTCGTTTGCTGCGGTGTTGACGACAGGGCCAAGGCTTTGAGGCTTTGACCATATGGAGCCCGTGGAGCGAAAGCTGACATAGAGGTCTTTTTGTCCAAATCCACCAGGAGCATTCATAGAAAGCAGTAAAACATTACCGTTGGAATTGACCTGTAAAAATTCAACAGAGTCTATAGCTGCCAAGCCTTCGACGGCCATCAATTTGGGGCGGCTCCAAGATCTGCCGATCCTTTGTGCCATATGAAGGCTGAGCGTTTTTTCAGAGGGCTGTCTATTGACCACAAAGATGGTACGGCCAGAGGGTAACATACCAATAAGCTGGTTGTCTTGTCGGTTGTTGATGGGGCCACCGATGTGGACCGCTCTGCGCCATTGGTCGTTGTGTTGTTGTGCCATCCAGATGTCCTGCTGGCTACTTCTACCGATATTTTGTGGATGGTTTTTGCGGATAAAATACAACTGCCTACCGTCCGGCGAGATGAAGGGCCGGGCGTCCGGGTAAGGAGCATTGATCTGTTGGCTAAGAAGCTCAGCGCCTTGCGGCAGAAGATGTTCATTGTTGGTGGAAGGTCCCTCCTGGCTAAAAACGCTGGTGCAACAGATCCAGCAGTAGAGCCAGATGATGTACCGTTGCATAAATTGTGTTTCTCTGTGCAAAGATATGGAAAATATGGGCATGTTGGAAGGGGGAGCGGGGAAATGCTTGTTTTGCGTGTGTGATTTGTTTTAAGTGATGTTTGAGGTTGCTCGGAGGGTGGGAGCCCGCCCTCTAGGTAGCCCCAAAAGCTACCTCCTTTTTGAAGCTGTATCTATGCACAGCTTCGCCAACCCAAACCTGGACTGTAGAAAGCCCAAAGGGGACATTTGAGTGAATCGAGCTGGGTTTAGCGCGCTTTACCATTTCGATTTTGTCTATAATAGGACACGGCACCCCCCGAAATTCCATAAAGTTTTTGAAAGTATTTTTTTATTAAGATATGAATTATGTTTCTTTGA
>JBCCSZ010000281.1:0-10285 GCA_039199225.1 Bacteroidota bacterium
GAAGAGCAGCAGATTTTTCCTGGTAGTTGTATTCCAAACTTTCCAGTAAATCGTCCATTCTTTTATTCGTTCGAAACGCCTTCACCTTAGGTGGAATTTCCCGTTGGTACGGATGTAAATAATGGTTTCCGAACTATTGTTTGTCTCCACTGAATGCTTGGCCTTACCATTGGAGGTGAAATAGCTGCCAGGGTCTAGAGACTTGATTTCCTTGGTTTGGGGCATCTGATATGCGGCTGCTCCTGTTATGACAATGGCATGAAAGCTTTGACCTTCACTGAGAATTTCTCCCTTGAATCCGGCAGGAAGCTTCAGGAGGTTTCCCGTCCTATCTTTCTGCTTCCATAGAAAAGCGATACCCGTATTGGCAGTGGCGTCGTTGTCTTCGATGATCGTCGTTTTTGAGGCATCCAACCAGATGATGTTACTTATATCGACATTGATGGGTCTTTCCCCATTATCAAAGGTTTCTGCTGTTGGTTTGACGAGGTAGGGGCCGTTGTCTATTTCTACATATGCTATATTCTCCTCTCCTTTTGCGGCAGTGATGTGCGGCTCTCCTGCGGGTTGTGTCCAAAAGGAACCTGGCGGCATCCACATTTTTTCGGCCTTGGGGTCATCGTTGTGGATCAGTCCTTTGATGACCATGGCTCGGTAAGTGACGTTGTGAATGTGGGGTGGAGAGGAAAAACCATCTACAAATTTGGCAAGAAATCCAGTTGCAACCGCTCCCTTTCTGTCGCCCCAAATGGTTCCTGCTTGAGGACTTTTATCCCCCCTGGCTGGATTCAATTGCTCCCATTGGATTTCTGAGCTTAAAACAACTCGGTTGGTGGGTGCTGAGACAACTTCATCGGGGCGGCTCTGTTCTTCTTTGGGAGGTTCTGTACAGGCTATGAAAGTACTGATGAATATTAAAATGGGTAGGATTTTAACTTTATGCATAGTTAGGTTTTCTGTTCATACGTAATATTTGTGCAGACAATGATTGCTAGAGATTTTTGCCGAGATCAAGGCGTTCAAAGCGCGAACAGCCTTAGCTATGCAAGGCTTTGAGCAGGGTGGAGATTTGGTGAAAAGGTCCGTATAGAATTAGTGGGTCTAAATTTGTGAGCCGCTTCATGCTTATCCGAATGGAAGGTACTTATGCAGGTTATTGGTAACTTTTTCCAGCATATTAATGAAATTATTAGCTTCGTAATCTTCCAAGTCATTCAAAATTTTATTGGCCATCTCGCTTTTCATATCACTCATCATTCGATGGGTTTGCACGCCCAATTCATCCAATACAATGGAGATGGAGCGGCGGTCGCTTTCAGAATACTGTCTTTGGAGGTAGTTTTTTTGGACGAGTTTGTCGACCAGTCCCGTGGTGGTGCTAACGGGGATTTTCATGTAGTTGGCAATTTCCCGCATGATTACCTTCCCATTATCGCCCACGTACGAGACGATCATAAGTTCTTTTTTGCTGATGTCTTCAGAGAGTCGCAGGCAGGTATCGTTGACCTCTTGCATCATAACGATCAATCGGCCCATTGCTTCGACGAGACGATTGGCTTTGTCTCTACTGTTGTTTGCTTCCAAAATTTTTTCTGCTTTTTACAACTTTATAAGTGCTGTTACAAAGTATTGAATGTGATATTGACGTTGCTGGCCACCTTACTGTTCTAGCTGTTGAGCAAAGTCTTTCGGGCATTTTCGACTGGGTAAAATCAAAACCGACGAGGCGCCGACTTATTGGCTTTCAATGAATTAAGACTGGCGAATCCCATCGTATTTTTGTGTAGTCTCCCTGCAAAGATAACAGGATGAAAGACAAATTAGTTTGATTGATCACTTAAATGCTCATTGTCAAGCAGCTGTTCGTTTCTCCAAGCAATCAACTGGCATGCCTCAAATCCAGTAATATTTTCTTGAGTTGCGCTACAACAATCCGACTGATGGCCATGCCCATTTCTTTAGAGGCACGACCGGCATAGCCATAGACGCCATTGGGTGTTTTGGCTTTCATCGTCCGATACAGTTGCACCCGACCTGCGGCCAGCATATCGCTCTCCGCCCAATCGAAGGTTGGAACATTGACCTGCGAGCTGATTTGATCGACTTGTACCAGCTCGGGCGCGATGAGCAGCATCAGAGAGGTTTCAAATTCTCCGGCATGGCCGGCACTGCCTGGTCCGGAGCCATTCAAGGGCTGAAGTTCTTCCAATGCTAGGCGCCACCAAGTGGCCAGCAGTACTTGGCATTGGGGATGGCGGTAGCCAAATATTTCAAGAAAAGTACCACCAATGGCCATGTTGCCGCCATGACTGTTGAGTACCAACAAGTTTTTAAAGCCGTGCTTGACAATACAGCCAGCGATGTCCAGCAGTTGGTTCAAAAAGGTTTGGTGTTGTACCGAAAGGCTTCCCGCAAAGTCCATATGATGCTCTGAGCATCCAATGCTGATGGTCGGTAGAATCAAGAAGTGATCCGGTATTTGTGTTTCCAACTGTTCACAGAAATGCTCGCCAATCATCCGATCGGTGGCCAGGGGCAGGTGTGGGCCGTGCTGTTCTGTAGCGGCAATGGGCAGTACAACGGGGATGTTCTTGTCCAGTTGTTCCAGCTGAGGAGAGGTGAGTCGATCCCAATACATAGTGGTGGAGGTTTTGACAAAAGAGGTGGTTATTACAGCAAAGGTACGATTTGCTCAGCGTGTAAACTCCCTTTTTGATTTCAGAAAATAGGCAATGGCTTCTTCATCGGGCGTTACTCCCAAGCCCAGGCCGTCGGGTAGGTAGGCATATGGAGGCTCAATGCGCAAGGGTTCTTTCAACAAATCGTGGACTCGGATCAAGCGGCCAAAAATATCACTGGGCCAGACGCAAGAGGCTGCGGCCGCAGCAGAATGCAAATACATGGCTTCCAGGATACCCAAGTCGATTTCTGAGCCATGCCAGCAAGGGAGTCCAGCGGCTTGGGCAATGTGGTCGAGCCGTTGAAAATTGGCCAGTCCTCCATTGAAGTTAAAGCCATCAACAGCGCTGGCTTGCAAGGCTTGTACAGCATCTTTGATGCGCTGTCCATGTAGGATGTAGGGCAGCGAAACATGCAAGGCGATGGGAACGGCGCTGTATCGGCGAAGTAAGGCGTATTCTGTCAGCATCCAGCGGGGTAGGGGGTCTTCAAGGCAAAGGACATTTCCAACCTCCGCCAAGGCATCCACTCGCTTGCGCACCTCACCAGGATGTTGCCAACGCTCATTGGGATCGAGAATGACCGACAAATCAGGAGCTGCCTCCTTAATGCTTTGACACCAGCCCTTCACATCATCTTCCAGGTCTGTTTTAAACTTGATACAGTCGTAGCCCTGTTCGGCAAAACCCTTGGCCAAATCGCCAATTTCCTCCAACCGCCGATGGCTCGACCATGCGCCCACCCGAATTTTTTTCTGAACAGCTCCGCCCAATAAATCGACTACCCGAAGTTGGTGCGCTTTGGCATAGGCATCGTAAATCGCACATTCGAAGCCATCGTATTCCCGACAAAAAGTAAATGGTAGTTGTTGCAGTGTCAACTGACGAATGTCCCGCCCCAGCAATTGCTCAATGATCTGTTCCACCACCCGCCAGTCGTGGTCGCGATACAATTCTCCCCATCCAATAATGCCATTTTGCAATTCCATCTTCACAAGGAGCTTGGGCAGCTCATCAAATTGCAAAGTCCAACTGGAACGCGCGCCACTAGGCAGCTTGTGCAACGGCTTATTAATCCCCTCACTTTCTACCCGCCCCTCCCGAGCCGGCACCAATACCTCATAACAACTAAATCGATCGATTCGCATACAGCGCTTTTGATTACCTGTCAGTTCGCAGCCCTCCACCAAAATCACCAAATCACAGATCACCCCATCACCCACCAAATCACTCCATCACCAGCCAAGGGCAATCACCAATCACCCCATCACCAAATCACAAGCCAAAGGCAATCACCAATCACCCCATCACTGCTGCTTAATCACCTTCACCCGATTGCTAAATCTACCGGCCTTCACATATACGATATACGCACCAGGCTGCCAATTAGCACCCATCCGATGAGGGACATCATAGTTGACATTGAAGTCCTGCTGCATCAGACGACCATTGAGATCATAGACAAAAAGGCGGGCTTTTTGGATGAGTGGATCGGGCTTTTCGAGGATGATTTCCAAATGGTTTCGGAAAGGATTCGGGCGGACTTGGACCGCAATTTTATATTGATCTATGGCTCTTTCGCAATAATCGGGTAAGCCATTGCCATTTTCATCGATTCGATCATCGCCACCCGGGCAAAGGTCGTTTTCGTCACACACACCATCGTTGTCTTCATCCGGATAGCGCAGCAGCTTTGCCTCTGCCCAATCGGCATGATCGCACTCAGGGCCGTCGTTTGGACTGGTCACAACCAGCTTGAGCATCTCCGCACCTTCCAGATCAATGGACACAAAACGAGGACCTTCTCCCTTTTGCATAATCGGACTTCGAAAGGCGAGTGCTTCATCTACATACACCTCGAATTGAACGGAAGCCAGCTCGCAACTCTCATCGTCCACCCCGATTTGCGCCTTAAATTGGGCATATTTACCATTGATGGCATAGAGCAGCTCTGAGGTAGCATGTACGCCCAGCCCCTTGTCAAATGTGGTGCCTGCAATGGATAAGGTGCGGCCATCGAGTGGGACATCATTGCCATTAGACATATCTATTTCTACCGGCCCGAAACCATTGACGGGATCGGCGGCCCAAGCAAAATCGGATATGTAATTTCCGCTGCAATCTTTGTCCAAACCCTCGATCCATTCTGTGAGTACATCGATGAACGTCCCATCAATGGTATTTCTAAAAATGGGCGGCATCTGGTTTTCGTCCTGGCTATTGGTGCGCAGCCACATTTCGGAAAGGTCCGGATGACCTGGGTCTACGACAATGCCATCGGAAGGACTGTTCCGGCTGATGGTAGCAGCATTGACAATATTTTTGTAGGCCATCGGAGTGCTGTAGCGAGCGTCGAAAGCTCCCTCCACACCATTGGGGCGGTGGCAGTGCGAGCAATTGGCATCCCAATAGGAAGTGACGCGCTTTTGCAAGCTGCCTTGATCTGTCAAAGACATGGCTTGTGGGAAGGTATCAATGGCCGATTCTTCAAAGTCATTGGCGAAAATTCCCAGGTGATTCCAAGTTGCTAATTGGTTGATGGTGATGCCCGAAGAAGGATATTCCAGGTCGCTGTTCAACTGCCAGGTTTTGAGTCCGAGTACGAAGCCAGAGTTGGGGGTATGACAGTTTAGGCACTGTAGGCTGCTGGGGTAATCCCAGCGGAAATCTTTGCTTTGCCCTCCTTCATCGATAATTTCAAAAAATTTCTCGCCACCCTCCGATAGCAAGACCGCGTCGGTTCCTTCGTCATTCCAGGCATAGGTCATACCGTAGCCTTCGCCATTTTCATCGATGATAAAAAAGCGCGTTTCCACCTTTTGATTTTTCCCAGGATTATCGGGGCTGGGGGAGAGTTCGAAGTGCTTGATGAAGACACTGCCGTTGGGGAATTGCCATTCGTCGTCTTCCGAAAAGAAAACCTGTTCTTCCGGCGTATCGTGTGTCCCGTCGTTGGGAACGGAGACCCATCTGTTCTTATCTGCATTGTCGGACCAAAGGGGGCTGTTGACGGTGTATGGAATGACGCCCTCGCGAGGGGTGAGTGTTTCCAGGTCTGTGAAAGCACCCGTTTCCGAAAGGGTCATCGGTAGGTCTACTTGATCTTTTTCATCGAGCTCTAGTTTGTAGACAAAACCGCCATCCATATTGGTTCCGAAGAGTTTCAAGACAAAAATATCGCCTCTGCTGTTGGTTGCAAAGGAAGAAATTCCGGACTTGTTGCCCCTCCCAAAATCTGGAATGGTTGCCATCAGGTTGACCTTCTGGGTTACTGGGTTGAGCGCCCATACGTTGCGCGTACCATGGTCTCCAAAGATGTACATCCCATTGAGGTAGCTGTTCCAACGGTCGCCCTCATACACAAAGCCGCCGATGATGGCATTGCCCACGGTTCGGCCGTATTCGTAGATTGGAGTAATCTCTTCGCCAATCACTTGGTCGGGACGGTCCTTGGGGCCAGTGACATTGCCTTCCTTGTAGGGCCATTCTCCATTGCTCCCTTTGGTAAGAACCGTTATTTCTTCTCGTTTTTGCTGGCCGACATCTGCTACCCAAACCCGGTCACCGGCAGGGTCTAAGGTGGCCCGGTGGGGCGAGCGCAGCCCCAAAGCATAAAATTCTTCCAGTATGCTACCGTCCTCCGCCAGCCAAGGGTTGTCGTTGGGAATCATGTAGCCTTGCGTGAAGGTCTCCGGCAGTTCTTCTGGCTGGCCTTCATAAGCTATGGGCTGCCGACGGATGGGGTGGGACCGCGAAGGGTCATTGTCCACATCGATGCGAAACAATCCGCCCCAAAGCCGCTGGTCGATTTGCTGAGAGGAGCCAAATAGGTCGTTGTATTCCCCACCGTCTCCCATCGAAAAGTAAAAATATCCTTCGTGATCAAAAAACATGGCACCACCCATATGAAAGCCCTGTGGATCGTAGTCTTGGACCAAGATGTACTCAGAGTCCGGATCGATCATATAACTGTCTTCAAAAGTACGGAAGCGGGAAATCCTATTCATCCGCGGGTCTTCACCATGCTCCTTGAGCGGGTGGTAAGCATAGAATATATAGATGTATCCCTGATTTTCAGAGCCATCCACAGAAAATTCAGGATGCAAAACAAAGTTGATCAAGCCGCCATCGCCTGAAGTAATGATGCGATCGCGAATGTCGAGTACAACGGTCTTTTCTGTTGTGTTTTCATCGTCTTCTATCAGCCAAATAAAGCCCTCTTTTCCCGCCACATAGTAGTAGTTGCTGGATGGAATTTCTTCCATGGCGATGGGGTCCGTAAAGGTGACATCCGGAAAAGCTGGAACGGCCTTCCAAGAACTGGAAAAGGGACTGGTCGTGGGAAAAGCACCATCCAAATAAGGACCAATGGGACCAGGGTGCTCGATCCCATAGGGAGAAAGGCTGATGGTAAAAGAGATAAACAAAAGGCTTACAAAGGAAAAAGCAAGAATCTTAATCTTCATGTTCTATTGTATGTGTCTAAGCAAGGTTGTCGTCCATCTCTTACAGGATGGTGGTCGTTTGTTTATCCATTGCAACATAGTCTATCGAATACTGTACAAGAGGCTACAAGTTATTTAATTAGTTGCTGATATGTCGGTTATTTTACTGTAAACGAAGTGTTTTGTCGGAATTTTACTTTGATTCCATTTTTTACTTATTCGCCAATGTCTTCGTTCCAAAGTTCGGGTTTTTCTTCAATGAAACGCGTCATCAGCGCTCGGCATTCTTCATTATTTGCCAAAACAACTTCCACTCCTTTGCTGCGCAGCCACTCTTCTTCCCCCATAAAGGTCTGATTTTCGCCTATCACAACCCTGGGAATGCCATATAGCAGGATGGTACCGGAACACATCTGGCAAGGCGATAGGGTTGTATACAGGGTGCATTCTCGATAGACAGATGCTTTTTGACGTCCGGCATTTTCGAGCGCATCCATCTCGCCATGCAATACGACACTGCCTTGCTGCACCCGGCGGTTGTGTCCCCGACCAATGATTTGCCCCTGATGCACGATAACAGAACCAATGGGAATGCCGCCTTCTGCATATCCTTGGCGGGCTTCCTCAATAGCAGCTTGTAAAAACGATTGGTCAATACTGGTCATCATACTACAACAGTTTAAAGGCATTTGATAGTGGAAAATACGAACGCTGGCGTCTAAGATACGGAACTTGACACAAGCAAAATCGCCTCTACCCCTAAAAGTCTGTCATTTTAACTTTAAGGGTAGAGGCGGAGCAAAGAAATGGGCTTTATGGTAAAATAACCAACTGGCTGCTTCGCATTTGACCTGCTTGGTTTTGGAGGCGGACCAAGTACAGTCCCGACGGTAAGTGGCTCAGATTCAGTTGTTGTCCCGATGGGATGAAAGCTTCCTCTTGTATCAAACTTCCGCTTGCATTGTATACTTGCCATTGAGTCGCAGAAAAGGTTTCATCCGTTCGAATATTGAAAAGCCCTTTACCAGGGTTTGGGAATATTTGCAGATAAGCTTCGACTTTGCTTACTTCTTGGCTGCTGACGGTGAAGGAGATTTCAAATGCCTTTGTGTGCGTACAGCCATTGGCGTCTGTAACGGTGAGCTGATAGGTTCCTGCTTCCAGACCTTCCACATTTTGGCTGTTTTCATTATTGCTCCACAGGTATTGATAGGGCGGCACGCCACCATTGACTTGCGTTTGAATGGCTCCCAAGCTGCCGCTGCTTGCTTGTGTTACTTGTTCTTCTATTGATAATCTGTCTGGCTGCTCGACAGAGAAGGAGCCGACCGCTGAACAGCCTTCGGCATCGGTCAGGGTGACGAGATAATCGCCGACAGATAGGTCCTTGAGTGACGTTGTCTCCTGGCCACCAGCCCACCTGAAAGCATAGGGAGGTGTTCCGCCAATCCCCTGAAGGTCGATGCTTCCGTCGGACCCTCCAAAGCATTGGACATCTGTGGTGTTGCCTAGGACTATCAAGTTCAGCTTTTCAATAAGGCCCGAAGGGGGCTTGACAATATTGCAGTCGTTGGCGTCCGTGATAGACAATACAAATTCTTGTAAACTGCTGGACTTTAGGCACTGCTCGTTGGAGCCATCTAGCCATTCATAGCGGTAGGGTTGAACGCCGCCGCTTACTTCCGGACAAGCGCTGTATTCTATGAGGCCATTGCAACTGCTCTGCAGTACTTTATAATCGCAGGTCAAACGAGTGGGCTGTTCTAACGTTCTACTAGTCTGGGCCGAGCAGCCCCCACCGTCGGTAACGGTAACGGAATAGGTTCCGGCGGCCAGTCCTCGAAGGTCTTGTGTCTCCTCCCCATTGCTCCATTGGAAGGTGTAGGGCAATGTCCCTCCCTCGACCTGCAGATCAATCTGTCCGTCTGTCCCATCGAAACATTGGACATTGGTTGCGCGGACGATGGCGATCTGCAAAGCATCTGTGGCTACGACATCCGTAGGTGCCTGCACGATGGAACAACCATTGGCATCGGTGATGGTCAATAGAAAGTCTTGTAAGTCATCGGACTGTAGGCATTGAGTGATGTTGTTGTTTTTCCACAGATAGGTGTAAGGAGGCACCCCTCCGCTGACGGTCGGACAGGCGTTGTAATCATTGGTTGCGCCGCAGCCCTGTTGGGTGACAAGGTAGTCACAGGTCAGTGGCTCGGGTTGTTGGATGTCTGTTTGCCATTGACCGGAACAACCTTCGGCATCCGTGACGGTCAAGAAGTAGGTACCGGCGGGCAGTCCTTGAAGGTCTTGTGTCTCCTCCCCATTGCTCCATTGGAAGGTGTAGGGCAATGTCCCTCCCTCGACTTGCAGATTGATCTGTCCGTCTGTTCCATCGAAACATTGGACGTTGGTCTTGCGGACGATGGTGATCTGCAAAGCATCTGTGGTTACGACATCCGTAGGTGCCTGCACGATGGAACAACCATTGGCATCGGTGATGGTCAGTAGGAAGTCTTCCAAGTCATCGGACTGTAGGCATTGGGTGATGTTGTTGTTTTTCCACAGATAGGTGTAAGGAGGCACCCCTCCACTGATGGTTGGACAGGCGTTGTACTCATTCGTTGCGCCGCATCCCTGTTGGGTGACGAGGTAGTCGCAGGTCAGTGGCTCGGGTTGTTGGATGTCTGTTTGCCATTGGCCGGAACAACCTTTGGCGTCTGTGACGGTCAGGAAGTAGGTTCCGGCGGGCAGTCCTTGGAGGTCTTGTGTCTCCTCCCCATTGCTCCACTGGAAGGTGTAGGGCAATGTCCCTCCCTCGACCTGCAGATCGATCTGTCCGTCTGTCCCATCGAAACATTGGACATTGGTCTTGCCGACGATGGTGATTTTCAAAGCATCTGTGGTTACGACATCCGTAGGCGCCTGCACAATGGAACAACCGTTGGCATCGGTGATGGTCAGTAGGAAGTCTTGCAAGTCATCGGACTGTAGGCATTGGGTGATGTTGTTGTTTTTCCACAGATAGGTGTAAGGTGGCACCCCTCCGCTGACGGTTGGACAGGCGTTGTACTCATTCGTTGCGCCGCATCCCTGTTGGGTGACGAGGTAGTCGCAGGTCAGTGGATCGGGTTGTTGGATGTTTGTTTGTAATTGCGTCGAACAGCC
>JBCCSZ010000282.1:0-10255 GCA_039199225.1 Bacteroidota bacterium
AGCACATCCATGCTGCTTGCGGAGCTCGCCTAATCAACCTATACGGTCCAACAGAAGCAACCGTCGATGTTTCTTTTTACGAATGCAATTTCGATAACATTCCCCGCAACATTCCCATTGGTAAACCCATCGACAACACGCGCTTGTACATCTTGGATGCAGCTGGTTCCATGGTGCCAATAGGCGTGAAGGGCGAATTGCATCTGGCTGGCGTCAACCTTGCCCGAGGCTATTTATTCAATGAGGAATTGACGAACGAAAAATTCATCGATGGCCGTGCGATCGGTGAAGAAAGATTGTATAAAACAGGCGACTTGGCCAGATGGCTGCCCGATGGCAATGTGGAGTTTCTGGGGCGTCTTGATCATCAAGTAAAAATTGGTGGACTGCGGATTGAATTAGGGGATTTGGAAAACCAATTGTTGCGCCACGAATCCATTGAAGAATGTGTGGTCGTTGTTCGCGAAAAAGACGAACAGAAACATTTGGTCGCTTACTATGTCGCTAAAGAGGAAATCGACCTAGCTGAGCTGAGAGCCTTTTTATCAACGCTCGTACCAGTGTATATGGTCCCTGCCTTTTTTGTCCACCTACAGGAAATGCCCCTCAGTGGCAATGGTAAGATCAGTCGAAAAATGCTGCCTGCACCCACCATAAAAGTCGGCACTACCTACGTAGCACCGGCTGGTCAAATGGAGGAGGACTTGGTCGATATGTGGTCGGAAATTTTGCAGTTGGACAAACAAGTCATCGGCGTACAAAGCAACTTTTTTGAGTTGGGAGGTAGTTCGCTTAAACTGATTGAATTAAACACCTTGCTAAATGAACGAATGCAGTTGGACCTGACGGTTGCCGAACTTTTTCGCTACAAAACCATCGGCGATTTAGTCGCCTTCCTACAAGAGGGAGATCAAAGCTCGGAGGAATACCAGCGGGAAGCAGAGGAGGAAGTCAGTGGTATGGAGAGTGGAATTGATTTGCTAATGAATATTCAAAACAACAGCTAAAATGAGCAAATACACGGGCATGGAAATCGCCATCATTGGGATGGCTGGCCGTTTCCCAGGAGCAAATACAGTGGAGGCTTTTTGGGATAATCTCAAAGCAGGAGTCGAATCCATCCAAAGTCTGAGCGATGAAGAGTTGCTGGCGGAGGGGGAATCCAAGAGCCTTTTGGCGCTTCCCAACTATGTCAAAGTCAATTCATTTATAGACGATAAGGCATACTTTGATTCCGAATTTTTTGGCTATCGCCCGGCGGAAGCTCAGCTGATGAATCCACAAATCAGGCTGTTCCATGAGCTTTGTTGGAATGCCCTCGAAGATGGTGGCTATGGCGTCCGGAAGGCGGATGATAAGATCGGCCTGTTTGCTGGTGGCGTTTCAAATACCAACTGGGAAAATTATGCGGCCATGGCCAATATGGAAAATTTGGTGGACGATTACACAGCTGCTCAACTTCGGAATATTACCTTTTTGTCTTCCAGAGTATCCTATGCCCTCAATTTGCAAGGCCCCGTGGTTTACCTCAATACGGCTTGTTCGACTTCCCTGGTGACCATCCAAAGAGCTTGCATGAGTCTTTTGCTCCGAGAATGTAACATGGCCTTGGCTGGTGGCGTCGCCCTCAATAATTACACAAAGAAAGGATATGTATATCAGGAGGGCATGATCAATTCTCCGGATGGACATTGCCGGGCTTTCGATGCCGATGCAAATGGAACCATCGGTGGAGAGGGCGCAGGAGTGGTCTTGCTCAAGCGTTTATCAGAAGCCATGAAAGATGGCGACCACATCTATGCGATCGTCAAGGGATGTGCGGTCAACAACGACGGAAATGATAAGACTTCTTTTACGGCTCCGAGCGTGGAGGGGCAATATAAAACCATCTTAAAGGCGCTCAACATGGCGCGCGTTCCGGCCGAAAGTATTTCCCTAATTGAAGCCCACGGTACGGGGACCAAACTCGGCGATCCCATCGAGATTGAAGCGCTCAACCTAGCTTTTGGGAAAAGTGAAGAACCTTATTGTGCCATCGGATCGGTGAAAACCAATATTGGCCACTTGGACATTGCTGCGGGTGTGACGGGCTTCATTAAAGCTGCCTTAGCTCTGAAAAATCGCCAACTTCCGCCCAGCCTGAATTTTGAACAACCCAATCCGAAAATCAACTTTAAAAACAGTCCGTTTTTTGTCAACACAAAATTGAGGGAGTGGCCCAATGGCAAACATCCACGTCGGGCAGGTGTGAGTTCCTTTGGCATCGGCGGTACCAATGCACACATTATTTTGGAAGAGGCACCGCGAGCTGGAAAAATGGCGGCCAGCCGATCGTCGCAGCTTTTGCTGCTCTCTGCCAAAACAGCCGAAGGGTTGGAGCAACGGAAAAAGCAACTCAGCGGCTTTCTGCAAGCCAACAGCCATGTCAATTTAGCGGACACTGCCTATACTTTGAAGGTTGGAAGAGCCGATTTCAAATACCGACAAATGGTGGTCTGCCAAAATAGGGAAGAAGCCATCGAGCAATTGGATCGTCCGCACAGTCAGCGGTCGCTCCTCGGACAAAGAAACCAACCAGACATCGTCTTTATGTTTTCTGGACAAGGATCGCAGTATGTCAACATGTGCTTGGACTTGTACAAGGAGGAAAAGTTTTTTAGAACGATCCTCGACGATTGTTTGAACATCGCCCATCGGTTATCAGGCAAAGACCTGCGAAGCATTTTATTTCCCAAGGCCGGAGCGGCTGACGAAACGGCCATCAACCAAACAGAATTTACACAGCCCATTTTATTCATGGTCGAGTATGCACTGGCCAAGATGTTGATGAAATGGGGGCTACAGCCGGACGCTCTAATCGGGCATAGCATTGGAGAATATACAGCTGCCTGTATCAGTGGCGTTTTGTCGCTGGAAGATGCCCTGCGGCTCGTACTGGAAAGGGGGACTTTGATGCAGCAATTGCCGGGTGGCGATATGTTGAGCGTTGCTATGTCGGAAGCGGATTTGCGGGAATGGCTGAACGGTCGCGAAGAGCTTTCGCTGGCCACCGTCAACAGCTCGGAGATGTGTGTTGTCTCTGGTACACAAATGGCCATCCAACAATTGCAGGAAGCGCTGGAAGCGGCTGCGCACAAGTGCAAACGCATTCGCACTTCTCATGCTTTTCACTCCTTTATGATGGATGATATTTTGGAAGCATTTGAGAAAACAGTCGATACCGTAACTTTTGGAAAGCAGCAAATACCCATCATTTCCAACCTCACTGGGGAGCGAGTCTCAGACGATACATTGACCACGAGTACTTATTGGAGTCGGCACTTGAGAGAGGCTGTTTTATTTGCCAAAGGATTGGAAACTGTTCTGGAAGGTCCGCGGCAAAAACTGCTGGTGGAGATCGGGCCGGGCAAGGTGTTGTCTACTTTTGCTAATGCACATATTGCTTTTGATGATACAAAACACAAAGCCATTAACTTGGTGCGTCATCCTTTAAAGCAAGGCAATGACTTTGCTACTTTGTTGGCAGGCATCGGCAACCTATGGATGAATGGGGCGGCTTTTTCCTGGCCAGATTTTTACGAGGCTGAACAAAGAAAGCGTTGCTCCCTTCCTACCTATCCATTCGAAAAGCGAAGCTATCCAGTCAATGTGGATGCACACAAAATGATTCTCGAAAAAATGGCAGACAATCCGTTGTCTAAAAACCCGGATGTCTCCCAATGGTTTTATGTCCCATCTTGGAAACTCAGGTCTTATCCGGCTATGGGTAAAACAGAGGTACCCGTTGGAAAAACTTTGGTGTTTACAGATGAAGTTGGCATCGCAAAAGGATTGATACAAGAGTTTGAGGAAAGAAGAGAAGAGGTCGTTGTTGTACAGGCCGGAGAGACATTCTCAGAACATACGCCTACGGCTTACCAGATCAGGATTTCCGCACCATCAGATTATCAAACGTTATTTCAACGACTACAAGATAATGATTGCTTGCCGGATCGCATCGTGCATGCTTGGGGCATTGAAGAAAATCCAACCAATGACTGGCAGGCTGACTTTGGCGCGTCGTCTTTTTTCAGCCTAACAGAAATCATCAAGCAAGTACAAGCATTCGGTAGCTGGGCTGGCCGAAAGTTGTTAATACTGACCAATGACCTGCATCCCTTGTCGCGCAAAGGAAAAGGCTGGGAGCGTTCGAGCGCCTTGGCTTTGATGAAAGTTTTGATGCAGGAATACCCGAGGGCGGAGGCAACGCACATCGACTTTTGCTCGGCAGAGAAAGACTATCCTGCCTTTTACGAACAACTGTATACGGCTGTTGCCAACTTTCAGAAAGGTAAAATTATTTCGCTGCGTCACCAATGTCATTGGGAGCAAATTTTTGATCCCATTCGCTTGGAGGCACAAAGTACGCTCTCGAACTTCCGCCAGGGCGCAACCTATTTGATAACAGGCGGACTGGGTTCGCTGGGCTATCATTTGTCGCAAAAGATACTCGAAAAATGTGATGTAAAAATCGTTTTGCTGGGCCGTGCAGAGCAGTTGTCCCCAAGCAAACAACAGCGATTGGGTGTACTCCGGGAATTGTCTGATGAGGTCTGCTACCTAAGTTGTGACATTGCCGATTTAACCTCTTTGGTAGCGGCTGTCGACAAAGCTGAAAAGAAGTTTGGAAAAATACAAGGAGTCATTCACGCTGCCGGAACCCTAGAAGGTAAATCCATCAACTTCATCAATGAGTTGGAAAGAGAGGATTACGCCCTACAGAATCAAACAAAACTAAAAGGTTTGCAAAACTTGAAGGAAGTATTTGGAAACCATCCACTGGATTTTTGCTTACTCACCTCTTCTCTTTCGACCGTTTTAGGTGGTCTTCGTTTTGCTGCCTATGCGGCTGCCAATACGGCCATGGATTACTTTGTCTGTCACCATCGCTCGCAAGACTTACTGGACAATTGGATTACTGTCAACTTAGATGGTTTAGAGTTGGACAGCCCAGATACACAGGAGATCAATGCAACAGAGCTGTTCGATCTTTTTGAACGCATTATCAACCACAAGCCTTTCAATCAATTGGTTGTTTCGACGAGAGATTTGAATAGTGCTTTGGAGAAGTGGGTCTATGGAATTCCTGTCCGTCAGGCTGACGATAGCGAGCCGGCACAAGGTGCTTCGCAATCACCCAAAGACATACCGATCTTATCTGAGGAAGCCTCCCTGAATGAGGTGGAACAATCTCTGTTGAATATGTGGAAAGACTTTTTTGGAAAATCTGAGTTGGAAGTACAGGACGACTTTTTCGACATTGGTGGTGACTCCCTAAAGGCCCTGACGATGATCGGTCGAATGGAAAAAGAATGGCACATCAGTCTTTCCATTACAGATTTTTTCAACAGCTCTAGTGTCCAAGCACTGAGTGAGCGGATCATGCAGGTGCGAGAAACCACCAAGGCAACCCAGGCTAAATCAGAAGAAAACGAGATACAAGAAGAGTTCATTTTCTAATGATACCCAAGCCCAAGCAACTACTTTTTTAATCTGGATACTTCAGAACTCCACCTTGTTCTGACCCCCTCATCGATCAATTCGTTTAATCATTTTAATACGAAAACTTATGACTGTTTATCAACTCATTGCTGATCTGGAAAACAAATCGGCTGTGGTGGATGTCGTAGATGGCAAACTGAAAATCAATATTGCCTCGGAATATATGACTGCAGATTTGCAGCAATACATAAAGGAAAATAAGGCGGCCATCATCCAATACCTGATGGAAAGAAAGGAGGGGGTCAAGCGCATTGATGAAAAACCGCATTATGCCACTTCTTCGGTTCAAAAGCGGATGTTTTTTCTCTACGAATTCGACAAGTCTTCTCTGGCTTACAACTTGCCACAGCTGATTCGACTGGAAGGAACACTGGATACAGAGGAGTTGTCAAAGGCTTTTCGTCGCCTGATTCAACGGCATGAGAACCTTCGGACTTCCTTTGAGTTGATCGACGAGGAGCCGGTTCAAAAAATTGCGGCCTCCTGTGATTTTGAGCTGGAACAATGGACCGCTGGCGAAGAGTTGGATGAAAGTATTCGCAAGTTTATTCGTCCCTTTGCCCTGGACCAAGCACCTCTCTTTCGGGCTGGTTTGATAAAGGTAAAACCCAATGAACACATCTTGATGATGGATATGCACCACATCATTACAGATGGCGTTTCCCAGAGCATCCTGATTCACGATTTTATGCAGTTGTACTCCAGAAAATCACTGCCGCCGATTAAACTGAGTTACAAAGATTTTGCGGAATGGCAGCAGTCCAAAAAGATGGTGCGTGCAGCTGATAAACAATTCTGGAACAATGAGTTTGCCGAAGAAGCACCCGTGCTGGAATTGCCCACAGACTTTAAGCGGCCACAAGTCCGCAAGTACGAAGGCGATACTTTTAGATTTGATATCAGGCCAGAACAAACTGTTATTTTGGAGTACATCGCCAAGCAGGAAAATACGACCATGTTTAATATGCTGTTTGCGATTTTTTATGTGTTACTAGCAAAATTGAGCAATCAAAAAGATGTTGTCGTAGGCATCACTACAGCAGGCCGTCAAGATGCTGATTTGGAAAATGTCATCGGCATGTTTGTCAATACCTTACCACTGCGCCAACGCATCGATGGGAAACAATCTTTCCGCGCCTTTTTGCGACAAGTTCAAAAGAAAACCTTACAGGGCTTAGACCACCAAGCTTATTCTTATGAGGAATTGTTGGACGACATCAAGGTGGAACGCAATACCAGCCACAATCCACTTTTCGATGTACTCTTCTCTTTTTTGAATTTCGAAGAGCCCGAATTTAAAATTCCAGGTTTGTCATTACAACCCATCGAGAAAAGGCACAAGGTTTCCAAGTTTGATCTGACACTGACTGGTTTCGAAACGGGCCGAAAAATACAGATGGAAATAGAATATTCTACGGAACTATTCCAAGCCCAAACCATTGAGCGATTTGCGACTTACTTCCAGCAAGTGGTATCTACTGTTTGTGCCGATCCAACGCTGTCTATTGCCGATATGAAAATAGCCTCTGAAGAGGAACAGGAAGCGTTGATTTGGGGCTTCAACAATACGAATGCCGAATTTCCTGAGCAAGAGACCATTGTTTCGCTTTTTGAAAAGCAAGTTGAGAAAGCGCCGGATCGGGTGGCCTTACGCTACGAAGAGGAGTCTATGACCTATAGGGCCTTGTATCAAAAGATGTGTAAGATGGCTGCTTTCCTACAGAAAAAATACGACTTGCGAGCAGGCGATTTGGCAGGTGTTATGCTGGAAAGAGGGATGTGGCTGATTCCTTCGATATTTGGTATTCTGAAGTCGGGTGCTGCTTACGTTCCCATCGATCCGCATTACCCGATGGGGCGCATTGACAGCATTGTAGAAGACTCCGGCCTCAAGCTCCTGCTGACGAGAGGGAAGTACATTGAAAAACGCCAGATCAATGGTACGATCATTGTTGATTTGGACGAACTATCTGCAGAAATTGAAGCACAGAATCCAACAGATGCAACAGCTGTATTTGACAGTCGGCAATTGGCATATGTCATTTATACCTCGGGTTCGACAGGAAAACCAAAAGGTGTGATGATTGAGCATTCCGCTGTTGTTAACCGCATCCATTGGATGAATAATAAATACCCGATTACGGAGGGAGATGTCTTACTGCAAAAGACGCCCATCGTTTTTGATGTGTCTGTTTGGGAATTATTCTGGTGGTCGTTTACCGGCGCTTCTCTTTGCTTGCTCAAGCCAGGAGGAGAGAAGGACCCACAGGAATTGATCCGTACCATCGAAAAAAATCGGGTGACTAATATCCACTTTGTACCTTCCATGCTCGCTATTTTTCTGGCTTCCATCCCAGAAGATTTTGAGTTTGGAAGACTCAAGAGCCTCAGACAGGTCTTTACCAGCGGAGAGGCCCTGCGCCCTGAGCATGTCAATACTTTTGGAAAAGGGATTCATGCCAATTGTCAAACGGAGTTGTCCAATCTGTATGGCCCAACCGAGGCAACAGTAGATGTCACTTATTTTGATTGTACGTTTGACGAAGCATGTACGCTTGTACCCATCGGTCGACCGATTGATAACATTCAGCTCTATGTTTTGGACCAGTTTGAGCAGTTAGCGCCCGTTGGGGTTTCTGGTGAATTGTGCATCGGAGGGATTGGCTTGGCCAGAGGGTATTTGAACAATGAAACACTGACCAACGAAAAGTTTGTAGCGCACCCCCGCCTACAAGGGAAACGCATTTATCGAACGGGCGATCTGGCTCGCTGGATGCCAGATGGCAACATCGAATTCCTGGGCCGCATTGATCACCAGGAAAAAATCAGAGGCTTCCGCATTGAGCCGGGCGAAATTGAAAAGCAACTTATGACGCATCCTGCCATCGATGAGGCAGTAGTCTTGGCAAAAGGAATGGATGACGATAAGTTTTTGGCTGCCTACTATCTCGCTCAGGAAGAAATCCCATCGGTGGATATTCGGAACTTCCTCATGGATAAATTACCGGAATACATGGTGCCGACTTTCTACATGCATCTGTCAGAATTTCCGCTGAGTGTCAATGGGAAATTGAATAGAAAAGCCTTACCCGACCCAGAGGTCAAAATCTCGGAAACACATATTCCACCAACTGGCGAAACCCAAAAAGCATTGGTAGAGATTTGGGCCGATGTCCTCAAAGTCGAGCAAGATAAAATTGGCATCAACATCAGCTTTTTTGACATCGGAGGGAATTCCCTCAAGCTCATCAAAACCGTCAACAAGGTCAACCAGCGATTCGGCGCTAAACTAACGGTGGCCAAGATGTTTAAGCTACCCACCATTTCTTCTTTGTCAAAATACCTGACAGAGGATCATTCTGAAAAGAAAAAGGAAGATGGCCAAAAGGTAGCGCAAAGCAAGTCGAGAAGAAACCAAACCCTGGCCTTACTGGCTCAAAGAAAACGATAGGAATTAACACCGTCAAACATCATTTATCGCCTTTTGCCATTCGGTGTAAGGCCCCTAAAATTATTTCAATCCATGGAAGAATATACAGGACTGGAAATTGCGGTCATCGGCATGGCTGGTCGATTTCCAAAGGCCAAAAGCATCAAACAGTTTTGGGAGAATTTAAGGAATGGGGAAGATTGCATCAGCGAATTTTCCTACGAAGAAGCACTGGAGGAGGGCGAAAGTGAAGAGTCGTTGAACGATCCGGCTTATGTCAAATCGAATGCTTTTTTGGAAGACAAAGAGTTTTTTGATTCCAATTTTTTCAACTATCGTCCAGATGAGGCAGAGTTGATGGACCCCCAAGTCCGAATTTTTCATGAATGTTGCTGGAAGGCGTTGGAAGACAGTGGCTACAGCAGTGAAAACCCTCGCCAAAACATCAGCTTGTTTGCTGCGGGTGCGCCGAACATCAATTGGGGCATGTACTCCTTGTTTAAAAATCAAGAGGGGCTGGTCGACGAATACTCTGCTTCCAACCTTCGGGAGATTACTTTTATGAGCACCAGGGTTTCCTACAAGCTCAACCTGAGAGGTCCGGCCGTTTTTATCAACTCGGCCTGTTCGTCTTCCCTAATTGCCATTCACCAAGCCTGTGCCAGCCTCCTAATGGGGGAGTGTGAAATGGCCTTGGCAGGTGGTGTTCGGGTCAACAACTATTCCCGAAAAGGTTATGTCTATGAAGAAAATATGATCCTATCCAAAGATGGAAAATGTCGGCCATTCGATGTGGATTCCAGTGGGACCGTCGGTGGGGAAGGAGCTGGTATCGTGGTGTTGAAAAGGTTACAGGATGCCATCGAAGATGGAGATAATATTTATGCCATCATCAAAGGCAGTTCGATGAACAACGATGGCAGCGATAAGGTTGGTTACACTGCTCCCAGCGTCGAAGGTCAAGCGAGTTTGATCAGTCGGGCGCAGCAAATGGCTGGCGTGGAGGCGGATAGTATTCAGTATATTGAGGCACATGGTACAGCGACGGAATTGGGTGATCCCATTGAAATTGAAGCACTCAACGAAGCCTTTGCACACAACACCCAAAAGCATTGTGCCATTGGCTCCGTCAAGTCAAATATCGGGCATCTGGATACAGCGGCTGGCGTGGCTGGCTTTATCAAAACGGTCTTGGCGATTCACCATCGGGAGATTCCTGCGAGCTTGCATTTCACTGCCCCTAATCCAAAGATCAATTTTCAGGATGGACCATTTTACGTCAAC
>JBCCSZ010000283.1:0-10208 GCA_039199225.1 Bacteroidota bacterium
ATTTGGCACCTAAAAATACAAATAACTGATAATGAACTACTTATAAGTTATTCAAGTTATTCCTATTTTATTATATTTTCAATAATTACTGAAAATAGGATAATTACTGAACAATTCATCCAAAATATTGTCTAATAGGTAACAAACATAGACCGCCCACCTGGTCCAAATAAACACAAGGTCAGAAACACATTTCAAACTGATTGATCTCAGAAAAGGACGGCTCCTGGATGATTTTCCGGGAGCCGTTCATTTTTTATGGGATTCTACCTAAAATCCGTAGGTAGTACATTTATACCCTTTTACATTGCCCTCGGTTCGATGACCTCCACCCACTGCCCGGGTTGTCTGGCGTTGATGGTATTGTCGTACATGGCATCGCAGCTAATGCTTGGTAGATAGTAGCGTCCGCGATAGGCAGCATTGAGCTGGACCCGGTAGACTTTAGCTTTCTTCTGGCCAATGTCAAAGTAGGTATAAATCCGATCGTCGCGAATGTCTTGATAATCTGCCTCGGAAGCTTCTTTGAATGCTTGGACGCCACTCATTCTGGTATTCAAAATCTCCCAACCGGAGGGGAACACCTGAGAGAGGGCCATTTCCTCATACCAGCGCGATTTGGTTCCGGGATTGGTGATGGTCACTTCTGCTACAAAGTCCATTCCCTGTTCCAAAATGGAAGGGTCGATGGGTTTGCCATCGGTACCTTTGTAGTTGACCGCAATCTTGAGGTGATTATTGGCAGAGCTTTGGTCACCAACGATGGGTTGCCCTTGGTTGATGACGCGCGCATACAGTAAATTTCCGCCTTTATTGGTCACCTTGATGGACTTGCGGCCCATTTGATCCATCGGTATTTCAACCAGGTGGACTGGCTTGGAAGAACCTGCATTTACCATTGCTCCTCCATTGATTTGATAGGCAAAATCTATTTTATTGTCTGTCTTTCCTTCGCCAACCAGCTTTCCGAAGGCCATTAAGGCATAGGCGGTGGTCTGGGTGCTGTACCAGTTGTCGCCACTCATTCGATCCGAAATGGTCTTACCCAGTTCGCCAGCCCCCTTCCGGTCGCCCATCAACAGCAGACTTTCCATCATCATGGCCAAGTCCCGAACATCCGATCCGTAGGTGTAGCTCAGCTCGCGGTAGGGCTTAACAGTTGTAGGAACGTTTTGCACCAATTGGGTGGCAATTTCCTTTTGTCCGGCCAGCGCGTAGGCCGATGCCAAGCGGTAGCGCGAAGCATTGGAAAGGTCTTTCGACTCGCGCAGGCGGTTCATCGCACCCAGCTCCGGCGATCCAGCCAGCGCCAGGGTGTACAATCGGTAAGCTTGTGTCAATGCAGCACTCCGGTAGGAGTAGCGACCGTCGTCCAGACTGGGGTCCCACCGCTTTGCGACGCGCTTCTGAAAGCGGGTCCAGTTGTCCATGAAGGTATTGGGGACGGAATAACCTAGTTTTTTGGCCTCCAGCAAAAAGTGGCCAGCATAGTTGGTTCCCCAGTGGCTGTTTTGATCATCGCCAGGCCAGTAGCCCAATCCGCCACTGCTGGTCTGAAACTTTCGCAATCGCTTGATGGCGGCCTCGATGTTGGTCGTTACAACTTGCTTTTTCTCTTCATCCATATCGATCAAACGTCCGACATACAGCTGTGGGAAAGCGCCCGAGGTGGTTTGCTCCACACAACCATGTGGGTAGTTCAACAAATAGCGAAGGCGTTTATCTAGGTTGAGCGGCGGAATGGAAGAAACTTCGAGCGTTGCTGTGTTGGTCCCCTTGATACCCATCGGATCAAAGGATTGTTCCCAGATGGTACCAGCGTCCACTACATCGGCCAATACATCGGTTGCATAGGGGTTGGGGTTTCGGATGTCGATTTCAATTTCCTGGCTAACGGTTTCTCCCCCACCGCTGGCCGTAATCTTAAAGCGCCCTACACCCACCGATTCCAGCACCTTCAAATCAAACTCAACAATTTCATCTCCCACTTGAGCAAAGCGAATGCTTTTCTGCGTACCCGCCGGAAATTCAACCAAACCGGAGGTTTCTTCCACCTGAACGGTCACTTCCTTGACCTTAGACTCCATGGCAAAGACATTGACCGGCATGCTCAGTTGTTCACCTGGTCCCAGCACCCTTGGCAAGGTTGCCAAGACCATTAGGGGCTTGCGAACAGGCGTCGTTTTTTCTGTATTGCCATAGGCACCATTATCAGCTGCCACCACCATCGTTCGGACTGAGCCGACATAGTTGGGCAAAGTGACTTCGTGTTTGGCCGTTTTTCCTTTTTTAAGAAAGAAAGGTCCAAGGTGCCGCACCACCGGCTCGAAGCGATTGGCTTTGGAATTGGCATCACCAGGAGCATTTTCATCATCCCCCCCAACGCTCAACAGCCGTTCCATCTGTCCACCATAAGCCCCCAGCACGTAGTCGTAGACATCCCAGGTTTTGATGCCCAAGGCTTCCCGAGCATAGAAATTAGACCAAGGATTTGGGGTTTTGAACCGGGTGAGGTCCAGCAATCCTTCATCCACCATTGCGATGGTGTAGGCCATCGGACGGCCCTCTTTTTCAGATACCTCTATTTTGACGGTTTGTTCTGGCTGAAGGACATCGGCCATCTTCAACTCAGGCTCCAAGCGGGTTTTCGGATCTTCCACATGGATGGGAATGACCCCATACATACGAACCGGCAGGTCGTTTTTCACCTGTGAATGTGGCTGCATCAAACTCACATGTGCATAGACGGTCGGTGCCATTTTGGCGCTGGCGTAGAATTCAAAATTTGTCTCGCCCTTTTTGCAATCCTGCCAATGCGACTCAAGGACTTCGCTGCCATTCTCAATGGTTATCAAAGCCCGTCCAATATCAGCGGTTGGAATGCGCAACTGTATTTTGTCCCCTGTCTCATATTTTTCTTTATCAGAAGAGAAAACCAACATGGATGCTGCTTCTCGGTTGCGCACTTTATTGTCTTCATCATTATCGTACCAAGGATAACCTGCGTAGAAAAAGTCACCAGAGCAATGACCGGTAGCTTCATCACAAATGCGGACCATGTAACGCCCCCAAGTGGGTACCTTCACCGCCCAGCGGGCCTCTCCCCGACTGTTGGTGTTGATGCTGGCACTTTTTTCAGCATTGAGGTGCGTACTGGTATTGTAGCTGCTAAAATTGTTGTTATTGCGCTCCCACCACCAGCGCCAAGCTACTCGGTATAGACCGACATTGAGTTTGCGATTTGGCAACTCCTTGCCATTTTTGTCGACCAATACAAAATCGATGGTTCCTTCCTTGTCGACATCTAAGCGTTTGGAACCGTAGCGGTTTCTGGGGATGGAAATACCCGCATAAGACTCAAAGGGATCGTAGCCAATGCTGAAATTATCTTCGCTGTATCCACCGCCTTTCTCGAAGGCTCTCGTGCGGAAGTTGACCTTCATTTTGCCTGGCATATTGTTCTGGTTGCGGGCCACCTTGAGGTCGATGGCTGCTACGCCGTCGTTGTTGACATTGCCATTGAAAAGGACTTCCGATCTAGAGTTGTATTTACGAGCCGGATCGGTGAATCGATAGGTTTTGTATTTGCTAAAGGAAGTACTCGCCTGCTTTAGTTGCACTTCTACCTTTGCCTTGAGGTTGCGGGCGGGAGCTCCGTGCAGCCAATTGACTTGCATGTTGGTTTGTCGAGGCAAATCAGCTCCGGCCAGTGGTTTGGCGGGGTCTAGGTCGTATTTTATTTTTAGGCGATTCGGCTTGACCGTTTCCACCTTGATCGTTTTGCGGAAGGTAGCTCCACCGATTTTGACGCTTGCCGACCAGTTGCCAGTTGGATCATCCATAGAGGTTGCAAAAGCCAATGGGTAGACCTTATTGACATTCTCAGAACTGACTTTTTTGAGAAACTGTTGATTTCGAGCATCTGTTACTTCAAAGGTAATGGGATGATCGGATGGAAGGCTGCCCCCTTTGTCTTCGAGTACAAAATTGAGGTAGATAGAATCCCCGGGCCGCCAAACACCTCTTTCACCGTACAGATAACCCTTCAGTCCCTTCTGCGCTTTGGTACCAGCCACATCGAATTTACTCATGGAAAGCGCATTGCCATCGGCCAAACGCAAATAGCCTTTTTCCAGGCCCTTGCGCGCCACAATGGCAAAAGCTTTTCGCTCGGTTTGAAAAGTAGCCATTCCCTCTCCATCAGTGGTAATGGTTTTCAAAAGCTGCTGCTGATAATCGTAAATGTCTAGTTCGACCCCTCCCAGTGGGGCAGTCGTTCGGATATCGGAAACGGCCACATGCATTTTTTTGGTGTCGCCCCCTTTGGCCGTGATGCCAATATTGGAAGCCAGCACATTGCGAGAAACGACGCGACTGCGGTTGTAGTAGGCCGGATAACAGGGGTCTTTGCGATGCTCCCAGCGATAGCCATTGTAATAGCCACCCCGTCCATAGTAGCCGATATCGAGAATACTTTTGAACTCTCCAGACTCGTCGAAGGCATCCTCGGCCAGCATGAGGGAAGATTCCGCCTGGCTGTCGTTTTGGCCAGAACAGTAATAATTGGTGTACTCCTGACGAATGCCAATGCGAATCTGATAAATAGCAGTGGGATCATCCGCCAACATATCTTTAAGGTCGAGTGCGTAGCGGGTCCAGGCCATATTGGAACTGCGTGGGTTGAGATTTTGCAAATCCACTCTTTTCTGAGCAATGATCCGCCCAACCTGCTCCATATAGCTCTCTCCGTCCAGGCGATTGCGTTGTAGGAATTGGAGGATGTTGTTGTCGTAAATTTTAAAAACCTCCACATCTACCGCCTTGAGGTTGATGGCTTCGAAGGGAAAGATCAGGCCATCGGCGTCCGGCATGATGACCCCCGTTCCGACCAGTCGCACCTCTGGTTTGGCCTCTATGAAAGACAGCGACCACTCGCCGGCGTACTGCATGCCCAGTTGGTTGATGTTGCGAATCCCTTTGGCAATGGTGATGGTGCGATCTCCGGAAATGCGCCCAGCGGGATAGATGCGCAATTGGTTGCCATCAACGGCGTATTTAAGCTTGCCGCTGTAACCAGAAATACGTGCCATCCCGTCGAAGTTTTGATTGGACGAGAGGGGGTCTGAAAAATACAAGGCAACGTATTGGTCTTTTTCCTGAATCACACGGCCATCCATCAATTTGAAGTTGGACAAAGAAGGGACAGCAATGGTCACATCTTCTTTTTTATCAACTGCTAGGGGCTTGCCATTGACAGACAATTTGAGCTCGCTGTCTTCCTGGCCACGTGTAATGTCTTCGACTAAAAAATCGTGGGTCATTCCATCTCCCTTGTGGGTCCAACGAACCGGCAATGCCTTCCCTCCTTTTTGGGCAGTCAGCAGTTTTTCAACATTTGCCCCTTCTGCATAATCTGCAGTGTAGATACTGCCTTTGTATTGCTGCCTTTCCAATGTCCCACTAGAGACCGCTTCCAGATTGCCTGGTAGCAGTTCAAAATTTTGCTCGCGGGTCTGAAAATCAAACTCGAAAGCAGAAGCTGCCTTTGGGACATCTTTGAACAATTTATCCAATCGAAGCTTGACCAGGTAGCGCTGTCCTGTTTGTAGCATCTGATCGGTTTCCAGCAAGATGGTACGATCGTTTTCCCAACGTGCCACCCCTTCCACAGAAGGGCTAATGGAAAAAATGCCTTTGCTGACATTGCTGCCAATGGTCGACTCATTGGCAACAGACTGAGTAAATTTAATTCGTATGGGCGCAGCACGGGAGATAACGCCCGATGTGTAGGCATAAACGTAAGAGCTGATCTCCGCAGGTATGGGTTTAGCTCTTTGCTCTGTGCGGCAGCCGGCTAGGCAGAAAACAACCAGCAGTAAAAAAAATAGGCTGGTTTTTAGGGATTGGTGAAACATAATGCCTGATTTTTGTTGATTATAAGGGGGATTTAGACGTGTGGATGGCAGTGTGCGGGGCATGATATTGCTTTTTAGAAGGCTATCGGAATGATGCTTGAGGCAATATTCATCAATTCCACGAATATACTTAAGTAATTCTAATAACTGTAAGCAGTTATATATTATTTGAACTTATTCTACGATCATTCGCCAGGCACGTTTCCCAAACGCACACTTTTATCCAGGAGGATACCCAAGAATATCCACAGATAATGGTGTATGAACGGCCTGAATGGTCTATCTTTCGGAAAACAAGCGTCAATCGACCCAATTGCCATACAATCGCAAGTAATTTATGACAGATTTTCTTCCATTGTTCCCCTTAAAACTCGTGGTCTTCCCAGGAGAAAAGCTGAATTTGCACATCTTCGAGCCTCGCTACAAGCAACTGGTCCGCGAATGTGAGCAAAATAAGATCACCTTTGGCATTCCTGCTTTTATCGATGATAAAGTCATGGAGATGGGGACAGAACTTCGGTTGCGAAAAGTGGTAAGGCGCCACGACAATGGTGAGATGGATATTAAAACGGAAGGGGTCGGTTTATTTCAAATTCGCAATTTTTACAAGGAAGCACCTAATAAGCTGTATTCAGGCGCCGACATCACCCGGCTGGACAATGAATTCAAGTCGGACCCGCTGCTCAATCAAAAAATCCTCAAGTACATGGGGGACCTTTTTGAGGTACTCAAGATCGATAAACCGCTACCGGACGGCCCGGAAAGCTTCAGCACCTACGACATTGCCCACCAAATTGGCTTTTCCCTCGAACAGGAATACGAAATGCTTTGTCTCACAACGGAGTATGATCGACAGGCGTTTATCTCAGAGCATTTGCAAAAGCTTTTGCCCGTAGTCCGCGAAATGGAGCGACTGCGCAAGAAGGTTCAGCTGAACGGACATTTCAAAAACATCATTCCACCCAAGCTGAAGTAGTGGAAAGCCATTAGTGTAGAAAGACAGATACAATTCCAACCAAAATCAGAATGACACCAGTGATGGTACCAGCATTTCGCTCAAGTGATTGCCCATCCCATTGACGAATGCCTCTGTAGGCCCAACCGACCCACGCCACCATCCCTACTACGGTAATGGTAAAGTAAACAATGGAAATCAAGGCGATGGCCTCCCATCCCATTCCACCGGCCATTAAATAAAATGCCTCGACCTCAATACAAGGAGAGAAAAACATGGCTACGACCAAGGCCCCAATGATTTTCCCCTTGCTCAAGGGAGCCTTTGACCTTTGCTCGTTGGGTTGAAAAGGATGGTTGTGGTGTTGAAAAAGGAAAAAAATCCCCATCCCTATCAATGCAATGGGTGCGATCCAATGCGTAAAAGATTCCATTTGGGCAGATAGCTCAAGGCCAAGACCTCCGATGATGACCCCAATGACAACCGTACTGATGGCATGCGCCGTCCCTGCCAGAAAGGTGACATAAACTGTTTCTTTCAAGCTCCATTTCTCCTTTCGCCCAATGGTCAGCACAGGCAGCCAATGGTGAGGAATAAAGGCGTGTAAAACACTGAGCAAGATGGTTCCTGAAATAAGTTGGTACATAAGATATTTTGCGTAGAGACAGAACAAGCGTAACACCTCCGTAGTTCTAGTAGAAAGCATAAGACAGCGTAAACACAGCGAACTAACAAGCTCCAGTAGGATGAAGCGAAAACTAATTCGATACCTCTTCTTAATAAGCCTCCTCCCTATCGGCTGGTTAGCAGCCAGTTATGCAGCAAGTGTTTACACGACCCGGCCAAATACGGTAGACTTACCGGAGGCAGAAAAATTCTTTGACTTTGCCGTAGAAAAATGGCGATATCAAGCAAAAGATGGCATTCAACTAAACGCTTGGTTTCTGCCCGCTACCAATCGCTCGAAAGCCGTCATCTTGCTCAATGGGCTGCGTGGCAATAAATCAGGTATGGTCAAGCGAGCATTGCTTTACCACGATGCTGGCTATCAGGTATTGATGCCAGATTTGCGCGGAACGGGAGAAAGCCAGGAGGCAGTGATTACTTTCGGCTGGCGGGAACAGTTGGATTTACAGGCCAGTATACAGGAACTCCACAACAGGGGTATCGATACGCTGGCAGCACACGGTATTTCTCTAGGCGCTGCTACCATTGCTTACAGTCTAGCTGAAAATCCCGCCTTCGAATTTTTGGTATTGGAATCCTGCTATGACAACATCCGTCAGGCTTTGAAAAACCGGATAGAGCCTTATGGCTTGCCCCCATTTTTGTTTCAGGGCATTCAAATCATTACAGAATGGCGAATCGGAGCAAGTGCCGAAAAACTCGCACCCGAATACTACCTATCCAGCAATCAAACCCCAACGCTATTCATCGCAGGCGAAGCAGAGCAAAAAGTGAAAAAAGAAGAAAGTGAACGCTTATACGAAGCCTGTCCAGCTCCCATCAAGGCGCTGAAATTAATTCCTGGCGCAAAACATGAGAACTTTATGAATCGCTACGAAGCAGAAATGAATACCTACCTAGGCGATTGGTTGGAGCAATTCCAGTAGCAGGCACAGCAAAATAAAAAAACCTTCTTTTAATGGCCTGGAGGCGACGGAAAGAAGGCTTTTCCCTTTTTGAGTCAAGGAGGGTGGATTACTTTTTACCTGAGGAAGCTTTGAACTGATCGAAGGTCAACTCATTGTAATGTCCACCAGAGGTATACTGTAGCTCCTTCATAAAATCAGGTGCATTTTTAAATCCCTTTGAAATCATAATGCGCTTGACAGTTTCGTCCATGAAAACGATTGAAGGATAAGACAGCTGCCCGTCCAACAAAGAGTACGCCAGCATGTGTACACCTTTGCGTCCTTGTTTGACGTATTGAAAAGTGTGTTCGTTGAAAATGATTTCATCCTTTTGCTCGGCATTGAGCTTGATGGCATAGAATTCCTCGTTGAGCTTTTTGGCCACTTCTGGATCACTGAACGTTTTGCGATCCATGACCTTACACAAACCACACCAACTGGTATATATATCGATCATCATCTTTTTGGGATTTTTCTTATTGGCCTCAATGGCCTCTTCCCAGGTATACCACTTAACAGTCTCTGCCGCCGCTGGCTCCACAACCTTCTGGGTGTAGGTAAAAGCCGTTGTACAGGCCACGATCAGGGTCAAGAATAATCCTTTCATTAGTCGATTCATTGTCGTAATATTTATCTTTTGATTAGTCGAGCTAAAAAACTGCTACATACCTTCATGCCATTCAGCTGTTTGGTCGTTTTTGTGTCGAACAGCCTGTAATAGATCTAATTTTGTTGGCCGATTGTGCTAACAATCTTGGTATTTCATCTGTTGAATAAAACAATAGCCGACTGCAAATATTGCATGCACAGAATAATCTAAGCCAATTTAACCTAATGTTAGCAAGCACTATTCCATGATGTCATGCTTTAACAGATCGGTAACATATCAAACGTCTCAAAAAAGACATCAAGTAGTCCCAAATGAGTAAAAGTAATCCAACAAATTCTCCTCGCAAGCACAAGATCGTTCTGGCCATTGGTGGCTCTAGTGGCTCTATCTACGCCAAGGTCCTACTCGACCGCGTCCAAAGTCTGATGGATCAGATCGAAAAAGTGGGTGTCGTGATGACAGACAATGCCAAATACAACTGGGAGCTGGAACTGGGCAACAAAGACTACGACCAATACCCCTTTGACTATTACGACAAACGAGATTTCATGGCGCCCTTTGCATCTGGCTCTGCTCGCTATGGCAGCATGGTTGTTTGCCCTTGCTCCATGGGGCTGATGGGCCGCATTGCTACAGGCATCTCCAACGATCTCATCACCCGCGCCGCCGATGTCATCCTCAAAGAGCGTCGCACCCTCCTACTGGTCCCTCGCGACACGCCCTACAACCTGATTCACCTGCGCAACATGACCACCATCACCGAATCTGGCGGCATCATCTGCCCCGCCTCCCCTTCGTTTTACAGCCAACCCGACAGCATGGAAGCCTTGGCTGCTACTGTCACCGACCGCGTTCTGGACCTGGCAGGACTGGAGTTGGATACTTATAGGTGGGGGGAAGAGTGAACGGTGAGCAGTGAACTGGTGAACTAGTGAGCAGTGAATGGGTGATTGGCCTGCGGCCAGGTGATTTGGTGATTGGAGCGAGGCTCCTTGTGGTTTGGTGAGCGGTGAGCGGTGAGCGGTGAGCGGTGAGCGGTGAGCGGTGAGCGGTGAGCGGTGAGCGGTGAGCGGAGAGCGGTGAGCGGTGAGCGG
>JBCCSZ010000284.1:0-10151 GCA_039199225.1 Bacteroidota bacterium
AAATTTCTGGCTATTTACTCCTCCAATCTCGACGAATTTTTCCGGGTAAGGGTTTCTTCTATGCGGAGTTTCAGCAAGATGAAGAAAAAGGCCAGAAAACAACTGAGGGTTTCTCCTGCAAAGGTTTTGAAAAAGATAAAAGCCATCGTCGCCAAGCAGCAAAATGAGTTTGGACAGGTCTTTACCAAAGAAATTCTACCGGGCTTGGCCAAGCGAAACATCCACCTGATCGATGATACAGCCTTCTCTAAAGAGCAAGGAAAGTTTGCCCGAAAATTTTTCCGAAACAAGATTGCAAAACATCTGGAGTATACCTTTCTAGGCGGATCGGAACGTATGGTATTTCTGCAAAATAAGGCGCTATACTTGGTTGCTTCGCTGGATTCGCAGGAGGGGGAACGGGTTGCACTAATCAATATTCCATCGGATAAGGTTGGGCGTTTTGTGGTGTTGCCGGAAGTCGATGGCCAGCATTACATTACCTTTGTGGATGACATCATTCGCTACAATCTACCCAATCTTTTCAAAAAGGAAGGCGTCAAGGCTGTACAAGACGTATATGCCATAAAGCTTTCCAGAGATGCAGAGTTGTACTTGGATGATGAGTACAGCGGCGATTTGATCGACAAATTGAAGCAAAGCCTGGATGGACGGGAAACGGGCATTCCTACTCGCTTTTTGTACGATCGACGTATGCCAGCGCCTCTGCTCAGGCGGTTGAAAGGCTTGTTTCAACTGTCGGGACACGACCTGGTGCCGGGCGCCCGATACCACAATTTCAATGATTTCTTTGGTTTTCCCAACCCCAGCGATCAAGCCGATTTACACGATCTGCCCTTGCCGCCGCAGTTGCACAAGCAGCTCGAAAAGGCAAAGTCGCTCATACAAGCAATCAAAAAACAGGACTACATACTCCATTTTCCCTACCAATCCTATCAATATGTGCCGCGCTTGATCGAGGAGGCTGCAAGAGACCCCAAGGTTGAGGAGATCAAGATTACGCTTTATCGGGTAGCCAGCAAGTCAGCCGTTACTTCGGCGCTGCTCAAGGCTTTGTCGAAAGGTAAAAAAGTCATGGCTTTCATTGAGGCCAAGGCCCGTTTTGATGAGTCTTCCAACCTCTATTGGGGGGAGCAGCTCGAAAAGGCAGGTGCCAAGGTGGTATACAGCTACCCGGGCATCAAAGTCCACACAAAGCTGTTGCTCATCCGGCGGAGGGAGCGGAAGGAGTTGCGGAATTACGCCTACCTGGGAACGGGCAATTTCAACGAGAAAACGGCCAAGCTCTACTGCGACCATGCTTTGTTGACGGCCGACCCCCGGCTGGCTGACGAAGTGGTGCAGATATTCCAATTGTTGGAACACAAAATCATTGTTCCCAAGACCAAGCACCTGATGATTTCGCCCTTTTCTACCCGCAGTGGCTTCGAGAAGTTGGTCGATAAGGAAATCAATCGCGCCAAAGCAGGTAAGAAGGCTTACATGATTTTGAAAATGAACAGCTTAGAAGACCGAGAGATGATTGAGTTGTTGTACGAAGCAAGCCAAACTGGCGTGAAGATTCGCCTGATTGTTCGAGGGATTTGTTGCCTAGTGCCGCAGGTACCCGGCTTGAGCGACAACATTGAAGTTATAAGCATTGTCGATCGCTTTTTGGAGCATGCTAGGGTTTACATCTTCGGCAATGGTGGCAAGGAAAAAATGTACCTGGCATCTGCCGATTGGATGACGCGCAACCTCGATCGCCGGGTAGAGGTGGTTTTCCCTATCTATGATGCCGCTTTGTTCCAGGAATTGCGCAGCATCATCGACCTCCAATTGGCCGACAATGTGAAGGCCAGAATCATTCATCCAGAGAAAGACAACACCTACGTAGAGAAAAACGGCAAGGCGGTACGCAGTCAAATGGCGATCTACGAATCACTGTCGTAAGGACCGTAAAAGGCGAATCTTTCGATCAGAAAATTTTGTAACCGACCGTCCATTCGACGAAGTCGGCGACGTGGAAACGATAAGCGCGCACATTGGCACCGATGAGCAGCCGATCTGTCAGCCTGTGCCGCATCCCAATGCGTTGGTAATAGCCCGGATTGTCGTAGGAAGTATTTTTGCGGACGATGTAAAAACCTGGCTGTACAAACATCGAGGTCTTATTGACCTGTATTTCATAAGAGGGAAAGATGCTGATGGCAATCCTGTCTGAAAATGGCGTTTTATTTCCGTCTACATCAGAAGCCTCTTCGACTGAATACTTGGTTAGGATGGCATTGTCGAGCAAAAAGTCGACACCGAAGCCCACCTTAGAGGTGTAACTAAAGTGGCGGTTAAAGGTCAATTGGACACCAAATTGTGGAAAGTAATTCTGGGTATAGTAGTATTTATTTTTTCCTTCTTCTTCCTTGTATGGGCGGTGTTTATTGCCTATGAACGTGTTGACGATCAGTTCGTTTTTGGCCTGAAAAGTCGACCATTCTGTTCGGATAAATTCCTGTTTTTCTTTGTGATTGGAAAATGTTAATTGGATAGATGGCGCGAACATGTTGATGCCCCGATTGGGCAGTTGGGTTGCCGAATTTGAAAAATGGGCGATGGACAGCATGGTCGCAATTTTGAAATAATCATTGATGCGATAGCGGAGGCCCAGCCCGGGAGAGACATAGACAGATACCCGTGATCCAGGTGCGGCATAGTATTCATTTTTGCCAGCTTCGAAAGTCTTCCAGTTGAAGGCCAGTCCTACATTAAATTCGTAAGCGAATTCGATTCTTCGGCCGCGGACGAAGCAAGAGGAGAAGTGTCCATACAAAGAAATGGGAACGCCAAGCTTGTCTCTCATGTAAAAGTTGGTCACATTAATGCCCAAGCCGTAAGTTGGGTAGTTGTAACGCTGTTCCCACTCTTTCTCGCCGTAGGTTTGCCGGTGGACTTGCATTGAATAGGAAGTGAATCGCTCCAAGCGGCTTTCGCCGATGTCGAGGTTGATAACGTCCGGGTTGGTCTGAAGTACTTTACCAGGTTGGTATTTAATGGTGAATAATTGCCCAGCGCAAGGGTGATGTATGCTCCAGCAAAGGAGAAATGTCAATAGGTAGAAGATAGGCTGCTTTAGGTAAATCATAACTACTTGTTGAGTTTGGATCAATGCCCTTATTGGTTGTTGTTTATTTGATTTTAGCGAGTAGTAGATTCTGAATAGGTCTTCAAATATAGCATTAGTTTAGAATTTATCAGGCCACCAATATTTGTACCAAGGCTTTTGTCGGCTTTTTGATTCAGCGATTTTTAGAATTCCTTTTCCGTATTTGGGGAAATGGCAGCCCTGAGTGGCAATGTCGGCCGCAGATTACTGGGAATGTCCGTCGGCCTTCCTTGGCGTTATTTTTGTGCGATATTGTTGAACCTCCCACCTACCCATCACCGCATACGAGTACGACTATGAGAAGCTATTGCTTTTACTTAATGGGCCTTTTCTTGCTGCCCGCCATTGCTCTTCAATCCCAAACAGATACAACACGACAAGCTGGCCCCAACTTGGTTCCCAATCCGGGCTTTGAGTTGTTCCGAACAGAAATTCCAGTCTATGATCTCTCAGGAGCAGAGACTTTCCGGAAAAGTGCGGCCAACTGGACCAGTCCGACCAAGACAACTCCGGACTTGCACCTGCGCATCAACGATGAGGAATCGGAGCAGCCGCGGAGTGGGCAAGCCATGGCTGCCATCCTAACCCACAATCCAGAATCGACCCGATCTGATACCTGGCGGGAGTATTTGCAAATACGTCTGACGGAGGGCCTCAAGGAAGGGGAGGAGTACTATTTGGAGTTTTATGTGCGACAGCATAAGAAATCGACCCTGAGTAGCAACAATATTGGTGCTTGCATGAGCATCGTACCATTCAACAATCCAGATTACTATCCACTGACCGGGCAAGAGCCCGTATTCAATATGGAGCAGCTGATCGTAGGACCGGAGGAAGGGTGGATCAAACTGTCGACGACTTTCACGGCTTGGGGAGGCGAACGCTTTTTGGTCATCGGTAACTTTTACGATAATGAAGATACCCTATTCGAGCAGCGCGAGCGGGAAGGAGAGGCGGAAGACCTTTTTGGCAATGCTTATTATCTGATAGACGATGTAACCTTACATCACCTGAAAGAGCCCAGCCTGGCTGATCTTGAGGTGAAAGTAGGCCAAGTTATTCGCCTAGATCGAATCTATTTTGCGTTTGATAAATGGGATTTGCTGCCCGCTTCATTTGAGCAGTTGGACCAATTGGTGGAGCTGATGGAGAAATACCCTAGTATGCGCATTGCGATCCACGGTCATACGGACAGCCGCGGCTCGGACGCTTACAACTTTCGCCTATCGGACCGCCGTTCTCAATCTGTCCATGATTACCTACAACTCAACGGTCTGACGGCTGACCGCCTGGCCTCTGAGGGCTTTGGCGAATCCAAGCCCATTGATACCAATGCAACGGATGAGGGGCGACAGATGAACCGGCGTGTGGAATTTGTCATATTAGACTTGGAAGCTGATGTGGAAGTGGAGAATGTGGCGACGGACGGGTACTAGAGGTATCTGTAGGACATGGAAAAGCACCTACTCTCCCCACAGAGAGCAGGTGCAACAAGCAAGTCTGGATAGCAGGCTCTAGGTGGCCATAGCCACTTAGTTGTTATCTCGTTGGTGATCGTTGAGTTGCGACGGACAAAATTTTGGTAAGCGGGAGGGCTGAGCCCTCCCGCAGGTGAGGTTTAATTTAGATGCTAAATTGCACTCTCCTGATGCAAAATCGTGAAAACCATTTATGGCCACTTGGGCTATATTTTTTGTTGTATTAATGATTACCTACCAAAAGTCAGCGTGTGCCTGATCGACCTTCACCACGAAGAGCTTTCAGCCAGTACAGGCGCACGGCTGTTACTTGGAGTAGGTGTGTTACTTACAGTTATAGATAATTCAAGCTGTGGATAACTATTGAGAAGGCCACTAGGGCCAGATCGCCAACTCAAATTATAATAATAGAGAGACCTTTCGTCCGCTCTTTGCCCAGCTTTGTCAGATGGGAACCACAGCTTGCGATAGTTAATAGTTGTTCTGGGAAACCTTCCAGATTTTGTTTTGACGTTTGGGAAGGTTATATTTAAGCGTGTATGAAACAAAAATAAACCTATTTGCATAATAAATCAAATTTATAGGTTTAATACTTTAGTCTATCTGTGTTAAAATTTTTGTTGATCGGAGCAATTGATTGTGAATCAAGAAGATACGCCTAAGCATAAGAAAACGGGAAATGAAGACATTGGCCGTCGCTTGGATAAAATCCGTATGAGTATGGATTTGTCTAAGGCTGATTTTGCCAGTCTTTTGGGTTTTAAGCATGTCAATTCCATTTCGCATATTATTAATGGGACTCGAAATCTGACGGTGCAACATCTGATAATTTTGGTTTCAAACCTAAAAGGTTTAAATGTCCCTTGGTTGTTGACCGGAGAGGGTGATATGCTGCCAAGTGCGGAACAACGCAATTTGGAGGCAACCGTCGAGCGCTTATCAATCGAAAAAGAAGACCTGGAAAAGCAGGTTAAAAGATTGGATCGGGAACGAAAAATTCTTTTTGACATGGCAGAAGCTTTGACAAAACAATATATACTTGGTGAACCGGTCGATCTCAAGCGTCTGAACTCAGATGATCCTGAAGCAGGTGCATAATCTTGGACAGCAGTTGCAAGCGGCTGTCGGAAGATTTTTGGTTCTTTTGTAGCCGGTACTCTTTTAGTTTTAACTGTAGCTTTTTTTTGGTATTCATAAACTCTCGGCTTAACCCATGAAAAAATAGTCCGAATCAAGTACAAAATGCATTCGGTTCGGCACTGAATACGCTCTTTTCCTAAGTGTGTTTTTTTATCGCCAATAAGTCGAGTTGAAAAATACAAAAGCCACAACACACTGTTGGTGCATTGTGGCTTTTAAGAAGAAATTTGAAATGAATATTTAAATTTCTTAACTAGAAAGTCTTAAATCTCTGTTGTATCTTCTATGATAATTTCAGCACTTTCACTAGATTGACTTCCTCCTTTGATTGTTCTTAATTCCCTGGCTTTCAGGGTTTTAGCTTTCGTGGTCAAGTTGATTAATTTCATGATTTTCTTTTTTGTGATAAAATTATTTTATCACCTTTAGAATCTGGAGACGCCGAAAAAAAAATATCCGTACAGTATTTAGATCAAAAAAAGACCATTCGCTCTTACAACTAATTGATAATTAATTAGTTATTTTATTTTAAAGCTATGTAAATGAAATATCTTATTCCTTTATTGAAAAAAATTGAACCAGGTATTGCCCTTCAACTCGAGGGGGAATGCGCTCGTTTGTATGAGCTGATTCAGTCAGGTGTTATCAAATCAGACAACGATGCTTGTGAGCTGCTTTTTGATGGTGTTCGCAAAAGTAAAAAATTTTCAGAGCTTAAGGTTAGGCTTATTCAGCAGTTGGTTCAAATTGTCATACAGCATCCCTGGATTTACAGGTCCTCCCTGCAGGAGGCATTTATAGACAGTTGGAAATCCTTGGTAGCAATAAAAATTCTGCTCGCCAAAGGCCACAAGGTAGGGTCCATCGATATCATACTTAGAGCCTTGCGGCAAGCTAGAAAATATGATTTTCATCGAATAGCCGTTGAGCTTTGTATCGAATTGCAGCACCATTTCTTCGTCATTGAAAACAATGAACGCAAAGGCAAGTACTACGAAAAGATTTTAGCCCGCGAAAAAATTAAAGCAGAAGCAGAAGAGCAAGTACGCATAGAAAGTGCTAAGCTGTTTTTTGAACACAACAAAACCAGATTCCACTCAAAGCAATACATTCTAGACCTTAGAAAAAAACTGGATTTTCTGAAAACGCACTTTCAGCACGATTCGGTTCATATCAATCTTTACCTCTGGAACCTAGAAGTTCTCTATGCCTATTTGCAACACGACTACAGCCATGTCATCGACATCTGCGTGTCTGCCATTGAGTTTATGGAGAGTCGGAAAATGGATCGTACGGCTGGCTTTCGCTACAAGCTCGCCCCAGCTCAACTCATCCTAGGCCAATACGATGAAGCGCGCGACAACATCCGACAAGCTATCGCCCGGGTCAAAAAAGAAGAATACAGTTGGAGTGTCTTTACTTACTACCGCTTACTTATCGAATTGCACGATGGTGAATATGAACAGGCTTTTCGATTGTTTCAAGCTGCCAATGGCGCGCCGCAAATCAGTCGAGCCCTCAAGGTGCAATGGCGGATTGTCAAAGCCTACATGGCTTTTCTGATTCGGTCGGGTTACATCCGCGAGCATGAGGGGCGCAGTCCACATTATCGGCAAATCATCAGTGAAATACCTCCTTACTCGCAAGACAAGCAAGGAAATAACATTAACATACTCATCCTGCAACTGCTCCTCAACCTGGGCCACAACAACGATGTGCTCATCGATCGGGCAGAGGCCATCCGGAAGTACATGCAGCGCCACATGCGCAGCCGCGAGCTGGTACGCGCTCGGACCTTCCTGGAAATGCTACTGACCATTCCGCGCTATCAATTCCATTACGAGGCCGTGATTCGGCATACCCACAAAAAGCAGAAACTCCTACTGTCCAAACCCTTGCGGATGACCCAAAACCAAGACATTGAAATCATTCCCTACACCGAATTGTGGAAAATGGTTTTGCATATCCTGAGTAAGCATTCGTCGCGCTACCGAGGTCGGAATCGGGTTTCCAGGCGATAGCTCTCGACTTTGTATCTACGCCTATCGGTAGCGATCAAACCAGGCCAAGACGTGTTCTACCTTGGAGATCATCTGGCTGGGCCGCCTTGCAATGAAGTGGGAGGCACCAGGGATTTCCACCAGTGCTGTTTCGATCTTCCGAAGCTTCAAGGCGTGGTAAAGCTGCTTGGCTTCCGATATGGGAGTCCGAAGATCGTCGGAGCCAACCATGACGAGCGTTGGGGTTTGGATGTTGCCAACTAAAGATACCGGAGAGAACTTCCAGTAAGTTTCGTAGTTTTCCCAGGGCTGCCCGGGATAGCGGGAGTTGGCATAACCATAATAGTTGTCGGCCGTCAGGGTTTTGCTGATCCAGTTCATAACAGGCTTGACAACGACGGCGGAGCGGAAGCGGTTGTTTTTGCCAATGATCCAGGCCGTCATAATACCGCCGGCACTACCTCCGGTGACGAAGAGACTGTCTTCGCTGAAATAGCTTTTCTTCAAAAGATGATCTACGCCGTCCATGACATCCTGATAGTCTTCGCCTGGGTAGTTGTGGTAGAGCAGATTGGCAAACTCCTCACCATAGCTGGTGCTGCCTCGTGGGTTGGGGTAGAAAACAATGTAGCCAGCCGCTGCGAAGAGCTGCATCTCTGGCGAGAAGCGATCCCCGTAATTGAGGATGGGACCACCGTGGTTTTCGATCATCATCGGATAGGTCTTGCTGGTGCTAAAGTCGGGAGGGTAGACGAGCCACCCCTGGATGTCGCGTCCGTCCACGGAAGATTTGTACCAGACTTCTTCTACCTTGCCCAGCTGACGTTCCTGGAGCAGGTCGTCGTTGAGGCGCAGGATGATGTTGGGGGGCGTACTTCCCTTATCGAGAATGGCCAATGCGGCTGGATGATCGGGTTGACTGTGCGTATAGGCAATCCGTCCGTTGGTGGATACGGAAAAGGAGCCACCTGCATAGGGGCGTCCGACCGAGGTGCCACCCAGGTCGTTGGCTAGGAGCTTGGTGTTGCCGCTGAGGTCTGTTTGTGCCACCTTTGTATTGCCCTTGTTGTCGTAGTGGAAATAGAGGCCCTTGTTGTTGGATGTCCAAACGGGAGCGGCAAAGCTGCGGTCGATTTTGTTGGTGATCTGTTGTTTGCCAGAACCATCGATGTTCATCACATACAGATTGGTGTTTTGATAGGCTTGCATGCGGTCGTCGAATCCTAGGTAGGCAATCTTTTGGCCGTCGGGTGATAGGGCGATGTTGTTGTCTGGTCCGTTGCGATCTGTCAATGGTGTGATTTTTCCATCGGCAATGTCCACTCTGTATATCTCGGAATTTCGAAACTCGTACTCCCAGTTTTCACTGCGATTGGCGGAGAAAAATAGTGCCTTACCGTCTTTTGACCAATGTGGGGTGCCTCGGTGATGGAAGCTTCCACTGGTAATTTGTCGAGCCGTTCCACCGTCGGCCGGGAGGATGAAGAGGTGTGAATAGCCGGGTTTTAAATAGCCAGAGCCGTCGGCCTCGTGCTTTAGGCGGGTGGTGACGCGCGGTGCTTCTGCCCACTCGGCCTTGTCTGGTTTGGCGGGTGGTTTGACCAGCGACAATTCAGAGCCTGCCACAAACATGGAAAATGCCAGCCACTGGCCATCGGGCGACCAGCTGACGGTAGAGGGGGAGGCAGGTAGTTGGGAAAGGCGTGCAATTTTTCCGCTCTTGAGCCAATAGACGAACAGCTCTGAGCCGTGCTCGGTAGCGGCGGAAAAGGCGATGCGCTGCCCATCGGGCGACCAACGGGGCTTAGATTCATTGAGATCGAAGCTGCTCAGTTTTTGGTGGTCTTGTCCATCGCTGTTGATCAACCACAGGCGGGACATCCGTCTGTCTTTCATGATGTCCATCCCATTTCTGACATAAACAACTTGCTGCCCGTCGGGCGAGATTTGAGGATCGGACACCCATTCTAATTCAAAGATGTCTAAACTGGAAAGGGATGGTTTTGCTTGCCCGTGAAGAAGAGTAAGCCCACAAAAAAAGTAAGCAATAGCAAATAGGGTGATGCGCATCATAGTAGGAAATTTTGCTACACAATGTAGGTCTTTTTAGCTTTTGGACCTCGCTTTTTTGAAAATTTCCTGCTTTGAAGGAGTTGGACAACGAAGGAGTGGGTGGGGTGAATAATTTGTTAAGAAAATCAAAAAATAAAATAATATTTCACATAACACTTGACTAACATGTAATTAATTGCTACTTTGAAAAAACAAGATAAATACAAACTTATTGTTTTTACTTTCTTTTCACCATGTAACCCCATTAAGTATTGAAATAACTCGACTTTGATTCACAGCTTTTTCAAAGAACCTGATTGTTTCATCTCAATTTGCACGGTC
>JBCCSZ010000285.1:0-10135 GCA_039199225.1 Bacteroidota bacterium
CTTGTTTTTTAAGTATTTTCTTTATTGTATTCATGTCCGCATCTTTATGGACTTATATAAAGCTACAATATACATAAAAATAAAGAAATAAATAATTATTTTATTAAGTCTGACTTATTATATTTTTGGAAAGTGGTGGTTGAATTAGGCTCTTTTGGATTTTAAGGGAAGGAGTTTGTTCGGCTAAAGTCCAAATGTGCCTAATTGTGGGTGGATTTTTTGTTTTTTATGCCCTACAACTGGATTATCTAATAAACTAGACCGAATATATAATGGATACAGCCATATTTTTAATCGGCGAGAATTAACAGGAAGTATGACATAAGTTTATGCTTATTCATCATTTCCAAAATTAAAGCCAATGAAAAAATGTCTAAATGTATTCTATTTGATTTTGTGTACTTGTTTTATCACCTACGGCTATGCCCATCAAGCCGATGAGCATTTACCGAGTATTTCTGTTACGGAAAAAAACGACTTCACGGAAACCTGCTCTTACATTGATAGACTAGAGTGTGTTGTGGAAGAGGGTTGTCGAAGGACCTATGAATTTCGCATCATTTTCTGTGAAGGAGGCGAGGCAGCTTTTATTATAGGGGTTAGTTCACAACTTGGAATTGTGTACGATTTGCAATTTAGCAACCGGCCTTTTCCTGCGCCTCCTGGAGAATACATCGTCTCCGGCACCTTTGAACCGGCTGTCGGCGTAAATGAATTTTGCCTAGATATAGTGTATGACGACGGAATACTGATTGATCCTACACCTCTAGAAATTCAACTTTGCAGTGATTTACCAGACTGTCCCTGTATGGTTAGCAATGAGGTAATCAATCAGCCGGAATGCATCCGACCGGGCGAAGTTTTCTGTATAGAATACAATTTTGATTTTTGTGGAGACAGTGGCCTTCCTTTGGAGTGGGTGGTTGATGGCACAGGCTTTAGTGTTATCCCTAATGGCGCAGATGATATTGTGCTTGTAGGTCCCAACAGCGTGGAGGTCTGTTTTATCTACCGAGGAGACTGCCCGAATCCCAACCGCCTAAACTTTGCCCTCAATGGCGCCATTGAAAATACAGCTTGCGAGCTTCGATTCAACACCAATTTTCGCTGCTGCCCTTGCATACCCTTAGCCCCCAGCATAACATTTGGCAATTGTACTTCCGAAGGCATCAGTCAATTCTATCAGTACACCATCTTGGTTCCAGGCGGAGCAGATATTGCGGGTGATTTTGACCTTTCCACTCAACTGGGCATTTTGACGCCCCCTCTGTGGAGTGTTGCACCCAACGGTCTTGACCTCCTCATCAACGGTATCCTTCGGATTGATGGTGCCACGCCAGGTGAAATCTGCCTCACACTAGACCCTGATGATCCCATTTACTGCCCAGTAGAAGATATTTGCTTTGACCTCCCTCCCTGTTGCGAACGAATCCATACTTTCAATCCCACAATGAGCTGTGAGGTAGGGGAAGAAGGAAGAGTTTATGATTTCAGCTTTGAGATAGGCAGACCCCAGGGACGAAGCTTTGCCTTTACTGTTTCAACAACTTGTGGCAGAGCTAATTTTAATTCTATCCTAACAACTGTCAATAGTTACACAATCAGTGGTACCCTGCGAGACCTTCAAGTTGAACCGGGAGAAGTCTGCTGCTTCGACATCAACTATACGGACCCCTCCATATGCGACGACCAACTCTGCATTGAGATTCCCGAATGCGAAGGATGTTACGACAATTTGGTCGTCGATGCGCCAGATTGTCTTGAATCATCCGGTCAGACATTTTGCGTTACCTATACCTTCGACTATTTTGGACCTCCTACCACTGGCGTTTCCATTACTTGGTTTCCACTGCTCTCGACCTCTAACGATATTCAGTTGTTATCTGCCACCAACCAAACACCTGGCCTGAGTGGTAGTGCGGTAACAGTCGGTGAGAATACCTGGGAACTTTGCTTTACCTATGGCACCGATGCAACTGTTTGTGAAGGGACCGTTCCCCTTGATGTGAGGGCCGTTATGTTTACAAGCGAAGGGATTGAGTGCTGTTCGTTCAGAGATGCTATTGATTTTGAATGCTGTTGTGACGTCCCAGATATTGCCTTTGAGTGGTGCGGCGTCGATGGTGAACAGCTCAAACTGGTAGCGGAATCCCTTGGAAGGGAGGAAATGGATTTATCGTCGATGGTCGATGGATTAAGTGACTGTGATGGCCAACCCTGCTGTTTCATCTGTGAGGATGGCATTGGTCCCATCTTCGCATTGGATGCCAACACCCAGGCCATTTTTCCAAATCCCCCATATACTTATCAGTGGGGAGGACCGATCGATGGGCCAACCAACCAGGCTTTCATCATTGGAAAACCCGGAGTAACCTACACGGTTACAGTGACCAATACCAGTCAGGAAAACTGCAGCACCGTAGCCAGCATTACGGTTGATTGTAGTGGTGGTGGAGGTCAACTTAGGGAAGACCCATTCGTGCTGCAATGGCAACAAGAGCTGGGGCAGGACCTACGGGTATTCCCCAATCCAAGCAGTGATCAATTGCGATTGAATGGCTCGATGATTCGGGAAGGCGTACAGGTCCGACTGATCAGCTTGACTGGCCAACAGCTGTTGACGCGAGCGGTTCAAGACCGAGGCCAAATGCAGCTGAATACCACAGAGCTGCCTGCAGGTACTTATTTTATCCAATTACAAGATGCACAGGGCAGATTGCTAACAAGCCAGCGCATTGTAATCATGCATTGAGTACAAATCAATGTTTTATAGGGAGCGGAAGAGGCCACTGGTCTCTTCTGCTTCTGTTTTTAGCCTTGTCCTGCTGGCGAGTCTGAAACGACCTCCTACCAATGCGCGATACCACTTTGATATTAAAAGTTATACTTTCGTATGATTTGGGCATAAAGTGTTAAAATAAAGAAAGAGAAAAGCAAAAAATAGTATGATTTTAGTGTAATCGTGTAGTACCTAGTGTTTTAAAGCAATACCCAATATCCGAGATATGAAAACGAAACAATTTACGCGACTTCTCCTGTATTACTGCCCAAAAGAAATGGGGCTTCTCCTAGTCTTTACCACCCTTTTCGCTCTTTCGGGACTAGCACAATTTGGCGACTACCATGTGGTCACCATCTGCCAAACTTGTCAGGCCAGCGCCGTACACACAGCGGATTTGGATGGAGACGGCGATGAGGACGTACTCTCCGCTTCTTTACAAGATGACAAGGTAGCTTGGTATGAAAATTTGGGTGATGGCACCTTTGGTGTTCAAAATGTCATCAGTACGGAGGCCAAACAGCCTGCGGCGATACACAGCGCAGATTTGGATGGGGATGGCGATTTGGATGTCCTTGCCGCCTTCATTTTGGATAAGAAGATAGCTTGGTATGAAAACTTAGGCAATGGCCTATTTGGAAGTCTGCGGCTTATTACGGAAGAGCTCAATTTTGCTAAGACCGTTTATGCACATGATATGGATGAAGATGGGGATATGGATGTCGTTTGTGATTACCGTGGCTCTGTCATTGGCTTGGCTTGGCATGAAAATCTGGGCGATGGCACCTTTGGAACGCTACATCCCCTTCAAGGCAATACCAATTTAGTGGAATCTATTGTTGCAGCAGATTTAGATGGAGACGGCGATGAAGATTTACTGGCAGCTGCTGATGAAGAGATCATCTGGTACGAAAAGCTGGCTGACGGTTCCTTTGAAGCGCTGAAAGTCATTTCCGAGCTTGCACCAAGAGCCAAGTCTGTTTTTGCCGCCGATTTGGATGGGGATACGGATTTAGATGTGGTCTATGTTTCTGAAAGTAACAACATCATAGCCTGGAACCGCAATGCTGGAAATGGCTCATTCATGGATCAGGAGATTATCTCTACCGAGGCGCGAGACCCCCAAGCTGTATTTGTCACAGACCTGGACCAGGATGGCGATTTGGATGTCATTTCCGGCTCTAGTGGCGATGATAAAATCGCATGGTATAAAAACCAGGGGAATGGACAGTTTGGCCCTCAAATCATTATCCAGGATGAAGCCTGGGGTATCCTGTCGATTGATGCAGAAGATTTAGATCAAGATGGCGATATGGACATTGTTGCTGCAACAGCCGCAGACGATAAAATAACATGGTATGAAAACCAAGACAACAACGATTTCGAACCTTACTTCATTTCTTCCTCAGAGGCCAATGCCCCTGCATTTGTATCTGTGGGAGATTTGGATGGCGATGGCGACAAAGATGTATTGGCCACTTCTTTACTGGACAATAAAATATCGTGGTTTGAAACTACAGGCAATGGCCAATTTGGAGATCAGCATGTCATCACAATTACAGAGAATCCACGTCTGGCACTGGTGGCAGACCTAAATGGAGATGGCGCCTTGGATGTCCTTTATTCCTCCCTTGAAGAGTTGGCCTGGTATCAAAACGATGGAACTGGATCGTTTGGCGACCCAAATATTCTTGCGCAAAAAACCAATCCCGCCTTTGCAACATCTGCTGTAGATATTGACCAGGATGGGGATTTGGATGTCCTTGCAGCACTGTTTAACAAATTGGTATGGTTTGAAAATCCAGGAGATGGGCAATTTGAGCCAGAAAAAGCCATAGACCCTCAATTGCCCGCCTTTATTTCACATCTAGTAAGCTCAGATTTGGATGAAGATGGCGACCTTGACATCCTTGCATTATCCACGAATCTAAAAAGTATATTTTGGTACGAAAATGAAGGGAATGGACAATTTGGCGATCAGATCATCATTGCGACCCAATCAAGCAGTATGACTTCAATCTCCGTTGCCGATCTAGATGAAGATGGCGACCAGGACATTCTTTACACATCTATCATCAACAATACCGTCGGATGGTACGAAAACCTTGGAAAAGGAGACTTTGACGATCAAATCACCTTCATTGCTCAATTAAATAATGCCCGATTGAGTGCCATTTCAGATTTGGACAGGGATGGCGATATGGACATCATCATTGGTGCCTCATTTATAGACAATATTGTATGGTACGAAAACCAGGGAAATGGCGTTTTTAGCGAACAAAAAAACATCATCACCGAGCTAGCTCTTCCCAGCGCCATCCTGATTTCAGATTTTGATGAGGATGGAAATATGGACCTACTTGCCGCCTTTGAAAGTTTGGATTTAGTGATCTGTTCTGAATTTGACGTAGAGGTAGGCACCCATCAACTAGCAGGCAAGCAACTAAGCATTTATCCAAACCCCTCGAACGATCGGATTTACATCAAAACGGAACATATTTTCGACTATGCCATTGAATTGTACGACTTGTACGGCAGACAGATCATGCGTAGTGACAATAGCAAGAGCATTGATGTAGCTAACTTAGTAAATGGCATTTATTTGCTCCAGATCCGGGATGCACAAAACAATCAGCAAATTGTAGAGAAAATTATCGTATCAAGATAGTAGCTGTTGTCCTAGCATTATTCCATATCCGTTGATCAATAAAACCTCAACATCCAATCTTTGGTCGTTGAAATTGGATACGATGCCTGATGGATAAACACCCCCTAAGAATTTTCCTTCACCAATCATCCACAAATAATCGGTGTTGTAAGCTTTTGCCCGTGACGAACACCTGCATATTGTTGGTGGCCCTATTCCTTTTCTATACCCCATTTAATTGCTTTCTTTAGAACTGATTGTCTTTTAATCATCTGTTAAACTTTGTCATGAGGCCATTTTTACTTTATCTCTCCATCGCCATTTTTTCAATTTTCATTGGCAGCCAAATAACCGAAGGAGTCCTTCTGGTTCCGTATTGGAAATCCTTATCTACAAATGATTTTTATGCATATTACCAACAATCTGGACCCTCGATCGGTCAATTTTACACCATCTTAACCGTCGTTGCAGCGCTGATCCCTATTTCGATTTCAATTTATTGCAAACAGATGAATTCAAAGGCACTCAAATTTGCTTTGATTTCGTCTTTCTGTGCCATTCTATTTATTGCTTGTTTTTATGTCTATTTCAAAGGTACAAATGAATTATTCTACCAAGCTTCTCTTTCAGATTTAGAGCTGAAAAAGGAATTGATTACTTGGAATTATTGGCACTGGGGCAGGATTGTAGTAGAACTTATTTCGCTATTCTTTTTAATCCTCACTTTGGTTAAGATTGATGCTCATCATACCAAAGAAGCCCTATAACAAAACAGCTTTGAGTACGTATACCACGCGTCACATTCCGCTGCTGATCGAAGTGAAACATGAACCACCTAAGTCAATTGTTTTAGAGAAATATTCTTTGCGGATGCTGACATACGGTATACATATTTGAGTTACACAATATCAAAACATTAATCCATTGGATAAGTCCATAAAAGACAGAATACGCGAGTTAAAAGCTGCTCAGCTAGCTGAAAACTACTTATTGGAATTAAATAAGAGAGAGAAAACCCTCCTTGAAAGAAAAGAAAAAATTGACTCATTGATAAATAAAAGAGGTGAACTAATAGATCAATTAAATTCCAAATCCTTACTAGGTAATTATTTTAAAATATTAGGCAAAAAGAATAATGCACTAGAAATTTCAAAACAGTATTACCTCGAATTAGTCCTGGAGTACGATGAAATAATCAACCTGATAGATAAGATCAATTTTGAAAGAGACATCCTAAAAAACAAAGTAAACAACACTACCGATCTCAAGAGGAAATTAAAAGAAGAGATTGCTACTAAAGAACATGCAATCACCTCTCCTAAGATGGTAAAGATTTTAAAAATCAAACACAAAATCGAAAATAAAATTGGAATTCATTTTGAAATTGAAGAAGCAATCAAGGCAGGAGAAAAAGCAATAAAGATGTTTGATAAAGCCCTAAAAATAATCATGGACGAAGCAAACAACATCGAACAAGCTACTAAATACGATAAAGAGGTATTTGATTTTAACATCACTAAATTGGAGTCTTACCAAATCAGCATAATCAACATCCAACATTCTATGCTAAAATTTGAATCAGAAGTAAATGACATTTACAAGTATCTGTTCAAAGAACATTCCCGCAAGTTTTCGACCAGCGATAATTTCTTAGGACAGCATAGAAGCAGATTTGTCCAGAACCTAAATAGCAAAAACAAATTAATCGATTGCTATGGCTTTTTAAAAAATCAGAAAAAAGTTATTCAAGATTTCCTCTTCACACTAGGAGAAGATGCAAGAAGTCTCAGCCTTGAAATCACCAAGTTGGAAAGCCTTGAAAACGAACTATTAAGTAATCTTTAAAGCAGTTGTATGGCGATGGCAGCAGCGATCATAGACAACCCACAGAGCGCCCTTTGAGAGACGTCCGTGTATCCTCCAAGAAATACAAAAAGATTAACCATTCTTCCATCCAGGTTCACAGCTCAGGTAAAAGTGATTGTAAAGGAAAAAGAAGACCGAGACTAAAGTCCATTAGGGTACGAAGAGTACCAATACTCAATACCTACAGACTTCGAATAATCACTCGTATTTACAGTTCAGATTGGATGGATACAAAGGCAAATAGAATCTCAACAGCCTTAACTGCAGCAAGAATCATAATCAGTCGCTCACCTGAGACATACCTAATTCTCCACCTATCAAAATACCATTTCTTTCAAGATCTCGCCGAAGTAGTTGCTAGGGTTGGTAATAATTAAAAGATGAAAGTAGTAGCTACCTCTATTTGGTAAGATAGGTTCTTCAATGATAAGAGGCCAAAATCTTCAACGAAGGAAAAACGAAGTCCGACACTATTGACAAAAGCAAATTATCTTTGTCTTGACAGTATGTATACTACTTGATGTTGAAACTATATTGAAACCAACACTATATAAACTAGAAAAGAGTCACAAGATTTTCTCTCGTAACTCTTTTATTTAGAGGCTTTTAGCCTAGTCGGGGTAGTAGGATAACGACCTTAATAAAACATATCGAGATATAACACTCATTAAATACTGTTTTTCAGCAATTTACATTCTTAAAATAATACTACCTGCCATAGATTACCACCAAGTATTAAGAAAAACGACGACTAAAACGACGACTATTAAGGAAATGATGTATTTTTATACCATTGTTTTCTTAATCTTTAGCTCGTATGCCGAAAAGCGCAAAAATCCCGGTCGTCAGATTTAATTTGAAGAGCCACAACAAAAAGGACGACACTACCCCTGTTCTGATTATTCTGGTATATCGGTACAATGGCAACCGAATCTTATTTTCTACTGGCCTAAAGGTGGCCCCAAAGCACTGGAACATAAAAAAACAAAGGCTGAAATACGCCAAAAGCGGAGGGCTGCACGTCCGGCACAACCAACTTCTGAATGACTTAGAGGAAGAAGCCATTCGTATTTTCACCGACCATGACTATGGGAACATCAGCCCGAAAGATTTTAAGAACAAACTGGCGGCTTACCTGGGAAAAGAAGAATTGAGCGAAGCGGAACGCCCCCCTACCCTATTTGAGTTTATAGAGCGGTTCATAGATGAGCGCTTGATAAAACCTAACTCCAAACGTGGCACCTGGAAAATATTCAGAACCGTATCCAATCATTTGAAGAAGTACGCAGAAGAAAAGGAATTAACGCTGGATTACTCTGATATGACTGCCGAGTTTAAACACGATTTTGAATCATGGCTCTACCAATCGCCCCGCAAACACTCTACTAATTACGCTTCCAAAGTATTTGAAATATTGCGTCAATTCCTGAATGAAGCAACCCGACGAGGTTATAACAATTCAATCAAGTACAAAGAGTACTTTTCTATTCGGAAAGAGAAAGTACAAAACATAAGCCTTTCCTTTGAAGAGTTGCGTTTACTATACGACTTTGACTTATCCAATGATCCGCGCCTGGAACGAGTTCGGGATTTATTTTTAATCGGCGCTTATTCAGGGCTCAGATATTCAGACTTTACCCGCATACAGGCTGAACATATTTTCATCAGAGAAGGCATTAAGCTAATCAAGCTATTTACTAAAAAGACAGATACAGAAGTAATAATCCCTGTTTCTGAGGAATTAGAAATGATTTTAAGAAAATATGACTATGCTTCACCCAAAGCAATCAGCAATCAGAAAATGAATACTTACCTTAAAGAGCTTTGCCAAACTGTTGGATTAACCGAAAAGATCAATATGAAACGCTCAAAGGCAGGCGAAAGAATAGAGGAAGTCGTTGAAAAATGGAGGCTAGTAACCACACACACTGCAAGAAGGTCATTTGCGACCAACTATTACAAATTGGGGATACCTGCTTCACAATTAATGCTCATAACAGGCCATGCAACGGAGCGTCAGTTTATGAAATATATCAATATGGGGAAAATTGACAATGCAGTAAACATAGCCAGATTGACAACCATGTTAAAGAAAAACAATCATTTGAGGGCTGTCAAATAAGTTATCTATGACACAAGAAAGCACTTACCAATCGGAGACAATAAAGCCTAAAGTGTGGTTTATCAGACAATATCGGGATTTACGACATCGGTATTATATCAAGGAAGAGATATGCAGAATTTTAGAACCTGCTTTCAAGTATTATTCTCTGGTTTTTCATCAAACACCTTCCAACAGAACGCCAGATTTAGTTAAATCATTTGAAAAGTACCTCAATGATTGTATTGAAGAGATAACTTGTATAAAAAACCTCGATGAACAAAAGCGCTCCTATCGTTCACTACAGAACGCTATGCTTCATCTAAGCACACATGAAAGCCCAGACATAAATACTCATATTGGAGAATATAAAGGATTTATCAATGGTATAATAAACACCATCCATGATAATTCACAAATAAAATTCATAGAAAGACTTAGAAAAGAAAACCTTAAACTTTATAAGCGTATCCCAAAAATAGTTCAGAAATATGAAGACTGGCTAAATGGTGAATATATGAATGGAAGTTTATTAGATACTGGGGTTCAAATACTTAACTACAAAAGAGGGGGCTATGAATTAGTTCTACTACCTGAAGAAGATAGAGAGAAAATCTATCAAAATAAAAAAAACATACTAGAGGATTTGATAACCCATAATCTAGATTGGTATATCCAACAATTGGAAGAACGCCTGACCAACTCCGAAGAAAAAAAGTTGATGGTCGAGCGGGAAATTGAA
>JBCCSZ010000286.1:0-10132 GCA_039199225.1 Bacteroidota bacterium
ATATTTTTTATATTTGTATACATTATTTTAACCAAAGCTTATTCTTAAAAACTTTAACACTATGAGAAAGCATATCCTTGCCATCTTACTCCTTATGGGGTTTGGGGGGCTCTACACTGGCTTTGCTCAAACCAGTCCCATGCGAAAAGTTTACCTAGGCAGCAATGAATCGTTTGTAGGCGAACTGGTTGGCGTTAACCCCAACATTTCTTACACATTCAGAAACGACGACGGAAGCATCAAAGTCATCCAATTTGAGGAAGTCGTCAAAATAGAAAAAATCACCTCTGCGATAAATGAATCCATAAGCGAACTTCCAGCTTCCAATGCTTCTGTTCATCTTGAGCAAGATGATAAATTAAAAGTTATCGGATCGGTTGACTTATACTATCAATACAACTTCAACGAGCGTCCTTTGCCAACGAGCTTTACAGAATCTCACAATGCTTTTACACTGGGCATGGCAAATGTCATACTCACAAAAAATTTTAATAAGGTAGGATTCAACGCGGATATAGCTGTTGGACCTAGAGCCGAAGTTGCAAATGGACATGCAGGTACCACCTTATCTGCAATCAAACAACTCTACATTTTTTACGCTCCCATCGAACAGCTCACTTTTACCGTAGGCAATTTCAGCACCTTTGTGGGGTATGAACTCATCAACCCAGGAGAAAACATCCATTACAGCACTTCGTATTTATTTTCGAATGGACCTTTTTTTCACAACGGCCTGAAGGTAGATTATGCCATCTCTGAATCCTTTTCATTGATGCTTGGTATCTTCAACGACACAGATAATAAATTGGAGGAAGTTCAAGGAAAGCACATCGGTACACAAATCGCTTTCACCAAAAACAGCTTCTCAGTTTTCATTAATTATCTAACGGGAGTGGATGTAGACCTCCCTGGTACTACGGTAAGAGGTCATCAAATTGATCTTACCTCAACAAAAGATTTTGGCAATCGTTTTAGCCTGGGCCTGAACGTCAGCCGTAAAGTCAACCAACAGCAGGATGGTCCTGACACAGATTGGTTCGGCACAGCTGTTTACGCACAATTTAGAGTAAAAGACTTCCTAGCTCTTGGCATCAGAGGAGAATACATGAACGATCCGGATGGCGTTATCATGGAAGAAAATTCTGGAAGTATATTCAGCTTTACTTTCTCAACTAATTTTAAACACCACGGATTTACTTTCATACCTGAATTTAGAATTGACCGGGCCAACGATCCGATCTTTGAAACAACTGACAATGGATTGACGGAAGTATCCCCAGCAATTTTAACAGCACTCATTTATTCGTTTTAATGTCTGAAGGCGTCATTATCCCATGGCTAAAAACGATTCACTATTCTATGCGTATCGCTTCCTGGTTGCTGTCGACAAAGCCATTTAATAGAACGACCTTATGCACCAAGGCTGTGGAGTCTTTCTCGAATCGCATGGCAGCATCGTTTTCTTGCATGTAGAATTGGTCATCGGACTGTGGGATGAGCGCCACCTTGTTGGGACCTAACAGCACAAATAGGCTGTCGTTTTCATGGACAACTTCAAAGCTCATATTTTCATTGAGTGCGTATCGACCACTGTAGCTGTCCAGTAAATTTGGATCGACTGGAAAGGGTTCTCTAGCCAATGGCAGTTTGTACTTTTCACCTTTCAAAATGGCCTCGATGCTATCGGACATTTCCTTCGCAACGGGATGTCGGCGATTGCTCAAGATGATGATGGTCAGCCCATCTGTGGGACGATTGAGCAGTGAATAGCTAAAACCATCGTTTTCCAAGTAACCATCTATTTGTACTTCCGATGGATTTGATTTTAGGACTTTGAGTAAGTCTCTCGGAGTAGACTTTAACCCCTTACTACTAAAGGCATCTTGCAAATTAATGACCGGCGATTTTTGTAATTCCAGTCCTCTGCCTCGGTAATTGTGATAAAGATAACCGACGGCGATGGATGAATCTGCTTTTTGAAAGTAGGTGTTTTCCAGGTCCAACTCTTTGCTGTACTGCTCAATATTTTCTTGGTAGGTTTTACCACTGAGCTGTTCTATCAACTTACCCAAGGTGTTGTAATCACTGGTATCTTTGGCTGTTGCACCGCCACCGCTCTGCCTGCCTTTGTACTTCAAGACATCCTGAATGGTCCAGTTGGATGGCAACTCTGGCAGATGTTGCGATATGCTGTCCGTCCGCTGAAGCTTGCCTTGTTTTGCCAGGTTATCGATGAGATTTTCCGTGAGGAGCTTCGTTAGTTCCCCAACTTTAAAAGCAGTTGTATTGGAAAAGGGCCTTTGGTTTTGATAATCAGCCAAACCAACATTTTGGTCGTAAACAATTTCGCCACCTTTGGCCAGCACAATCGCTCCGCTGAAGCGATTCAAGGATAGATAGCGTTGGGCAAGCTCGTCAATTTGATCGCTTTTCGTCTTATCTAGGCGTTCAACTTTGGGTTGTACATCGGTTTGACAAGACAAAAAAATGAAGATGAAAAAAGAAAAAGAGATGATCTTTTTAGTCATTTCGGGTCACTTTTATCAGAGGGGATAGAGCATTTAAAATGCCATGGGGTCTGGATGGAGAAAAGTGTATTGCAGCTCCCTTTTTACTTTTTCGTTGGAGACAATTTTGTGAGACTTATAATTCGCTGTGAAAGTCGGAAGCTCGAAACCTTGCTTGTGCGCCTGGGCCGTGTAGAAATCCGAGCGGCTGGGGTGTTCATCTGCGCAGACATTGAAAATCTGCCCCCACTTTTGCTGCAATAGGATTTGGGAAATCACAGCGATGCAATCGTCGCGATGCACCATATTGACGGGCGAGAGCCCGCCGGCGATGTCCTTCCGACCTGCAAAAAAGCGACCGGCCTTACGATCGCCTCCCACCAAGCCTGCCAAGCGCAAAATGACCCAGTCGACCTTTTGCTGCTGCAAGTATTCTTCCGACCGTTTCAAGGCTATTCCCGAGGCTGTTTCCGGTGCCAGTTCATCTTCCTCGCGAGCCATTTGCCCTTCGGAGGCATAGACGCTGGTTGAGCTGACAAAGATAATTTTTTGAACACCCTTCCCTATTGCCTGATCTACAATGGACTTCAACTGACGAGGAAAAGCGTCGGCCACATCAGGGCGCCTCCTACCGGGCGGGATGTTGATGAACAATACGTCGGACCGAAAAAAATCCTCATTGGCAGGACTCATCAGCAATTCTTCTTCCACCCGAATCAAAAAGGCTTGCAGACCTTCTTTTTCCAAGAGTGGCCGTTTTTCCTCTCGGGTTGTTGACCCCTTGACCGCAAAGCCACGACGGACCAATGCAGCGCCCAATGGCAATCCCAACCAACCGGCTCCGAGGATGGAAATCGTACCCATTTTATCTTGTTGACTCATACCTTTAGGCCGACTTGATCGACTATTTTTTCTTTGATCACAAAATACATTTCTACATCACCGACATTGCGCACCGTAATTTTTCCACGGGCCTGGCATTCAAAAAAGTCAGCTACCAGTTCGTAGGTTGCTTGCGATATGTTCACCTTATTGGTTTGCCCGGTCGTTTCCATCCGAGAGGCAATATTGACGGTATCCCCCCAGATGTCGTAAGCAAATTTCTTTGTTCCAACCACCCCACCGACCACCGGCCCGGTATGGATGCCGATGCGCGCCTCAAAACTCAACAGTCCTTGCTCCGCCCGTTCCTTGCTCAGGTTGTGGAGGAACGACTGGATTTCCAAAGCCGCCCGAACCACCTGAACTGCACTGAGTGCATCCTCGTTCAATATCCCACCGACGCACATGTAGGCATCGCCGATGGTCTTGATTTTTTCCAATCCAAAAATCTCCATAATCTCGTCGAAGGCGCGAAAACAAAAATCGATCTCGGCGACCAAGTCTTCTGGTTCCAATTTGGCAGCGATATGGGAAAAGCTTTGGAAATCTATAAACATAACCGTCACCGACTCGTGGCGCTTCGCTTTGGCTTTACCAAAACGCTTGAGCTCCTCCGCTATGTTTACCGGTAGGATGTTCAATAGCAAATCATCCGACTTTTTCTTTTCCCGCTCCAATTCTTCCGTGCGCGCACTGACGATGGCTTCCAACTCCTTTTGGCGCATTCCGATACTATAAACCCGGTAGCGCAAATACACATACAATATCAACAGCAAGCCAAAACCAATGAGTGCATAAAACCACCAGGTTTTATAGTAAGCTTCCTGCACGTAGATGTCGATGGCCAATTGGCGGGCATTCCAAACGCCTTTACCTGGCGACGCTTTGGCCCGAAAGATGTACTTGCCTGCCGGAATATTGTTGTATCGCGCTGTGTTCAAAACCGTAGGCTCCGACCATTCTTTGTCGAAACCTTCCAACTGATAGCTGTAGAGAATCTCAGCCGGATTTTCAAAGTGGGCCAGCGCAAATTCGAAGGTAAAAAACTTATCGTTGTGGTCCAGTACGAAGGAACGGCGACCACTCAGTCCATTGGTTTGTACAAGTATGCTGTCGGAATCGCCATCAAGTTTGGAAAAAGAAGAAAACATCATGGGATAAACTTCTTCCTTGCTGCGTTCCAAAAACTTTGAGCCAGGGTAAAAAGCATTGACGCCATTGAGACCTCCAAAATAGAAGCGGCCATCTTTGGCCTTCAAGAAAGAGACGCGGTTGAATTCGTTTTTCGAAAGTCCATCCTGCTTGAAAAAGTTGATAAATGTTTGTTGCTCGATGCTCAGGCGCGCCAAGCCATTGTCCGTACTGATCCACAGGCAGGAATCCCCCTCGGCAATCAGGCCATTGATGAAGTTGTTGGGCAGACCATCTTTTTCTTTGTAAATTTTGAGGCTTTGCGTTTTCGTGTTCAAGTGATTGACACCATCGGCAGTGGCCAGCCAAAGGTCGCCTTCCTCAGCTTCGTGGATGGCGATGATGCGGTTGTGGCTCAGCGAAAGTACTGCACCACTGTCAGATTGGTAAACAGCCTTGGTTCCTTCTTCCGGATGAAAGTGGAGCAGGCCCATGGTGTTGGTTCCAATCCAAACAGAAGCACCATCCTTAGCCGTCAGCAAAAAATTAATCTCTTGAACAGAATCCAATACGCCTTGGGCATCGCTCAGTCGGGTCATGCGGTCATTGGAAGGATCGAAACGGAAGAGCTTTTCTTGATGAGCCCACCAGACAAGACCATCCGGTCCGGTAGTTACGAATCCCTTGTCTCCACCAGCACCTGGAATTAAGGTATCGACCTGTAGATTGTCCAAGTGAATACGCTTGCCATTACCGACGTAAAGCATCCCGTCCCGATGGTACAGTCCAAAGGGAAAGTTGAAAAAATCGTTTTGTGGAAAAAGGGGACGAAGGCTATTTGCGATGGGATCCAAAACGTGGATTGAGTTGTAATAGCTCAAGTAGATGTTTCCTTCATCGTCTTCGGCCATGCCCCGCATGCTGCAAAAGCCATTGCTACAATTTTCATTTCCTTCGCTGAGGTAATTGGTGAACAGTCGATCGGAGCGGGTAATGCGGATGGCGCCAAAGTCGCTGGCCACCCACAGCACGCCAGAAGCATCCTGGAATATTTGTCGGTAGGTACAGTTGTTTTTGGTCAGCTCCCGGACCCTGGCATCGAAGTTGACGCTGCGGCCTGTCTGGGATTCATAGCGCCAGAGCGCCCCGATTCCACCCACCCAGATGTTGCCATTGGGTTCGAGCTGTATGGTCGAAAAGCTGCTGGTATTATAAATAAAGTTGGTGATCGGGTGGATTTGGAATTCATCGGCTCCCGGAGCTAGAGAAAATACCTGCCCATCGTTGAGCAAGGCCCATAAAGCACCTTTGGGACCTATGGTCATTTTGGTGACCCAGGAGGAACGGTTGCCTGAAAAGGGCGACCGAAATAAATACTCTTTGGTTGTACGACCATCCTCCGATATTTGCCGAAGTCCATTGTTCAGGTCACTGATGAAGAAGCTTTCATTGTATTCGATGATCGACCGGCCCGGGAAGGTTCCCTGGCAGACCAGGACGTCTTTTAGTTCTTTCTTATCCACATCGGTTCGCAGTAAAAAAGACTGTCCGGTTTCCGGTACAAAGTCGATGGTCCAAATTCGGTCTTTGGAATCCACGTAGAGGTTGTCGGGCAGCGTGCTACCGAATCGGCGGGTATTTTTTGTCCGGATCGCACGTTTTCGAACTTGGTTGTTCCTAGGATCGAGAATGGTCAACTGATTTTTATTGGTCAACCAAATCATCGAGTCACTTGGGATGACCATATCCGGAATGTAATTATCGGGAATCTGATTGATGGGGTCGGAATTGAGGTATTGGACAAAGCGACGGCCGTCAAATCGATTCAAGCCATTGGAGGTAGCCACCCAGATGTAGCCGTAATGATCTTGCAAAATTTTGAACACATTGCGGTGGGTCAGGCCGTCTTCAAATTCGAAGACTCTCAGGTCCAACTCCTCAGACTGAGCCCTGGCCGCTTCTATCCCAAAGCAGCAAAGTATGAAGAGAATGCCCAATAAGCGACTCATAACCGATACATTGTCCTTTATTTTCAAGTCCGATCTTCTCTATGAAGGTTGGTCATTTGGGCTAATTTCCAGAAAAGTTTGTAATTTTCCTATTCAAGCTATCCAAATGTGTAAAATTGGAATGGTCTTTTGGTTAATTTTCTGAGCCTTAGTTGGGTATAAGCACCCCAAATCCGATGTATATGAGATATTATTTGTCCTTTTGCCTACTTCTGTTGTCGTCTTTTCTAGTCGAAGCGCAAGCTCCACAATACGGTCTGGCTTCTTACTATGGTGATTATTTGCACGGTCGACCGACTGCCTCTGGCGAGAAATACGACCTGAAGAAGTTCACCTGCGCCCATCGCCAATTGGATTTTGGCACCATGGTCAAGGTAACGCGCACCGACAACAACCGCTACGTCATTGTCCGGGTAAATGATCGTGGCCCCTTTGTCAAAGGTCGCATCGTCGACTTATCGCGGGCCGCTGCCAACCACATCGGACTGGATAAAGATGGCATTACTAAGGTAAAACTGGAAATTTTACCGGATGAGGCAGATTTGAGTCAAAACAAATCGACCAACATTCCAGAAGGACAGATTCCCACTTCTTTTGACGCTCCCATGGAAGCCACTGTAGCTGATTTGGAGGCTGCCCAAGAAGCACCAGCCGTTGAAAATGAATCTTCCAACAGCATCATAGCGAGAGTGATGCGCAGTGCTACTAAGACACCTCGCAACAAAACGACAAACAACAACTTTCCCACTACCGAAAAGACAGTCAATGTTTCTCCTTCGACAGATAACATTCCTGCAAGTACAGAGATTCCCAGCAGCTTCGACATACCATCCAGTTATGAAGATTTGACCGAAAAGGGCGCCATATCCGAACCGGTGAAAAGGGAAGAAACGCCCAATAATCCACAAAGCGGAAACATTCGCCTCAAGGAGTTGATGATTGCTCCTACTGCTAAAAGCCCTACGACGACTGCCAAAAGTCCAGCTGTTTCCACTACCAGTCCACCGGCTGCTGTCTCGATAGAGTCTTATGATTTCTATGAAAAACCCAGCGCGAATGGCCAGTACAGCATCCAATTGGCAGCTTTCAAGGATCGCAAAAATGCCGATAAGCGACTGGCAGAACTAAAAGATCGTCAGTTGGAAGGTCTTTACGTAAGAGAAATTGGAGGCGCCTACAAAGTGATGTATGGTAGCTTTGGGTTCCGCTCGGAGGCCAGCAGCCGACTGAGTGAGATGAAGGCCAAACACGGTATGAAGGGCTTTGTGGTGAAGTTGAAGTAATCAGACGATCTTTCCACCTTTCCAAGCTGGTCGAGGCATAAAATCTAGTACATATTTCCCTTGGCAAATAGTTTATCCACCGTTGGATGTGGACTGCCACCTTTGTTTTCCAGGGTGATGACAAAACCTTGGGAATGCTCAATGTAAGGTAGGTTGAATAGGGCAACGCCCGTGTCGCGAGCCCCCTCCAAGAGTCCCATGTTTAGGTGTTTGCCATTGACATCGGCCCAAACCTGGTACTGGTGGCCATGAGGTGCATCTGGCAGATCGACCACATTGAGGTAGGCATCCTGGTGGTTTTCATTCCAATAGACAACAGCCTTTGCAGAAGGCGCCAAATCTGAACCTTGCAGTTGAACGTGTTGGGTCCCAATATCCTTGAGAATGGCAAACTGTTTTTTGAGCTGTACATCTACTCTTTGGAGACTTTGGTAGTCGCGTTGCAATGCCTGAACCTGGCTGCTGAGTACGGCGATCTGCTCTTGCGACTCCGCCTGCTTGAGGTACATACTGATGCAAATGCCTGTGAGGCCAAGAATCATCAAAGCAGCAATTGTGGTTATCCAGTTGGGTCGAGACTTTCTGGCTGGCAGTCGGATGGGATCTTCTTGTTCGGGAACACCGGCCTCCTTTTTGATGGCCTTCAAAACCTTTCGGCGCAGGTGCGCAGGTGGTGTTTTGGTATGGGCTCGGGCGTAGGCTTCCAATCCCTTGCTCAATTCATCCAGCTGCTTGCGAAGCTCCGGGAATTCCTCGATGTAACGCTCCACCTCGGCCCGCTCCTCCGGTCCGGCGATCCCTAGAACATACTGTTCCATTAATCCGGATTCTATGAATTTATGCTTATCCAAGAGGCGAAAAGTATTTAACCAATATTAGTGTAAAGCCGATCAAACTGACCACATGAGAAATAAATAGCTTACGCAATTCTCGCAGAGCAATCCGGATTCTGGACTTAACCGTACCGAGCGGAATGTCCAGTTCTTCAACCACCTCCTTATGGGTATATCCTTGGAAGTAGATGAGGTCGATCACCTTTCGGTACTTCTCATCCAGATTATCGACAATGGCATTGACACCGATGTGGTTGACATTGAAAGACTCTCCAATGTGCGCTGCCTGGTCGGGCGATTCCATGTGTTGCCTGCGCCGATGGTGCGCCGAACGGATCAGGTCGATGGCCGTATTTCGGGCAATATTTAGCATCCAAGTAAAGAGACTACCTTTAGAAGCATCGTAATCAGGACCGTTCTTCCAGATTTTCACAAAGGTATCCTGCAACACATCTTCTGCCAATTCTTCTGACTTTACGATGCGAAAGATGACGCCATAGAGAGCCGGCGCATAGTCGTCGTAGAGCGTTTGCATGACTCTGTGGTCATGGCATTGAAGTTGGGAAATGATGGTGCTTTTTGAATGCATTAGCGACCGAAAAGGTGTTTTGTTTAACCTTTTACTTCAATTTTAACTATTTTCTTTAACAAAAGTTTAACTGACATTAATTTTTTGTCGAAATCCGTTTGGCAAATGGCTCCGTAGGTATGTCGTTTTTTGATTCAATCATTCTTTAAAATTATCATTATGAAAAAGCTATTTGCAGCCTTCTTTCTCGCTTTGACAACTTTATTGTTTGCCACACAAGTACAAGCACAGTGCAGTTCCTCTCATAAGAGCAGAACCGTTCGCGTCGGCGGAACAGAAATGAACAGCCAGAGAGACATCGTCTCAAACTTTGCACAGTCCAACGACCATACCACACTGGTTGCAGCAGTGAAAGCTGCCGACCTGGCCGGAACCCTACAGTCCGATGGTCCTTTCACTGTATTTGCCCCTGTCAATGCCGCTTTCGACAAATTGCCTGATGGTACAGTAAGCACCTTGCTACGCCCTGAGAACAAAGGACAACTGAGTAAAATATTGACTTACCACGTCGTTGCTGGCAAGTTGGATGCGTCCAAGATCGCCCAAGCCATCGAGCACGGAGGTGGTAAAGCCGAGTTGACAACCGTCAGTGGCGACCGCTTGACGGCCATGATGAACGGCACGAAGAATGTCGTCTTGAAGGACGAAAATGGCAACTACGCCAACGTATCTATCTACGATGTGTATCAGTCCAATGGCGTTGTACACGTTATTGACTCTGTGATTTTGCCGAACTAAAGGAGGGGGATTTGGTGATGGTCTTCGGTTGGGTGATTTGGTGAGCGGTGAGCGGTGAGCGGTGAGCGGTGAGCGGTGAGCGGTGAGCGGTGAGCGGTGAGCGGTGAGCGGTGAGCGGTGAGCGGTGAAAAATAAACTACCTAGTGCACATTGCCAAACA
>JBCCSZ010000287.1:0-10127 GCA_039199225.1 Bacteroidota bacterium
TTGATTTTCAACGATTCTTACAGTGTATCTCTAAGGCGTTACCTAAAGGACAGCTTTCGCCAATCTGCCTTTGTATGGAATCATCATTTTAAGAAGGAGATGGTTGAAGATTTAAAACCGGATATTGTTTTGCAGGAGTTTGTTGAGCGGTATGTGTATCGGGTAGGGTGGTAGTATGCAGATGAGCAGTTAAGTAGCTTGTCGTTAGCTACGGGAATGGAATGTGCAGTGGGTAATGCTGCGCTTAGATTCAACATTACCCACTGGACAAGAGCTATTATTAAAAGCTATTTAGGAAGGTTCGTATTCATAAGCCAAGGGTGTTATGGCTTTGGTTTCTCGTTGGCGAAGAGGTTCGACTTCTACGACCTCCTCAAAATTGTCTGGGTCCATGATTAGGAAGGCGGCCACGCCGATAACCAGACCGATGACAGCTAATCCGACTATTGTATTCCAGGTAATTAGATAGTACAAGGTGAAGAGAAAAGAGCCTCCGAAGAGCATCCCCAACGCATAACCCATGACGACATACATACTTCTTTTCATAACTAACAAGATTGATGAGTGATTGAAGAATAGGTAGAGGGATGGGTACAGATTAGACGATGTATTTACAACAAAAAAAATGCCAGCTTTGCAGTTTTATGCCTATTTTCGAGCCTGGATTTTCAATCTTCTAAGCCAAAAGTGCTCACATCATAAAACAAAAGAACATGTCCTCTATTTTGATCAAAAACGGTCGAATAATCAACCGTGGTGTCATTACAGAAGCGGATTTACTGATTCGCAACGGTCGAATCGAACGGATAGATGCCCAAATCGATGCTCCGGCAGATAAGGAGCTGGATGCCTCTGGTAAATTCGTTCTCCCAGGCATCATCGATGACCAGGTACACTTTCGCCAACCGGGCCTCACCCACAAAGCAGACCTATACACCGAGCCTCGGGCAGCCGTCGCCGGAGGGGTCACTTCCTACATGGAAATGCCCAATACCAAGCCACCAGCGGTGACGCAAGAAAAGCTACAGGAAAAGTACGATGCGGCGGCCCAAAGCTCTTTGGCCAATTACTCCTTTTTCATGGGGGGCTCCAATGACAATCTGGACGAAGTATTGCGGACCAACCCCAAGACCGTTTGTGGCATCAAAATATTTATGGGGTCCAGCACGGGGAATATGCTTGTCGATAATCGAGAGACGCTGGAGGCTGTTTTCGCAGGCACGCCCATGCTCATTGCGACACATTGCGAAGATGAAGCAACCATTCGCGCCAACGCGGCTGCAGCCAAGGAAAAATATGGCGAGGATGTACCGATTCACTTGCATCCGGAAATTCGCTCGGTCAAGGGCTGCTATTTGTCTTCCAGTTTGGCCATCGAGCTGGCAAAGAAGCACAACACCCGCCTGCACATTTTGCACATCTCCACTGCTGACGAGTTGGCTTTGTTTAGAAATGACATTCCTCTTTCGGAAAAACGCATTACCTCTGAAGTGTGCGTACACCATCTGTACTTCAACAGCAATGACTACGAACGTCTGGGGACACAGATCAAGTGCAATCCAGCCATCAAGGCGCCGAGCCACCAAGAGGCGCTATTTCCCGCTCTGCTGGACAATCGACTCGACATCATCGCCACAGACCATGCGCCCCATCTGTGGTCAGAAAAGCAAAACAGCTACTTCAAAGCACCTTCTGGCGTTCCGTTGATACAGCATACTTTGAATGTCATGTTGGAATTCCACCAAAAAGGCATGATCAGCATGGAGCGGATTGTTGAAAAAATGTGTCATGCACCGGCCGACTGCTTTGGTGTCGAAAAGCGCGGTTATCTGGAGGAAGGCTACTGGGCGGATGTCGTCATACTCGATCCCGAGCGTTCCTGGATGGTCGAAAAGGACAACATCCATTACAAATGTGGTTGGTCGCCGTTCGAGGGGCATAGCTTTACCGGATCAATCAGCGAAACCATTGTCAGTGGCCACCTGGCCTATCAAAACGGGCAGTTTTTTGAGGATAAGAAGGGAGAGCGCCTGACTTTTGATAAACTGTCCTAAGCCTTACTATCAAACTCAAAAACCCTTAGCCTATGTCTGGAGGAGATTGGAAACAACTGTTTTTTGCCTGCCAAAAGGGAGATTTGGAATTGGTGAAGTTTTACATTCGGTCGGGAATTGATCCCAACTACCAGCATCCTGAATTTATGACAAGTCCCTTTTTGGAAAGCATTCGTTGCAATCAGCTGGATGTTGCAGCCTTCTTGCTGCAGAATGGCGCAGACCCTCATCGGAAGGAAGGCTTCGGGGCAGATGATGCCTTCTCTATTGCCAAGTCAATGAAAAATAAAGCAGCCATCGATCTGTTGAAAAAAATGGTTCCATAGGCCAAAAGGAGTGCTTAATTGAGGCGAATCAAGCTTTGTCGGACCCTAGAAGGAATGCCAGCAAACACCATCAGCTTGAGTTCTTCGGCATTGATGTTGGCTGCGTTGGTGAAGCCACTTCGCAAATCGGTGACAGTTGATTTGGTGTCAAATATCCGGATGACCTGATTGGTCTGTTGGCCATTGTTGGTTTGACGGCTGTTTTGACGGCGAATGGTGGTTTTAATGGGCAGTGGATTGCGGTGTGCTTTGTAGAAAAGGTTGATGCCTACCTCTCCTTGCAACAACTCTATCAGGGAATGCCCTTCGGCATAAATGCTGAATCCTTTCTTATCGATCGAATGCTCTATGTCGAGTTCTTCAAACAAAGATTTATACAAATCGATTAAATATTCTATTTCGGCATCGCCCTGGCCGGTAATGTAGGAGTGGAAGTGGAGGACGATTTGATCCGTCTTCTCGCGCAAAAAGCCCTTTGCAAATAGGCGCAACAAGGCTACGTTGAGGTAGCTGGAAATGAATTCCGTCTCCATATTATCGAATTGGGCGGCACCATATTCATAGGATTCCCGAATTTCCTTCAGGGCTTCCTGCTGAAAAAGGCGGTCCTTTATCGATTGGCGGACGCCCTTGGAACCCCAGTCCTTGCGAGGAAAAATGGAGCTTCCCTTCAACCGCAGTGGCAATGCTGGCCCTTCCCGGAAGTGCCGATCCCGAAACCCAAGGGACAGATTGGTGATCCGTTGCTTGGTGCTGGCAATCCGATCTTTGAAGTCGTAGTATTGCCAATCCAGGTTTTCGCCCTTCTCGTTTCCAATGACAATGAGTTCGCTGTCGCTTTCTTCCCGGGCCTCCTCCATTTGGCGAACCTTATTTTCGATGAAGTCGATGTTGCGAAGCAGCTTGTTGTAAAACACCTTACCACGAGCCACTTCCGGAAGGTTCGGAAGCCAGTCTTCTTCGATGGGGTCACAAAACTCCAATGGTGAAATCTTTGGCCTGAGTTTGTCTCCCTCCAATAAAATGTCGAAAAGAATAGGGTTATCCGTCTTGGTAGAAATCAGCTGTTCGGCGGAAAGAGCCGTCAGGTCGCGTTCAATTTGCCGCTTGAGGGCGCGTCCACCCATTCGGGCATCAAAACCACGGCGAGCCACCCATTCCAGGGCGTCTTTGCTGATGTTGAGAATGGTCGTGCGACGCACAAAACCGTCTCTTTTCAACAAATCCTTGATTTGCAGCCGGGCAATATTGAGGATGTGTTCGAGCTGTAGCGGATTGAACACCACAATGCGATCGATTCGGTTGAGGAATTCCGGACGAAACTTATTTTCCAATGATTTTTGATAAATCGCTCTTTCATCACTTCCATTGGTATCGAAGCCCAATCGAATGGAAGCTTCTTTAGCTCCGACATTGGAGGTCATTATGATGATGGTATTGGAAAAGTCAACTGTTCTCCCCACGCTGTCGGTCAGACGGCCGTCGTCCAGTACTTGTAATAGTAGATCGTGAACTTTGGGATGTGCCTTTTCGATTTCATCAAATAGGATGACGCCAAAGGGGCGGTAGCGGACCTGTCCGGTTAAATGCCCTTCGGGATTGTGGTCGTCTCCAATGAGTCGGTGGATGGCCAGCGAATCGATGTACTCATTCATGTCGAAGCGCATCAAATGCTGCTGATTGCCCATCAGGTATTCGCACAAGATTTTGGCGCCCTCCGTCTTTCCTACGCCCGTCGGGCCGATGAACAAGAAAGAACCCAAGGGCTTTCCAGGTGGCGACAAGCGGGCTTTTATCGTATGAATGGTATTGGAAAGTGTTTCTACTGCCTCGGCCTGGCCAACCAAGCGCTGGGCGATCCATTCGTGGACCTCGTCCTTTTGAAAGGTGTAAGAAACATCGAAAATGCGTTCGTTGAGACCACTGAAATCTTCAAACTCTCTTCGAATCTCTTCCAGATCGATGGTTTGAAATTTGTATTTGACTGCCAACTGATTCATCAATCGCATGATGCTCCCTGGCAGGGCCTTGCCCCGGAGGTAGTTGCGTTGGATGGTAAACAATTGGTTGATGGCCTGTATATTGAATTCGCAGCCGTACTGCAATTCGAGTGTGCGCCTTTGTTGCAGGACCATCCGTGCGGCCGTTTCCCGATCGGGTTCTTGCATTCGGATGACCTGGAATAGGTCGGAGAATCGACGGTCGTTTTCCTGTAGTATTTTCCACTCTTGCGAAGTCGCCAGTAGAATCAGCTGAATCTGCCGCTTTTCGAGATAAGGACGCAGCACATCGTTCATCGTCATGTTGTTCTGGCTGGATTTACCGATGCGCAGAATAGAGACGACATTATCGATCAAGAGCTTGTCGGGCTCCTGGCTTTTGCTGTCGGGTAGTGTCTTTAGGCGATTTTGGATGTATCCTAAGATGGCTTCCAGGCGTTTTTGCCACCAGCCCACATACATCATGCCCGCGATGATTCGATTGGGATCAATGTGCCAGATTTTGGGTAAGGAAACATCTGTCCGAGAAGGATGCTGTTCAATGTAACGACGAACAACTTCCTGTATGACGGTGTGTTTGCCAACCCCTTCCGGCCCGATCAAGACAATTGGTGTATTGCCTGATTGATAGATGATTCTGGATAGGCGCTCGACCAGCTCATTGCGGTAGAAGGATTGTTTCAGCTCGCTTGGATAGCGGCCATTGAGGTCGTAGCCTACCTTCTCGATTTCCACCGAGCCATTGAAGTTTTCGTTGGGCTGCACCCGATCAAAAAACCAACTGTCGGCGCTTTCCTCGAAGGGCAGGGGCGCCTGCGAGACATTGAGCGAAAGGGAAACGGTCGTGACAAAGGTCCCTTTGGGCGTCATAAAATTTTCTGGCTCGAAGTCGTTGCCTTCCCGCTCCCGATACAAACGGAGTAGCTCTTTGATGACTCTTTCGCCTTCGAGGGCTAGAGAAATGCGGCCTCTGTTGTCTGGGTGAGCCATGAAGATGTAACGACCAAAGGCCGGCAGGCAGATGAACTCAATGCCATTGACCTTGAAGGCTGCCATGGCAAAGGTTCCCTCGATGTATTTTCGTCCAATGGATATGCCCAACTCGTGGATTTCAAAACGCACATCCGGATTGAACAGATACCACAGCAATTCATGGGCATTGGCCCGGCTCACGACCATCCCTTGCAAGTAGTGCCTAATTTCCTTTTTAAACTGATTGAGGGCCAACTCAAAGCGGCGGTTAAAAGCAGCCGGATGATACAAAAAAAGTGGCCGAATCTGATAGGATGATTTACCTTCAGATTTGGTATGCTGTACGAGGACCGGGAAGTTTAATTTGACAAAGCCCATTCAATCGAGTAAAGTGTAAGCGCTTCGATAAATTAGGGACATTACAATTTCATCTAGGCACTTAGCTTCAAAAAATGGGTCGAAATATAAACAAAATGCAGCAAAGGAACCTGCTATGCAGTAACATTCCTTCGTCTGTGTTCTTTATGTGGCCTTTGTGGACAGACCCCAAACAGTATTCGGTCGATTGTCTAAGAGCACTACATAAGATGGGGGATTCGTCGGTTTTTTGCTTTTGGCTGCAATGGATTGGCACAAAGGAAAGATGGCAGAATATTATCTATTTATAAATATGATAAATAAAACTTTGACTTCTAAGGATTTATTTCAGTTTGCTGTTGTCTTATCTGTAGATTTTAATTAAGTTTATACCAATTACGAACCTCTACCTTTTGAATTTATTAAGGCTTTTTCACGGAAAATCCTTCGATCAAGTATACTGGATCGCGAGCAAACATCATTAAAGGAGGTATTGTTTAACAGGTGTAGAAATTAGTTAGACAATATCGGGTTAAAACAAAAAAATATTCCAGTGGCAGAGAGTTATAAACATCCCGGTTTTAAAAAATTTAAGTTCCGAGAACTGAAAGTTTACGCGTCCACGGAGTGGTTGGCCGATAATAAAAAGAAATATCGCCAGGTTTTCGATCGCTATGAGACGACCTACATCTACGCTGAACTTTCTTTTTTCAATAAATACTTTGATGAAGAAGACTGGGAAATCGATGTTGAATTGCGCTGCTATTCCCTCAAGAAAGGCCGCAAGGAGGTCTGTACACTGAAATTCGAAAACCGCAAAGTATCCAAATACGATAATGTTGTCTACATCCGCGAAGGTTGGGGCAATAAAAATGAGGGCCAATTCTGGAAAAAAGGTACTTATTACTGGGAGGCATGGATTGAGAATGAGAAGGTGGCAACCAAGTACTTTTATGTCGAAGATGCCGGGAAAGGTATCTTGCCAGATGACAATCCCTATCTGGAAGTACAATCTCTAAAGTTGTACGAAGGTCCTTACGATGATGTAAGTGAAGATGATCGCAATTATTTCAAAAGTTTTAGCAGCGAGGAAACGCGCTACATCTATGTCGAAATTGTACTGAAAAATCTCAATATCGCCAAAAGCTGGCAGTGCGAGCTGTTCACCAAGTTTTACAATGATGCCCGAGAGTTGAAAGGGCAGGTTGTCCGTTTGCAGAGGGTTGAAAAAAAGGATGAACTGATCAAAATAACTGCTGGTTGGGGGTCCAATGTCAAAGGCTCCTGGCGGAAAGACCGATATACGGCCGAGCTTATTTTTATGGATAAGCTGCTTGCTGTTATCCCTTTCGAGGTAGGAGAGGAATTTGAAGAAGGCATCTCTTCTGTGTTGTTGCCAGATCGACACAGTCCGATTATCCTCAGCCCTGACAACGACAGTGGAAAGACTTTCGAAGAGGTGATGGAACGCATGGATGCACTGATCGGTTTGCGGGACATCAAGCAAAAGGTCCGGGACCACGCCAAGTACATTCAATTCCTTCAGCTCAGAAAGGAAAAGGGCTTTGAGGAAAAAGAAGAAATCAATGTGCATTCTGTCTTCATCGGCAATCCGGGAACGGGTAAGACGACGGTGGCAGGTATGATGGGGCGTTTGTATAAGAAAATGGGCTTGCTGTCCAAGGGGCATGTCCACGAAGTCGACCGGGTCGATTTGGTCGGCGAATACATTGGACAAACGGCGCCCAAGGTGAAAGAGGCGATAGAAAAGGCGCGTGGTGGGGTATTGTTCATCGATGAGGCATACGCTTTGGCTCGCTCCAATGACGACAGCAAGGATTTTGGCCGGGAGGTCATCGAAATCCTCGTCAAGGAAATGTCCAATGGCGAAGGAGATATGGCAGTCATCGTAGCGGGTTATCCCAAGGAGATGAAGCACTTCCTGGATTCCAATCCGGGTCTGAAGTCGCGATTTAAGTTGTACTTCGAGTTTTCGGACTATCTGCCACAGGAATTGTCTGAAATTGCGCTGTACTCCTGCGTCGAAAAGGGTGTAGAACTATCAGACCCTTCCAGACTAAAGATAAACGAGATCATCGTGAATGCCTACCGGTCCCGCGACCGCAGCTTTGGCAATGCACGCTTCGTGTTTGACATCATCGAACAGGCAAAAATCAATCTTGGCCTTCGGATCATGGGGAGTGAAAACCCAAGAGCCAGCAGCCGCGAGGAGATCAGCTTGATCGAGCTGCGCGATGTCGAGAAGATACAAATCAAGCCGCAAAAGGCCCTGCCGTCTATTCCGGTGGATGAGCCGCTGCTGACGGAGGCGCTACAGGATTTGAATCGCCTCATTGGCATGGAAAAAATCAAGGAGCAGATTCACGAGTTGGTCCGCTTGGTTCGCTACTATCGAGAGACCGAGAAAAATGTCCTCAATAACTTCTTTTTGCATACGGTCTTTATCGGCAACCCAGGAACGGGTAAGACGACGGTGGCTCGTATTCTGACGAAGATTTATAAGTCGCTCGGCGTTTTGGAGCGCGGCCATATGGTGGAGACAGATCGCCAGGGCTTGGTGGCTGGCTTTGTTGGTCAGACAGCGATAAAAACAACTGAGAAGATTGACGAAGCCATGGGAGGCGTGCTGTTTATCGATGAGGCTTATGCTTTGACCCAGGCCGGAGCTGGCGGAGCCAGCGGAGATTTTGGCGACGAGGCCATCCAGACCTTGCTCAAGCGCATGGAGGACCATCGGGGCGAATTCTTTGTCTTTGTTGCAGGCTATCCCGATAACATGGAGACTTTCCTGAAGGCCAATCCCGGACTCAACTCTCGCTTTGACAAGGTGCTGAAGTTCGAAGATTATCTGCCGTCGGATTTGATGAATATCGCTAACCTCATGTTTAAGGAGCAGGGCGTCGTGGTCACACCGGAGGCATCAGAGCATCTGGACAAATACCTGACCTTTATCCACGAATTCCGCGATAAGTATTTCGGCAATGCCCGAACAGTGCGAAAGGTTGTGGACGAATCCATCAAAAAGCAAAACCTACGCCTGGCCGCAATGGATCGGGAGTTGAGAGACCCCAGCATCGTCAACCTGCTGACCATCGAAGATGTTTCTCACTTCAAACTCGATAAGGACGGCTTCCTCTTCAACCGAAAAACAATCGGATTCCGCAAAAAGTCTGGAAAAGGCAAAGGGGGTGTAGCAGGAGCAAATTAAATTGCTCAGACATCTCCCTCTGAAATCGACCTCTTGGTATTTGACGCGAGAGGTCGATTTTATATAGACTTTCTCATCATTTTCTGTCTTCCCTCTTACGCTTCTTGGCAAGATATTTGCTCTATTTTTCATAGAATCCCCCTTCTATTTCCCAACCCCCTGCGCGTAGTACAACGCCCATTGTCATCTGAACACGAGATCATTCGTCTGTAACATCCTGTCTGTAATCCTTTGTCCTTTGATTAGGACCCCTTAATCCCTTTGAACATTATTCGGTATGGTCAATGCCTTCCACATGAGGTTATTGGCTGTAAACACTGATTCCTAAACCAGATCGGTCGGTACGTCCGGCCTGTCCCCAAAACTGTTTTGCCATGAATAATGCTGTTTTCAAAGGATCGCTTAAGGCTTTGACATTCAACCAGGAGGCCAATACCCGTGCCTTGTATCTCGCCCTGATTTTGCCTTTGGCTTGTATGATTTTTTTGTTGGAATGGGAGCCCAGGGTGCTGGTGTTTGTCTTCTTAGGCTACTCATCAGGTGTGATCGGCTTTTTGCTGGCCCGAACGATGGTTGAAAAAGACAAGCTCCTAAAAGAAGAAGACATTCTCTACCGCCTGCTGGCCACCAACATTGGTGACTTGGTGATCGTTCATCGAATGGAAGACAACAGCAATGTGTTCGTCAGCCCTTCCATCAAAGCCCATCTTGGCTACGCGCCCAACGAAATCATCTGTAAGTACGGAACCTACATCATCCATCCGGACGATCGCAAGCAGATGAGTCGCAAAATGAGCCCGGAAGCACTCCAGCGAAATCCATCATTTAATCTGACATTGAGGGTACAAAAAAAGGACAATACCTACATCTGGATGGAGTTGGCAGGAAAAGCGATCCCGGGAGAAAGTGGGGAAACGACCTACGCCATCTTATCCTTTCGCGATGCCACTGCTCGCAAGGAAGTAGAGGCGGCCACCCAGCGTTTTGCCCAGGAATTGATGCGCAAAAATACGGAAGCACAATCGAGACAAGGGAAAACCGAGGATTTCTCGTCTTTGATGTGTTCCCACGACTTGAAAGAGCCTCTTCGGACCATCAAAAGTTACATTGGCCTACTGGATGGTAAGTATAAAAATCAACTCGATGAGGCTGGTCAGGAGTGCTTGCACTTCATCCAAGACGGCGCCAA
>JBCCSZ010000288.1:0-10126 GCA_039199225.1 Bacteroidota bacterium
AGGCCCTGTTCTGGCCAGCGGAAAACCTTCAAAGAATTCAAAATTGAGGGACACACTAAAACGGTCTTCCGGCTTCAAGCTGAGCTTCAGCATATGGTTCATCCGGTTTCGGATACCGTAGCTCAGATACATATGGTCTCCTGCCATCCAAATGTGGTAAATCTCATTGTCATCCGGAATTTCCTGAAACTGTAATTGATGGATGGAGTCTTTTTCCAGATAGTAGAGTTTTCTATTGAGATTCAAAAACCAAATGCGGCCATATGAATCTTCTTTGAGCAGCAAAATCTCCTGATTGGCAATCTTATTGGTTTGGTAACTCTTAAATGTGCGCCCGTCAAAGCTGCACAGACCATTGTTTGTGCCAAGCCATATTTTGCCATCCTGTCCCTGCAGTCCTGTGTAGATGGTCCGTCCTGGTAGCCCATCCCGGTCTGTTAAATGCCACCACCCTGGATGTTGTGCATAACTACTTGGGGCTGCTAGCAAGCAAAAGATCGATAATTGGACTGTTAAAAGCGCTATTTTTTGCACCATCATGGTAATTGGGCAATTGTTATTCCAAGGCGCTACAAAGTAAAGGACTTCCGTGGAATAATGGTGGGTTTGGAGCCATCAAAGAGTATGGAATATTCCTTGGTACATTGGCTTCGAGCTTTTGTCCTCTGGAAATCGGGTTTGGTACATTGCGCAAACATGGCTCTCCAGAATCGCTTATTTTTGAATTGTGTTACTTAGAGATGTTGCGATTTATTGAAAAGTTTACCCCCAATTACATTTTCCATCGCAAGAGTAGGTTTGTACGAAACAAATTGAGCTGTACAGGTTTCCCAAAAAACCACTACCTGTTACGGCCAAAGATATAAAGTTATAGGGCTAAGCTCTGTAATGGATGGAACGCAAATTGTTCTTAATTACAGCGTATAGCCAATGTTCGGCCGGATATTTCCGGCCTTTTTTTATGTCCTTACCGGCCTCGTGTATGCGCTTTGCACCGATCTTTGTCTTTCGTTTATCACTTAAACCGCTTTTACTTACAGGCTTGTTACCGCACGTTACTTTTCGATTTCATACAATACACACTTTTCCAATTCTTTGAATTGAGAAAGTAAAGGATGATTAAAACTCTTAGTTTTTTTCATTCCGATTTTTTTCATCACTTTTTCCGACCTATCATTTGTTTCTGGGCAAATTGATTTAATATTCTCTAGTCCAATTTCGTTAAATGCAAATTCAAGGCAATTTTTCGCACCCTCTGTAGCAAAACCTTTTCCCCATTCAGATTGAGCTAACCTCCACCCGATATCTACGCAAGGTGTAAAGTCAGACTCAAAATTCTGTTCGGCAATTCCTATGAAGCCAATAAATTCGTTATTGTCAAGTTTGTCGACAGCGAAATAACAGAATCCATTTTTAGAGAATTGAGTTTTCATTCTATCAATGAATTCATCTGTTTGCTTTTGTGTTGGAATAGTAGGAAAATGTTCCATTACTTTAGGGTCGGAATTTATTTTTCCCATTTTGGGCTTGTCATTTTCATTCCAATTTCTGAACCCCAATCTTTCAGACTTGAAAATGTAGTTATTCATTCGGTTTGTTCTAAGGTGTGGTCATAAAAAAAATTCCTATGCGAAGAGCATAGGAACGGATGAGAGAAAGGAAACTTACTATTGAGTATCTCGTTAGTTATAGGTTATTATCAAATTTTTAGAATTCAAGGATTTTTCGAATGTCTTCCTCCGACTTGATTTCTTTATCCACCAAATCCATCACAAAGGTAGCATGGCTGCCATCTCCTTGACTGATTCGCTTGAATTCATCTGGGCGCATGATTGCGATTTTGTTATCTGAGGTCAGCAACCAAAGGAGGTTATCAGACTTCTTGTTGTAGGCCACCTCGACACCCTTTCCAGTGTAGTAGCGGCAGACTGTATTGAGAGACTTATCAACCAAATAGGCAGTATTTTCGGCATAGCTGCTCTTGCGGTCGATGTCTACAAACTCTCCTTTGACTTTGACCATAAAAGGAGGGAGTGGACGGTCGCAATTCCAGATGCCAAAGCTGCTAGCTGTAAAGCGGTTGAGAATTTTACGGCGAATCATCACCTTGTTGGCTGCATAATCTTTACCGTCAGCCCGGTAGGCCGCTATCTGCTGTTCGTATTCTAGATTTGCGATGTCTTTTTCGCGTTGAATCTCTTTGCTAAGCTCATCTTTCAAAGAAGCTAAAGCAGCTTCTCTTTCAGCGATCTTTTCCAGATAGACCTTCATGTCGTCGTTAAATTTCTCAATGGCATTGTCATAGTCGGTACCACTAAGTACTGGATCGACGATCAACTTCATTTGATTATCACCGTAAATCAGTGTCAATTCGAAATCATTGCCATTGAGGGGCTTCAAGCGCATGCTTTCCCAGTCGATACCAGCAGCGGCAGCTCTGTTGAAGTCTGGGTTTTTAGCTGGATTTACCTGCCACATCGAGTTGGCGTACTGCTTGCGCAATTCAGCAAGGTCGTCCTCCACTTCGTCTACCATCTTTTGAGTGCCAGATGCGGTAGGGTTGGACTCGAGCTGGACATCTTCAAAATTGAGTTCGAAAACGGGATGCTCTTCATTCGCCTTCTCTGGCTTAGTCGGCTTGGGTACTACTGGAATAGTTGCTTCGATCTTTGCCAACTCTTCCTGATTTTTACGGGCGATTTGATCGAGCGATTTTTGATACTTTTGCTTCATTACATCTTCCGGTCCCACATTTGTCGGCCTTTCTTCCGAGAGTACCTCAATGGCGTCTTTGCCCTTGTACACCCAGTTGCGGTTGATTTGATCCAACACATAAATGTTGTAGTCAGGTGCTTTGTCGGCTTCAGATGCGGAGACTAAAACTTCGGAAACCAATTCTACTTTGATTTCCTTACCAGGGGCGATGTTGACCCGCTGGCCATCTTTTTCGGCGTAAATCTCAATCATTCCGGCAGATTCCAGTAAATATCGAACGCCAGCCGAGTCGTATTCCATCGGAATGCCAGATAGGAAGAAATCGACATAATCGTGGAATTCGCGGTACTTAACGTCGACACTGCCACGGACGGGCTGTCCTTGGGCGTCTACAAAAGCATCTTGGGGAATGTTGAGTTGAGAACCGTTCTCTAATTTGAAAGAGCTTGCTTTGTTGGTATTAAAGGTGTGTTTTTGATAACTAGGTGCAATATTTAACTTAGGAGGATTGACATAGGGTTGGCTGGCAAAGTACTCTTCTGCTTCGGCGCCGTAGTTGTTTTGGTTGAAAAAAGCATTGATGAAGAAAAATCCGAGAACAGCGGCAGCAGCGGCGGCACCAATCACATACAGCATCCGGGACCGAGGGTGCCGCACGACTTTAGGGGACTCCTCCTCATAGCGGCTCAACAAAGCATCGAAGTCTTTGTGCTTGTTGACCTGTTCGGCGGAAGGCTTCCGAGGGTTGAGATCGAAATTGTAATTGTTCAGCTTCATGATTCAGCTGTTTTGAAACCGGAGGACGGGCTGAAGCGCCTAGCGAGCCTGCCCTTGTTCACTGTTTTTTAGAATAATTTTTCTTAGCTTTTCTAACAAACGGTACGTTCGAATCTTTGCGTTGCTTTCTGTAATGGCAAAGATGTCTGCAATTTCTTTGAAGGGGCGCTGTTCAAAAAAGCGCATTTCAATCAGTTGGACCTCTTCTTCGGCTAGCTCATCCAATGCATGGATCATCGCCTGTCGATAATTCGGGTGGTCCTTTTCGTCCATCTCCTCGATCATCTCGCCGAAATGGGAGTCCTCCACACTTACGACCCGGTTTTTCTGTGCATCCCGAAAATGTTGCGACACCTCATTGGAGGCAATTCGGAACAACCAGGCCGAAAACGGGACTCCTTTGAATTCGTAAGAATACAATCGCTGCAGTGCCTTCAGAAATACGTTGGAAACCAATTCTGCCGTTAGATTTTCATCGGCAGTGCGGCGAAACACAAAGGAGAATATGTTGTCGTAGTATCGGTCGTATAGGGGGCGAAACGCAGCAGGGTTTTTCTTAGCAGCCTGGATAATCCGCCACTCTTCCTGCATCGCTTCTTTGGAAACCGTCTTCTTGGATGAATCCATTCTTGCCCTGTTATTTTTTACAAGAGTACGACTTATTTGCAAGTTTGTGTACATCTGTGTTTAGTTTAACGAGGAAAGATCCGCTCACACAAAAATTTTTAGTTGAAAGAATCGAGCATCTAATCTTAAAATAGATAGCGACTTGATTCAAAAGTAGCCTATAATCCACAGTCAGACTTGAAAATCCGACTGTGGAGTCATAGGCTATCAGCTAATCGCCATAAAGACCGTTTCAAATACATAATGCAGGAACATCAAAAAGATACAGGCTCCGACAAAAAAAAAATTATTTTTTTTCAAGAATTGACCGGATTGCTTTGTAACAATGAAAATACATTGCTGTTTTATGCTTGCTTGCATTGAAATTCTTGGTGGAAGACCGTATCTTAAGGAAGTCTACACACTTTCATTATTGAATTTTATGGTTTAGGTAGCAGTTGATGCTCTTCGCTCTACGTCTATCCATTCGAAATGATAGAATTGAAGAGGTAGTACTACCGATTTACCCTGTCAACTCAACAAAAGGCAGAAGCAAGCTTTCTTGTCTTTTTATCAAGGAGTGATAAGGGTTGGCATGCTGCCTCGTAATTTATGGATGAAAGCCTATAGACAGCTCGATTTACGATGATTTCCCAGGGCTTCTGACCCTCAGCATACTAAGGAGAAAACATAATAATTGGACCCGACAAATAGAAACACTATGCGGAGGTTGGTTTTTGTATTCTTATGGCCCTTGTTGGTTTGTAGCTGTAGCAGAGAGGTGGAGCAGCACGAACAGATTTATACACCTTTTTTACAGCAGTCCACCCAACTTGTCGATTCAACCCTCCAAAGACTTACTTTGGATGAAAAAATCGGTCAATTACTGATTTATAAAGCTGATGCTCCTTCCAATGGTGCCATCGATAGCCTGCTTACAGACAACCACAATGGCTTATCTGGTGGTTTCCTACTCAAAAATTTACCTCTCCATCGCTTTATCAGCATCCGGGATAGCTTATGTATGACTGCTTGTCAGCCGCCCTTCTTTTTAACCGATGAGGTTTTGAGTCTCCACAATCAATTCTCAGACCTAGACCCCTTTCCACTGCCGGCCACCCTCAATGCTGTCAAGGGAGATTCGCTGCGCGATGCCTTGAGTCTGGCCTATCTCGATCAGTGCGAAGCACTTGGGATCAACATGTCTCTTACACCGGGCATTCAGATCAGTTTTGATGCAGAAGGCCGCTTTCATCCGCTGGCTTTTGTCAATGATGAGGAAGCACTGCTACACCACTCGGCCCGTCGTTTGGAAGCTTTGCAGGAGCGAAACATCCTGTCCGTTGCCAATGCATTTTCTTTGCCGGATACTATTTTAAAGGATACTTCTCTAACAGCTCGCAAACAATTACATCCGTATTACAATCTATCCTACAATGGATTATCCGGGCTGGTCATTAAAAATGTGGCACAGGATACCCAGGGTAGCCCCCCTTTGTATTTGCAACAAGGATTGGAAGACCGCCTCAAGTTTAAGGGATTGATGATGGCTCATCTATCCGACCCAGCAGCCTTGGAACGTTTTCTTTTGGCTGGTACCGATCTGCTGATTGTCGAAGGAGGTGGTCTGCGCGCGTGGAAGGAGGCCATTCAAGCGCTCTACGACAAAGGAACGCTGACGCCTTTTGTGCTAGACGAAAAGGTTCGAAAAATCCTCATGGCTAAGCAATGGATCGCTCAACAGCCAGAAAGGGAAGCCCCCTTGGAGGTCGCAAACTTGTTTCAAGACCCAGCTCAATCCGAATTGCGGGCGTCCATTTACGAAAAAAGTGTTGTGCTGGCGCACAATCCAGAGGAGCGGCTGCCTTTCGAACAGCTGAAAAGACGGAACTTTCACCTGCTTTACCCTGGCAGTCGTTCTTCCCGTACCTTTGAGGCTTACGTTAGAAAATATGTCGACTTCAAGGTATATCAAAGTGAGGCATTGCTTTTACCCAACGTGTCTGACCGTCAGTTGAAAAGGCGAAGTCTCATCGTTTGCCTACAGGATGTATCTATTGATGCACAAAAAGACTCTGCCTTTATTACGCAGCTCAACGAATGGGGACAGAAAACAGAATTGGTCCTCATCAATTATGGTCCTCCAGGGAATTTATCCCTTCTGGACTCTTCCATGATGATTGTCCAGGCGTTCGAATTCAACGAGATCAATCAAAGGCTAGCCGCTCAGTTGCTCTTTGGAGCCTTCGATCCGCCGGGTGTTTTGCCGATGACCCTAGCAGCACACCTGCCGGAGGGAAGCTCCAACCGGATTATTCCCAATCGCTTGCGCTACGCCCGGCCAGAAGAAGTGGGCGTGGCAGCCTACAAACTCGTGGGTATCGATGCGATTTTTAACTCTGCCATAGCCAGTGGTGCAACACCAGGCGGCCAGGTCCTCGTGGCCAAGGACGGAAAGATCATCTATTCCAAAGCATTTGGTCATCATACCTACCAAAAAAAGCGCAAAGTCAAGGAAACCGATGTCTTTGATCTGGCTTCCATCACCAAGGTTGCTGCCACTACTCTAGCCGCCATGAAGCTCTACGAGCAAAAGGTCTTCCGGATGAGCGATCCGGTGAAAAAATACATCATGTGTGGCGATGATTCGCCCATTCGCAATATTCCCCTAAAAAAGCTGTTTACCCATACCTCGGGCTTGCAGCCGAATATGCCCATTGCACCCATGATTATGCTTCGGGATACAATGGCAGAGTGGGGGCAGGTGTTTTCCAATGAAAAGAGGGTTCCCTTTGTTGTTCCAGTTGCTGATACCATGTTTTTGGACTATCGCTACATCGACAGCATGTGGCAAGAGGTGTATAAATTGCAGCCACGACGGCGGAAAAGTTATCGCTACAGCGATGTCAATTTCAATCTCATACAAAAGCTGATAGAATCAGAAACGGAGGCCAAGCTGGATGAATATTGCCAAGAGACCTTTTATGAGCCCCTCAACCTGCGCCATACCAGCTTCCGGGCCTGGGAAAATTTTCCAGCCAACGAAATTGTTCCTACTGCCAAAGATGCCCGCTGGCGCCGGCAACTGCTCAAAGGATTTCCGCACGACGAAACGGCGGCCTTGATGGGAGGTGTAAGTGGCAATGCTGGCCTGTTTTCCAATGCAACCGACCTGGCAGTCATTATGCAGATGCTATTGAATGGGGGCCATTATGGTGGTGATACGCTGCTGACGCCCGAAGTCATTAAGTATTTTACTTCCAGTCAGAAGGGCGGGTATCGCGGCTTGGGTTTTGATAAGCCAGGCAAAAGCAGGCGACCTGCACATTCCCGGCAGGCATCCCGCAGTACCTACGGACATACAGGCTTCACAGGTACCTGCGTTTGGGTCGATCCAGACGAAAATCTCATCTACGTTTTTCTGGCCAATCGCATCCACCCAGAACCCTACAACAAATCGCTGTTCCGACTCAGGGTCCGGCAACGCATTCACAATGTCATCTACGATGCCTTGGATACTCACCCGCCCGCCAAAGAGCCAGCCCCACGCAGGGAGGTTGCCAGGGCAGAGATGCTATAAATCTGTCGCCTTGGGAATCAGATTGGGGTAGTCCGTGATGATGCCATCGACCCCCTGTTGTACCAGTCGCTTCATTACCTCCGGATCGTTGACCGTCCAGGGAATCACTTTAATGTCTTTATCGTGCAGGTGTTTGATGACCTTTTCGTTGAGCAGTCCCCAGTGGGGGCTGTAAATTTCTGGCTGCAGCCCCAAATCGTCTATGTTTTGATCCACACTTTTGAGGTTTTCAATCAGTAGGGCAATGGACTGATTGGGCGCTTGTTTTTTGATCTCTTTGAGGATGTTCAAGTCGAAAGACTGTAGGTTGACGCGTTCGTTGATGTTGAGCAGGTCGATTTCATCCAATACCAATCGAACGAATTCGGCAGGCTGGGGTACCATTGTACCGTAGCCTTCGGGATCGCTCTTTAGCTCAATGTTGTAGTGTGGAGCAGCTTTGTTGGTTTGTTTGCAGTGCAATTCGACATTGCTGACCATATCCATCAAAGAAGGCTTGAAAGCCCGAAGTTTTTGCTGCTCGGGAAAGCGCTTGTTGCCTCGGCTGCCGCAGTCGTACTGCTTGATCTCTTCGTAGGTCATTTCGTAGATGCGCAAAGTCTTGGCTTCGGCTTCTTCGACCGGGCGTCCGTCGGGATGGCTGCAGATGGCTTCTGAAAACCAGGGCTCGTGGCTGACGATGACCTGGGTATATTTGGAGACGACGACGTCCAATTCTAGTGTTTGGACATCGGGAAATTCCAATGCTTTGACAAAGGCTGGGATGGTATTTTCGGGCAAAAGCCCTCTGGCACCCCGATGACCCTGCCAGTCGATGGATCGGGCAGAAGAAGACATATTTTTGTTATTGGTGGATGGATTGGTTTGACAAGCGGATGAAAACAGCAAGAGGACGAAAAAAAGGTGAATGTTTTTCATTGGAAGGGTTTAATCGTATTTGTAACCGGTGCCGCGGTCTGCTTCGATCTGGACACCCAGCCCAAGCACGATCCGGTTGACGAAATTGAAATAGGCGATGACGAGGGTAGCGTCGAGCAGCCCTTGGTCTGGCAGGCCGGTCTGTCGGATTTTTTCGAGTAGGGCTTCTTGGCCTTCAAATGCTGGCTGAATCGTCAAATGTTTGGCCAGGTCGCACAGTAGGCGATCCCGTTCGGACAATTCCAATTGGTTGTAGTCCCTGCCGAGTTGTTCGACCTTCTGTTCGTCTTTCCAAAAGTGCAGTAAAGCCTCTGCATGGTGGCGGATGCAGTAAGGGCATTGATTGCTTTGAGAGACCACAACAGCCATCATTTCTCTTTGGTAGCGACGCAGAGGACTTTTGCCAAACATCACCTTCATGTAGAGGTCCATGTGGGCCACGATGGTCTCTGGATTGAGGCTTTGAATTTTGTGTACTTCGGCAAGTTTTCCTCTTTTTTCGACCAGATCGTCGTAGATTTCCCGAAGTCGACCTTCAGCATCTTCGTGCTGAATAACCTTGATAAAGGACATAGGATAGGAGGCTTGTATCAATTTTTTTTATCAAGCGTAAAAATAATGGAAAAAGCGTAACTTCGCCTCTCTTTAAATGAATTTAATATGATCAAGCATCCGATTGTTCGACAGCTTTTACCACATGCTGCTTCCATCGTAATCTTTCTGCTCGTCGCTGCCATTTATTTCTATCCACAGCTTCAGGGAATGGAGTTACAGGCGGGAGATATTGTTTCTTTCAAGGGCATGTCTCACGAATTGAAGGAGCATCAGGAGAAAACAGGCGAGGTCTCCCTTTGGACCAATGCCATGTTTGGTGGAATGCCGGCCTATCAGATTAGCGTGCCTTACAAAAAGAACCTGATGCGCTATGTCGAGCAGGTGACCCACTTGTTTATGTTGCGCCCGATAGGTTATGCGATCTGTCTGATGATTGGTTTTTACCTGATGCTGATCTTGTTTGGTGTCAATCAATGGTTGAGTTTGATAGGGGCCGTTACCTTTGGACTGACTTCCAACACCCTCATTTTGATGGAAGCCGGCCACATGACCAAAGTGCGGTCCATTGCCTTTTGGGGTATCCTGCTGGTGGGTGTGGTGCGCGCTTATCAAGGAAAGTTTCTGTCAGGAGGAGTGCTGTTCTCCCTTGGGCTGGCCTTGGGATTACTGGCCAACCACGTACAGATGACTTACTATTTTTTCCTGGTCATGGGCATATTTGTGGTTATGAAACTGGTGGAGGCCATTCAAACCAAGCAGTTGCCGACTTTTGCCAAGGCATCTGGTGTCCTGTTGGTTGGACTGGTATTGGCTCTTGGAACATCTACCAGTAATCTTTGGTCGACCTATGTCTATTCAAAAGATACCATGCGCGGCGATCCCATCTTAAAACTGGAAGGGGATGCCAAGCCGAGTAGTAGTTCGGAAGTTTCTGGTTTGGACTGGGACTATGCCATGATGTGGAGTAATGGTTGG
>JBCCSZ010000289.1:0-10037 GCA_039199225.1 Bacteroidota bacterium
CTCAATTTGAGGTAACCAACCTCAGCGAAGAACAGGCTGGTGTGTATAGAATCCACGATCTTTGGGAATACGTCATCCGCGACCTGCAAAGCAAAGATTACGACATTGACAACCCAGACTGGCAGGAATTTGAAGACGACCTGAAAGATTATACCAAGCAGCTCTACCACAACATCCACAATTGCCTCCAACAAATTGGTAAACGCCTCATCCTCTTGGTAGACAACATCGATCGAATCTTCAAGAACATTGGCAAAGACAACGCCCTTTTCCGGGAGCTATTGATGAATTTCAATGATGTGCGCATCATTGGCGGCAGTACGATCATGTCCTCTCAATACTGGAAATACGATCAACCGTTTTATCAGTATTTCAAAATACAAAGGCTGGAACCATTGACCACCCAAGAAATCCAACAACTGCTCGATCATTGGAGTGCCGAAAAGCAATTGCCCGATATTAAAAACTTCCTGCACAAATATCCTGGTAAGATTCAAAGCATCCGGATGTTGACAGATGGGACTCCTCGGACCATGCTGATCTTTGTGGACATGCTTGTCAATCGCCCTGCTCAAAAAGGCTTTGATTACCTCCGGCACATCATCGATAAAGCAACTCCTATTTATCAGGAGCGTTTGGCCATACTCTCTCCACAGCAACAAAAGATATTGCTCGAGCTTTCTTTCTTCTGGGAGGCAGCCCCCATAGAGGCCCTGGTCGCCAAATGCAAGATGAAAAGTAAAACCATTTCGGCACAGCTCAATACCTTGGTCAAAGAACACGTGGTCGTAAAGATCAAGGGTAAAACCAAAAATTATCTGTATCGCCTCGAAGAACGTTTTTTCAACCTTTGGCTGCTAATGACCCAAGGTGGGCCGCGCGAAAAAAGAAACGTAAAGTACTTGACGGTCTTTTTGGAAAACTGGTACGACCAAACAGAATTCAAGGCTGTATACACCAAATTCATAGATCACTTAAGCAGTAATTCCATTCGTCCCGACTATGCTGCCAGCATGACCAAGGCACTGGCTCACAGTAAATACTTGACGGTCGACGAACGGGATACCATTCTGTTTAAAGCCCGCGAACTCGAAGGGATGGACCCGCGCTGGATTGCCCACTTGCCAGAGACCTCCAAGAAGATTTACGAAGAAGCCTGGAAGCTATACGAAAAAGGAAAGTACCAGGAATCCATCGCTTTTTTGAACAAACTCGAACAAGAAGATGGCTTAAAGGATCACCGTATGGCGATGTGTTATGTCGATCTCGAATTACCTGTGGAAGGTGAAAAGTACTACAAGCGAGCCATTAAAAAAGGCATTAATGCGGCCCTCAATAATTTGGCGAATCTATATAAGTCGCAAGGTAGACTGGACGAATCTGAGAATTACTACAGAGCAGCGATTGAAAAAGGTGATGTGGGTGTGTTGAACAACCTGGCCATACTCTATTCCGATCAAGGTCGCTTAGAAGAGTCGGAAAAATACTTTAAAGAGGCCATCAAAATAGAAGATGTTGAGGCACTGAATAATCTTGCTGTATTGTATTCCGATCAAGGTCGATTCGAAGAATCCGAAAGGTATTACAAAGAGGCGATTGGCAAAGGTTGTGTAGAGGCACTGTACAACTTGGCAAATCTGTATAAAAACCAAGGTCGATTCAAAGAATCTGAAAGATACTACAAGGAAGCGATTGAAAAGGGCGAAATTTTCGCGATGTACAATTTGGCTTTGCTTTATTCCGATCAAGGTCGGTTTGAGGAGTCTGAAAAATATTACCGGGCTGCTGTGGAGAAAGGAGATGTCGAAGCACTGAACAATCTGGCCAACCTATATTCTGGTCAGGGAAGGCTGAGTGAATCCGAAAGGTATTATGAGGAAGCCATTGAAAAAGGCCACGTAGGAGCCATCTACAATCTAGCGAATTTATATTCGGATCAAGGTCGGCTCGAAGAGTCGGAGAAGTACTACAAAAAAGCGATTGAAAAAGGCGATATAGAAGCGTTGAACAACTTGGCAAATCTCTATTCCGATCAAGGTCGCTTCAAGGAATCTGAAAGGTATTACAGGGAGGCGATTGGAAAAGGCCATTTGGAAGCCATCTACAATTTGGCTAACCTGTATTTGGATCAGGGGCTTTTTGAAGAATCTGAAAAGTATTACAAGAAAGCCATTGAAAAGAACGATGTCGAAGCCTTGAACAATCTGGCCAATTTGTATCTGGACCAGGGTCGCTTGGAAGAGTCGGAAAAGTACTACAAGGAAGCGATTGAGAATGGCTATGTCGGAGCACTGAATAATTTAGCCGTATTGTACTCCGACAGAGGTTTGCTGGAAGAGTCGGAGAAATATTTCAAGGAAGCCATCGAGAAAGGCGATGTAGGCGCCTTGAACAACCTGGCTGTTTTGTATTCCAATCAAGGTCGGCTAGAGGAGTCGAAAAAGTACTACCGTCAAGCCATCGAAAAAGGTGATGTCGAAGCCTTGAATAATTTAGCAGTGCTGTACTCCAACCAAGGTCGGCTGGAAGAATCGGAGAAACACTACCAGGAAGCCATTGGCAAAGGCCATGTAGGCGCCCTGAACAATTTGGCACTGCTGTATTACAACAAGAACATCAAAGTACAAGATGCCAACGACCTCATCGACCACTATCTGACCAAAAAGCCAGACGACCAAGTAGCCCTTGCCGTGCAGGCAATTTTAAATCTCTGGGCTGGCAACCTAGCTGTTTTTCACAAGCAACAAGAAACGCTCCTACAAAAAATCACTGCCGATAACATCGAAAACCTCAATTGGTACATTGGCAACCTCCTCATCCATAAACAATACCACCTCACCCTCCAGGTATTCGAAGAGTCCGACAAACGCTTAGCCATGAAGGAGAAACTCAAGCCCGTGTGGTACGCTGCTCTACAACTGGCAGATACGCAAGACAAACGCCTGCTCCAAATGCCCCCAGAAATCGCAGAAAACATGAATGACATCCTACAAGAAATACACGAACGGCAAGAAGTATACTACGGCAGTAAGTAGTGGAGTTATTCACAAAACCACAAAACCACAAAATCACAAAACCACAAAACCACCAAATCACCAAATCACCAAACTCGTTCACCTTCGATCCATCTCACCACCCCCTCCACATCTCCGCTCGCGAACCCCTTCCAATGGTCTTGCTTGCGGAGCCAGGTCAGTTGGCGCTTGGCGTAGCGGCGGGAGTTACGCTTGACCAGCTCGACGGCAGCCACCAGGTCATAAAAGCCATCGAAGTGGTCGAAGAACTCCTGGTAGCCAACGGTTTGGAGCGCATTGAGGTGGCGAAAAGGCGCTACTCGGCGGACTTCCTCCAACAGGCCAGCCTTCATCATTTGGTCAACCCGGCGGTTGATGCGCTCGTACAGTAGATCGCGGTCCATTTCCAGCTTGGTGTACAGAGGCGTAAAGAAGCGGGGCTTGGGCTGTTGCTGGCGGAAATGGGAAAAAGGCAGCCCGCTGCTGCGAATCACCGACAAGGCGCGGATCAAGCGACTGGGATTATGTAAGTCCACTTGCTCATAATAGGTCGGATCGGAAAGTCGAAGTTCTTCCTGCAGCGCCAGGATGCCTTGGGCTTCCAAGAGCTGCTCAAGCTCAGCTCGTACGGCCTCCGGCACCTCCGGAAATTCGTCCAGCCCCTCACAAACTGCCTTAATGAACAGGCCCGAGCCACCCGTCAAGATCACCAATGGATGCTTTTCAAAAAGTTTCCTCAGCAGCTCCAGAGCATCCCGCTCGTAGTCTCCAACCGAATAGTCATCCTGGATGCTCAACGAATCGATGAAATAATGCGGAGCCTGGGCGCGTTCTTCCTCGGTCGGCTTGGCCGTTCCGATGGACAACTCCCGGTAAAACTGCCGACTATCAGCCGAAAGGATCACTGTTTTGAAGTGTTTCGCCAGGCGGATGGCCATGGAAGTTTTGCCACTGGCCGTAGGTCCGGCGATAACTAATAGGTAAGAAGGCTTGTGCATAGCGCAAAAATATTATTTTTGCGGCATGTTGTACAACATCGTACGTCCCGTCGCCAGAATTTGGCTGAAAGCTTGCTTTCGGAAGATACATCTCCACCAAGCGGAACTCATCCCCACGGATAAGCCGGTCATCTTGGCGGCCAATCACCCGACGGCTTTCATCGAGCCTTGCATCTTGGCGACAAACCTGCCGATGCCACTGAATTTTATCGTGCGGGGCGACCTGTTTGCCAAGCCCTTTTACACCAAGCTGCTCAAGTCTCTCAACATGGTGCCGATTTTTAGGCTGAAGGACGGGGGCTACAAGAAGCTGAAAAATAATTACGATACCTTCACATTTTGCTATGAGGCACTGAGGGATCAAAAGACCATTATGATATTGGCCGAAGGGACTACCCGGCATGAAAAACGGCTGCGCCCACTGCGCAAAGGGACGGCCCGGATTGTTTTTGGGGCTTTGGAGTCGCAGGGTGAGTTGGATATCCACATCGTTCCGGTGGGCGTCAATTATACCTATGCGGATCAGCTGCGAAAGGAGGCGATGATTGAGTTTGGAAAGCCGATTCGGGTCTTGGATTATTGGGAGGAGTATAAGCAGGAGCCCAATCAGGCAACCCGAAAGTTGTTGGAGGAATTGCGCAAAAGGCTCGAAAAGCGGGTTATTATTATTGATAATCCGACAGACGATTCTTTGGTGGAGCAGTTGTTTGTTGTTTATCGCAACGATCGGCCGCAGAGGGTTTGGCCATTGGTGGTGCGCAACAACGATCGCTTGATGGGGGAGAAGCGGATTGCCAATTGGATCAACAAGCTGCAAGAGGTAGAAAAGGAGCGAGTAGTCGAGAAGGTGCAAACATATTACCGGGCCTTGGAAAAGCATCAAGTGGCTGACCTCGGTGTGGCGCAAAGCTGGCAAGCCAATTGGCGCAACACGCTGATCCTTGTGCTGGGCTTCTTTCCTTTTCTGTTGGGGCTGATCGGTAATTATCTGCCTTACAGCATTGCAAATGGAATTGTCCGGAAAAAAGTGCGGGCGGTTGAATTCAAGTTGTCCGTATGGTTGGCAGCGGGTATGGTGTTGTATCTGTTGTATTGGTTGGTGCTGCTGCTGTTGGGCTTGATGATCGAGCAACCCATTTATTGGGCTTTTTGGGCGATGCTGCCTTTTTGGGGCTTTTTTGCCTTTTTGTATGCCGAGCTTCTTGCCAAATGGCGCCAAGCAAAACAGTTTCGATCCTTGGCGGCGGCTGTTCAATCGGAACTGCGACAAAAGAGAGCGGGCTTGAGTAGCCTGATCGATGGTCAAATGAATAAAAAAACGACGAGCGAAGTCTGATGTTGTACTATTTTGTCAAACCATTAACCCGTTGGATGTTTCTGATTTTTTTTCGGAAAATCTACATGAAGGGGATCAAAGAGATGCGTCCCAAGCGACGGACCATCCTGGCAGTCAATCATCCAACGGCCTTTCTAGACCCGGCCATGATCGGCTCTTTTTCCAAGCCTACACAGAATTTCCTGTTGCGAGGAGATGTCTTCAGTTCTCCCGTAACCCGTTGGTTGTTGCGTCAGATTCATACCATTCCCATCTTTCGCTTTCGAGACGGCTTCAGCAGCTTGAAGAACAACCAGTCGACTTTCGAGTATTGCTACGACTTACTGAAACAAAAAGAATACCTGCTGGTTCTCGCCGAAGGGCAGACGAAGTTTGAAAAGCGTTTGCGACCCATCCAAAAAGGAACGGCTCGAATGGCTTTTGGGGCCTATGAAAAATATCAGTTGGATGACATCGAAGTGCTACCCGTTGGAGTCAATTATACGGATGCCGCAAAAAGCCGGTCTGTGATGATGGTCGAGGTAGGGACGGCCATTCCACTGTCGAACTACATGGAAGCTTATCAGGAAAATCCTCGAAAGGCGATCAAGCAGATGACGGATGAAATCAGCCGGCAGTTGAAAAACTTGGTCGTACATGTGCAAGCGGATGAAGATGCGCAATTTGCCGATCAGGTTTTGGATATACATCGGAATGATTTGGTGGGGTGGAGCAATTGGCCGGTATTGGAGCATTCGAATGTATTGTTGCGTGCCGAAGTACAGCTGGCCAAGCAGATCAATCAATTGCCTGAAGAGCGGAAGGCACCCTTACGCGAAAAGTGTTCAGATTACTTTCACATATTGAAAAATAAACAGCTGAGGGATGATACACTGATGCGCCCGAAAATTTACAATTGGCTCAACAGTTTGATCTTGCTACTAACGGCAATCCCTGCCTTGATTGGCTACGCTGTACATTATCCCGCCGTTTGGCTGTCGCGGAACATTGCCGACGGAAAGGTCAAGCGCAAAGAGTTTTATACCTCCATTCGCTATGGCGTAATGCTCTTTGGAACCTTGTTTTACTACCTCCTCTTTTTACTTCCCATTGGTTTATTGCTCATTGGAAAAGCCAGCTTACTTGTCTTGCCGCTCCTCTTGTTGATGGGTTATGGGAGTATTCATTGGCGGGAATTGTACGACCGTTGGTCGGCAGCTCGTCGTTATGTACACTTATCCAAGGAAGAACGGGAAAATTTGCAATCGATGCGTCAGTTGATCATCGATGAAATCAAGCAGTTGAAGGCGGCCGGAAAAGTATCAGTCTAGCAATTCGTTGGGTAAAGATTTGGAGGCTTTGGCACCCAATTCCTTGATCTTTTGCGCTCGTCCAATCAGTGTATCTCCTGGCCGCTTGCCGCTTTGCAGCTTGGTCATGGCTGCTTCGTAAGAACTGCGTGCGCCCTCTAGCTTGTTGCCAATGGCGCGCAGGTCTTCCACAAAATTGACGAATTTATCGTACAGCAAGCCACTTTGGCGAGCGATTTCCAACACACTTTTTTTCTGTTTTTCTTGCTTCCAGATAAAGGAGACAGTTCGCATGGTTGCCAGTAATGTGGAGGTTGTTACTACCACGATGTGCTTGTCCAAGGCATCGAGAAATAAGCGTTGGTCGGCCGCTGCTGCCAGGCTGAAGGCGGGTTCGATAGGGACAAATAATAGTAGATAGTCCGGCGAATTGATCTGATAAAGTTGCTGGTAGTTTTTATTGGAAAGGTCTCGGATGTGTTGTCGAAGGCTGTCGACATGAGCCTTTAGGTGGAGCGCCTTTTCCTGTTCGTTTTCACTGTTGAAATAGCGTTCATAAGCCAATAAAGAAACCTTGGAATCTATAATCAGGTGTTTTTCTTCTGGTAGGTGAATGATGAAGTCCGGACGTTTTTGATGGCCAGCATGGTCGCGAAAACTGCTTTGCGTGCTGTAGTGAATGTCTTTGTACAAACCCGCTTTTTCCAGCAAGGTCTCCAATTGAAGTTCGCCCCAATCTCCCTGTATTTTCGAACCTCCCTTGAGGGCGCTGACCAGGTTATTGGCGTCCTGACTGAGTTGTAGGTTGAGATGCCGTAATTGTTCGATCTCCTTTTTCAAAGAAACTTTATCCTTGGTCTCTTCCAAATAGCGCCTTTCGATTCCCGATTCAAAATCCTTTATCTTTTCTTTGAGAGGCGAAAGTATATCCTGTAGTTGTTGTTGGTTTTGACGGGTGAATTTCTGACTTTTTTCTTCCAGGAGCTTGTTGGCAATGTTTTCGAATTCGACCTGAAATCGCTTTTGGAGTTGGTTGACCTCTTCTTTTTGATCGCTCAATTTCTCGGTGAGATGTAAAATTTGTTGCTCCATGGCTGCCAACTCCTTGGCTTGTTGACGCAGTTCAGCCTCCTTGTCCAGTAGATCATCCCGAGAAACATCGGCTTGCATTTGGAGGTTGTCAAAGACTTCTTGGAGCACATACTTTTGCTGCACTTCCTCGGCAGACAAATACGCCCCACCTCCGGTAAACTTATGTCGAGCCATCAACCAACCAACGATCAATCCGACAATCAGTCCAAGCAATAAGCCCGACAAAAGGTACAACAGTTCCATAGTGCAAAATACCTGTAATCAAAATGATTATAATGTCATCATAAAAGTACAAAAAATTAGCAGATATTGTCATATGTCAATAGAATTATTTCCTCTCATCGATTATGGACAAGTCTCCAAACATCCCCAATGGCAAAGGATGGAAAGCGCTCTGCAAATAAGCAAGGTGTATTTCAGTGGTATTTTCTACCTTAGCCCAACAAGTCATTTTATCAATCACCATCAATGAAAAACCAACTTCTATCCGTCTGCTGTCTGTTCAGTCTATTTTTACTAGCTTGCAGCAACTCGCCGAGTGGCGAACAAAAAACTGATCCTATGCCTCCGATGACCAATGATTCCTCAGCGGTAAGCCTGCTCCTCGATGCCAAAGCCAAATTGGGCGAAGGTGCCATCTGGAACAAACAAGCGGGCCAATTTTACTGGGTAGATATAGAAGGAAAAAGGCTGCATCTTTACACCCCGGCTACCCAAAAAGCCCAGAGCATCGAGCTTGGTGAGCGCATCGGAACGGTGGTCCCAACCCTCAGCAATGATACAGTCATCATCGCCCTGCAAAGTGGCATCTACTCCTATCATCTTTCCAGCGGTACACCATCATTATTGGTCAGTCCGGAGACCCACCTCCCCGGCAATCGTTTCAACGACGGAAAATGTGATCCTGCCGGACGTCTGTGGGTCGGTTCCATGGAGCTGAACGCCAAAGAGAATGCCGCAGCCCTTTACCGCATTCATACAAACGGTATAGCCTATAAAATGCTGGACAGTGTGACCATCTCCAACGGTATCTGTTGGTCGCTCGACCACCGCAGCATGTACTACATCGATACGCCCAAAGGCAACATCCGCTCCTTCGACTACGACAAAGCAACTGGCAAAATCCGCAATGAAAAAGTAATCGTCACCATTCCCGAGGGCATGGGCCATCCCGACGGTATGACCATCGATGCAGAAGGGATGCTGTGGGTTGCTATGTGGGGTGGCTCCTGTGTTGCTCGCTGGAATCCCAACGACGGTTCGCTGCTCTCAACAATCGAAGTCCCTGCCCTGAATGTCACCTCCTGCGCCTTCGGCGGTCCCGACCTTCAAACGCTCTACATCACAACGGCTAGCATCGGCATGAACGAAGAACAGCAAGCCCAGTATCCCTTGGCTGGTGGTGTTTTTGTGGCTACGCCAGGGGTTGGAGGGGTGGAGTGTGCTTATTGGGGGAGTGGTGATCTGTGATCTGTGGTTTGGTGATTGCCTGTGGTTTATGATTTGGTGATTGCCGGTGGTTTGTGATTTGGTGATTGCCGGTGATTTGTGATTTGGTGATTGCCGGTGATTTGGTGATTTTCTTTTTTATTCGGCCTCTACTTTTTGCTTACCGAGTTCTACGGCGCGTTCTAGGGCGGCTTTGGCACCATCGATGATGTCTGCGTGGACTTTGTGGCCAGAGAAGGACTGCATAGCGGCTTCTGTGGTGCCACCTCGTGAGGAGACTCTATGGATCCATTCTTCGCAGGACAGGTCGTTTTTGCTGTATAGCTCTACAGCGCCGCGGAAGGTTTGGCTGACGAGGAGTTCGGCCTCAGAGTTGGAAAAGCCCATGGAGCGGGCGGCTTGCATCATGGCGTCCATGAAGTAGAAGACGTAGGCGGGGCCGCTGCCCGAAATGGCGGTGCTGGCATCTATGTACGACTCATTTTCGACATAGACAGTTTTGCCGGTTGTGTTGAGTAGGTTTTGGACCGTGACCAGCTCTATTCGCGTGACATCGTCGGAAGAGGTAAAGGCTGTCATACCCATGCCGATTTGGGCTGGGAGATTGGGCATGGCCCGGATGATCTTTTTTACACCCAGTGCTTGTGCGATGGTCTCCATGCGCACGCCAGCCATGATGGACAGAAAGACTTGCTGGGGGTCCACCAGGGGTTGAAGACTTTCAAATAGTTTGGGCGCATCTTGCGGTTTGACGGCAAAAATGATGAGATCGGCACCTGCCAGGCACTCTTCGGCTTTGCCATAGACCGTTCCGATGTCCTTTTTGGCCAATTGCTCGGCTTTCTCTGGCGATTTTTCC
>JBCCSZ010000290.1:0-10018 GCA_039199225.1 Bacteroidota bacterium
CCGCCATAACTTCGGCACTCAAACGAGCATTGGAGAACGTAAAATGCTGTTCCAGCTTTGTTAAAAATTGGTGGGTGGTCAGGCTGCCTTCATGCTGTTCGAGCAATTCCCCATCGGCATCAAAAAATAAGATGGTTGGCAGGCTAACAAATTGAAAAATTTGCTTCAGACTGATCGCATCAAAATCCTTTTCATCAAGCTTAGTGTATAGAAAATTATCCTGGATGAAACCCGCCAGCTGAGGGTTTTTCAAGGTTGTTTCTTCCATAATGCGACAAGGCAAGCACCATTTTGCCCCAAAGCGAATGAAGAAAGGCTTGGATTGCTTTTGGGCCTCGGTCTGTAACACCTGAAAAGCCTCCACTTCAAAGGTACGCGCCGGTGTTTGTCGCAGCGAACGAGTGGGTTCCGATGAAACCACTACTTCGGAAACAGAAGCAGTGGTTGTCGCAATCGCCTTGTGTGTTAATACCGGGACGGCCAGTGTGTTGGACTGCAGAGTCGCAATAGTTTTTCTCTTCGGCAGAGAGGTCAACTCATCAAAAGAGTCAAGCTCGGAGTCCGTCATAGACTCCGCGCCCAGCTCCTCAACATTTTGATCAAGGTCCAAAGAATAATTTGTAGAAGTAGTTTCAAAAGCGTCTTTGTGCGCGTAGTTGGGTAAATCTATTGAGTATTTGGGTAATTCAAAAGACATCGGATTGAGGGGCTGGACTTGCCAGTCGTAACTCAGTTCGGGCAATATGGATAGGCTTGCTCGCCCCAGAAACTGACAATCGGTACCAGATACTGTACTGAACAAAGAAAGTATCGTAGCCAATAACCAGAACTGTATCTTGAAGAGAAAGAAAGGTTGATAGGTATCTACAGAATCAATAGCGTTTGATGCTGTTATGTTGGAAGCATAAGAAGTTTGCGGATGTCGATCCTCCCGATCTTCGACAATCTCTGCCATGAGTTGTGTTTTGGTGAACGCATAAAGTTATACCTCAATCATGGCCATTGAAATAAAAATATATCCTGCTGTTTTCAATGGAGCCGATGCGTTTTCTCATAGCAGCTCTGGACCAAATATAGAACTAAATATTTAATTGCCAAAAAGTTGGATAAAAATATAGTATTTGGCAAAAGTGGCCCTGGAGAGATTATTTAGGGAGGGTCACTTCCAACTCGCGAACAGCCGTACCATCACTCCACTGCCCCATATAGCGCTGTTCTTCCGTATTCCCAAAGGCAAATTCACAATGCGTCCCTGCCCGCTGACAATCGATCATGGCATCCAATAATTTCCAGTATCCAAAATAATCGACAGCATTCTTCTTGCCGATGTACAAGGCCCTGCGCGCCGTGATGTTCCGCAGGCCACTGTCGAATTCCTCATCTAAAAAGTAAGGCTCTGAATGGCTGGCATCAATATTAGGATCACCGTGTTTATCCGGATATTGACGGATGAAGTTGCGAGTAGCAACTTGTGGAGCTGTATTGAAAACGCGCAAACCAAATTTGTCGCCTACAACGCGATCTCGATCGCTGACCATAACCAGTAGTTTTAAATCTTCCGGCAGGCCACCATAGTCTGGTAGAACAGCGCCCTTGAAGGGACCAGAGCCCGGTGTACACAAAAATATCGCCTTTGGTTTGGGGATGCCCAGATCATCGTAGTTTACAGCTAGGTTGGCACTGATCACACCGCCGTAGGAATGCCCCACCAGTGTCAAATGACGCGTGATGGGTTTGATGTGGTCGGTCGTATCCAAAAATGCTAAGGCATCCTTGATGGCTTTGGCTGTATTGTAGGGAAAATCTTCTGGTGGCGGAGAGAAAAGATTCTTCTGATACCTAGGGAAAATGACTATATTGCCCTTGCGGACAAGATGCTTGATCCAACCTCCGTAAATCATTGGATTCATTGCGCCATAACCGTGTACAAAAACGATCACATGGGCCGAATCCATACGAGGATTGTCCGGTTCGTACAACCAGTATCCATCTACTTCCTGGCTACGGTCGGTAAAAACGACATCCCTGCTTTGGTACACAGCCCCACCAGGACCTTTCTCTGGCTGAGCCGGTGGATGAATATCCGATGCCAGTAGCAGTTGGAGCATTAAAGGAAGGAGAATTGAATAGCACATATTTGATTTGATAAGTTAATCTTGAGCTGAGGTGCGATGAATGAAAGGATGTTATTCTGACTTTCGCAGCAAATATTCGAATTAAATGCCTTTGCACGAAAGAATGACAGCTTTCATTGGTCCTACTAAACGAACAGTTGGAAGCTCAAAAAGATTATGTGCCTCTTAGAAAAATGAAAAACTTTGAGTCAGACAAACGTTTATAAAATCGTAGGTGTCATCGGTGCCGGAAGTTTCGGGACGGCTATAGCTAACCTATTGGCAGAAAATACAGACGTGCTGATCTACAGCCGACAAGCGGCTTTGGTCGAACAAATCAACACCAGCCATCAAAACCTAGGGGTCGAGCTGTCTCCACGAATCAGGGCAACCAACTCTTTGGAGGAGATTGCCAAGGAATGCATCTTGATTTTCCCAATCGTTCCCTCCGTAAACTTCCGGCAAATGATGCGCAATTTGTCGCCCTACCTCAAACCCTATCACCTACTCATCCATGGCACCAAAGGTTTTGATTTAAAGAATCTGACGAATGAAGACCTATTGCAGGACGGCGTGCTGCTGCGCAAACAGGTCAATACCATGAGCGAAGTCATCCAGCAAGAAAGCGTTGTGCTAAGGGTTGGATGCCTCTCGGGACCAAACCTCTCTGCCGAAATAATGGCCGGACAACCAGCGGCGACCTTGATCGCCAGTCGCTTCACAGAAGTCATCAAAGCTGGCCGCAAAGTATTGGACAGTCCCCGCTTTCACGTCTTTGGCAGCTTCGAAATTCTGGGGGCAGAGTTGGCAGGTGCACTCAAAAATGCCATTGCCATCGGCTCTGGTATCCTGGGTGGTAGAGGGCTTGGCAAAAACATTCAGGCCATGTTGATTACCCGGGGCTTGATTGAGATGGTCAACATCGGCAAAGCAATGGGTGCCACCAGCAGGGCCTTCGTGGGTACGGCCGGCATCGGTGATTTAATTGCGACCGCCACCAGTACCAAGAGCCGGAATTATACTCTAGGCACCCGCCTGGCCAGCGGCGAGTCATTGGCCGACATTCAATCCACCATGCCGGAATTGGCCGAAGGGGTGCGAACCATTCTCATCATGCGCCAACTCTCTAAGCATTTTAAACTACACAGCCCCATCACCGATATGCTTTACAGTGTTGCCTTCAAAGGACTGGACATCGACCGAGCCATCAAGTATTTGATGAATTATCCTTATGCCGTAGATGTCGACTTTTTGTAGTGTTCTTGTTCTTTTAAGTAGACCACCTTTTCGCGCAATACCTTCAGACAGGTTTCAATGGTGTCCAGATGTGAACGGAAACACAAGACCGCCAATCGAATCCAGGTAACGCCCTTGATGCTGGTAGAGGAAAGAAATACCCTTCCGTCTTTGCGTATCTCCGCCACCAAATCTGCATTGAATTGATTGACATCCCCGGAATCCGGTACATAGCGATAGATACAAACCGATAATTCCGGCTCTGGTCCGACTTCAAAACCCAGCTTCGCAATCTCCTGGTAAAAGTATCGGCACAGCATCACCTTTTCATACAAAGCCGCCTTGAATGCCTTTAATCCAAACAACTGCAAGGGCATCCACATGCGCAGTCCCCGAAAATGCTTAGTCAGCTCCGGAGATAAGTCGGCCGGTGACAATTCCTCTACAGAGTTCAGCGTATCCTGCATGTAATTGGCGAGGTAGTAGTGTGTATTTCGTTGCGCTTCAATATCTTTTATCAATACAGCTCCAGTTCCATAAGATAGGAAAAGTCCCTTATGGGGATCGATGGTCAGCGAATCACTCCGCTCCACCCCTTTGTATTGATCCTTGAGCTCATCACAAAGGATGAAAAAGCCGCCGTAGGCTGCGTCGATGTGGAACCACATGTTTTCGCGCTCTGCAATATCGGCCAGCTTGTCCAGTGGATCGATGGCTCCGGTGTCTGTCGTACCAGCAGAGGCAATCAGCATAAACGGCTTGAGGCCCTCCTTGCGATCGGACGCGATCAACTCCTCCAACGCATCGATGTCCATTCGAAAGCGATCATCTACTGGCACATAGCGCAGTGGCGCCTCATCCAATCCAGCGATCCGAATGGCCTTCTGAATGGAATGGTGAACTTGCTCTGTGATGTAGATGACGGAATGCTCAATGTATCGCGCTTTGATTTGTTTGGCATCTCTTGCCGTAGCGACAGCGATTAAATTGGCGATGGAACCACCGGAAGTCAGGTTGCCCAAGGCAGTTTTAGGATAGCCAATCAAGGAGCACATCCAGCGCAACAGCTTGTTTTCCATATGTACGGCTCCCGGGCCGCCGAAATAAATACCCGCATAGCGATTGCTGACATCCGCCAGGTAATCGCCCAGAGCCGTGGGGAATAGTCCACCCCCGGGGATGTAGGCCAGGTGGCCACCAGAGGCAGGATTCAAGCCGGGACGATCCACATTGTGGGCAATGATCTCCAGCAACTCTGCCATCTCTGCACTTTCCTCCTTGATTTCGATGGATTGCAGGGCTTCCCCCTTGTCGTCGGATTCGACAAAGGCCGGTAGTTGGGTAATATTGTCCAAAAAATTATTGGCGTAGTCTTGTACAGCCGCATTCCAATTGTTGCGCTTAACGGAATCAACTTCTAGTTGACGGGCTATTTTTTCCAGGGATTTAATGGTTTCTTTCATTTGTGCAGTATTTTGTGCAACCTCTAAAAGTTTGAGGTGTCATTATGATCGACAATCAGATTTATTACTCTACAATTTATATCCAGGTATGAAAAACACACTTTTGTTCACGGCTTTTGTTCTCTTAATTGGTACTTCACTAACCGCTCAGAATTGGAGAGGTAGAACTGTTGAAGGCCAAGGCCCAAAAGTACAAAAAGAACTACAACTGAAATCCTTTGATGGTTTAGAACTAATGATAGGAGCAGATGTAGTTTTGTCACAAGGACAGCACAAAGTAGTGGTAGACGCACAGCAAAACATCATTGATGCGATGAAGGTCGAGGTTCATGGTGGAACGCTGGAAATCGGTACAAAGAAGAATCTCAGAAGCCATAAGCCGATAACAATATATGTAACGACCCCCGATTTGACAGAGGTGGTTTTGTCCGGTTCTGGAAATATCGATGGCAAAGATCGCTTCAAGGGGCTCAACGACATTAAGATTGTCGTCAGTGGCTCTGGAAACATCGATTTGGATTTTGACGCCAAGCGGGTTGAATCCAGAATTAGTGGCTCTGGTAACATTACCATGGCTGGTAAAACATCGACCATGGAAGTCGAGATCACCGGTTCTGGCAACTACAGGGCGAAAGAACTCAAAGCAGGCGACTGCGAGGTATCCATCACCGGTTCTGGCAAAGCCAGTGTACACGCTGACAACAGCTTGGAAGCTACCATTACGGGCAGTGGCGATGTGTACTACACAGGTAGCCCCAAGGTTCGCTCAAAGATATTGGGCTCTGGCGACGTTCGCAGCCGCGGCTAATGAAAATTGAATAAATCAAGTAGGATAACCGATACAAATTTCGACATCATTCCGATTTCCTTTTGGAGGTCGGAATGATTTTTTTGTGCAAAATAAATTCTCCTGCCCGCTCGTTAATCCTTATGTCTGACGAAAAAAGCCTTTAGCATCAAAGGTTTTGCTCACAAAGTATCGATTTCAAAACAACTTGAGCTATATTGCCAGTCGGACATCTAGACCTTTTCTACAACAATTTCACAGTGTTTCAGTCATTTATGGCAAACCCAGCCGTAATAATTCGCTGTGTTGATCCGTTGACATATTCAAGTATTTTACAATATCATCAGATGGTGAAAATTTGAGTGCATTGTGCTCATCCGTAGCCATCGCAAAGCACTATTCGCTTTGCCGTTGTCATCTGTTATTTTTAAACCAAACTGTTGAACCATGAGATTATTTAAGAAACCGATTTTAAGCTTAGGATGGTGTATCATTTTTCTTCTGGGAATGGCCTGGTCGACCTCAAGCAGCCTGTATGCCCAAAAAGCATCCGATAAAATTCCGAACATCAGCCCGGACGAGTTCACCTCCAAGAGTGGAGAAATGGGCTGGGGTACTGGCATGATGGTGGAAAACACCATCTTCAATGACGTCTTCAACAAAAAATTAAACTTGTACCAATTATTGGAAAAGCCTGTACTGATCGAGTTGTGGTCCTTGGACTGCCAGCAGTGCAAGAAAAATAAAAAATATCTGAAATCCTTTTACACACAATACGACATTCACATCATCAGCATCAGCGATGACAATTACCCCAATGAGATTCGCAAGCAAGCCAAACAATTGGCCCTGCCTTGGTCGATGATCCACGACGACTCCAAAAACTTCGAGCAAGCGTCCTTTGCCGATCGCAACCAACTGGGCAATGCCAAGTTCATTCTGATTACCCCTGATAAGAGAATTCACAGCATCTACCAATCAGAGCGCGAAATTGGAAAAGTAGGCGTTGCGCTTCAACAATATTTTGCCAACCGATAAGGACAACGTCTGATCAACGAAACAACAGATCGAAAAGCCGGGAAATGCCAAGCGCATTTTTCGGCTTTTGTATTTCTACTTTTGCGTATATGAAAAATACCGATTTTCGGGTATGTGCGCCATTCCTTTATCGCTTACCTTTGTGTGTATAATTAGTAGATAAACCTTCCCACGCACTCCCCCTAAGAAAAACGCTTCTGTATTAGCGTAGCGTAGCTTCCTTCTCCCGAAAGCTGTAAGCATTTAAACGATAAGTAACTCATTTTAGGTTTTCTCCAAGTCTCTTGCTTGGAAGGCCACCGACATTTATAATCTCATGGAAAAAACAAAAACATACAACGCCCATTCAAGTACCCACCCCCTCAAATGCATCTTTTTGATGGGCTGTTTGCTTGTGGGAGTTGTGGTTTTTGCACACGCAAGCGACTGTACAGACCAACAGGCGCCTCAAATCAAATCCAACTGTTCCGAACAGGTTTTTTGCTTGAAAAACTACGACTGTTCGCCTCAAATCATCCAACTAAAGGTAGATGCCACCGACGACCAAACCCCCACTGACCAACTAGACATCTCCTATCGACTGGACTTAGACGACAACGGCCGAATCAATGATACAGGCCACAACAAGACGCTTGAAGGCGATTTTCCTCCTGGCAAACATCGCGTTTACTGGACCATCCGCGACCTTTGTGGCAACGTATCTCAATGTGATCAGTATTTCACTGTCAAAGATTGTTCAAAACCTAAGGCCAATTGCATCAACGGCACTTCCTTAGACCTGCCGGCCGACCAAAAAATAACCATAGAGGCATCAGATGTCAGTGTTTTCAGCCACGACAACTGCGCACTCTCCAACATGGGCCTTCAACGGAACAGCATAAATCCTTCTTTACCCAAAGTTGAAAGCCTCCAATTTGGTTGCCGGGACCTGGGCATGCAAAAGGTCTTTTTGATTGTAGAAGATCAAAGCGGCCATACGAGTCAATGCAGTACCTTCGTGTTCATTGCCGACCCAAAGGAAAACTGCGAGCGAGAAGGGCAAAGAAACCTAGAGGCAGCTCAAGCAGGTGCCACACAACCAGCCATCAAAAAAGCAACGTCACATACAAGTAATCTACTTTCAACACCATTCCATCAACAAACGGATCCATCGACTGCTGGCTATTTACAGAACACACCCAATCCATTTTCAGCCAATACCACTATTCATTTTTACATTCCCAAGCCGAGCAAAACGACTATTACCATCTACAATGTATCCGGTCATCTGATCAAGCGTCATACAGCATCGTATGTCGAAGGGGTTCAGCAACTATCATTGCCTTCGGAGCTTTTTCCCGGCCCTGGTTTTTACATCTGCGAGCTGTCGCATCCCAGCGGTACGCTCACCCATCGGATGCTTCGAATGGATGGAAAGAAATAGGTGATTGTGTGTTAAATCAAAAACTGTTTAAAGTCATTTAAAATCAGTTTTTGGGACGGCCTCTCATCACTCCGGTGGTGGGGGGCTTTTTTTGTGGTGATTTTGTGGTTTTGAAAGGAAAGACTATTTTCGCGCTATGCAAGAAAAGATCAATTCCAACTTCAAATTAGGGATTCTTGGAGGAGGACAATTGGGGAAAATGTTGTGCGCCGCAGCAAATCCCATGGACCTCCAAACCTGGATATTGGATGCTTCCAAAGATTTTCCAGCGGGGAATTCCTGTAGCCATTTCGTAGAGGGCTCTTTTAAAAACTACGAGGATGTACTGGCCTTCGGGCGGCAAGTGGATGTGCTGACCATTGAGATCGAGCATGTCAATACGGAGGCTTTGCACCAATTGGTGAAGGAGGGGAAAACGGTCCATCCGGCACCAGATAAATTGGACATCATCAAGGACAAAGGGCTGCAGAAATGTTTTTATCGGGACCATGAGCTTCCGACGGCGCCCTTTCAGCTTTTTGATGATGCGGCCCACATTCGCAAGGCGGTAGCCGAAGGTGATTTGACATTGCCTTTTGTGCAAAAATCTCGGACGGCGGGCTACGACGGCCGTGGCGTTGCCATCATCAGAACGGAGGCAGACTGGCACAAGCTGATCGATGGGCCTTCTATGGTCGAACCTTTGGTCGATATTCACAAAGAACTGGCGGTGCAAGTCGCTCGCAATCCGAGCGGCGAGGTGAAAGCTTTTCCAGTGGTGGAAATGGTGTTTCATCCGGTGGCCAACCTGGTAGAGTTTTTACTGGGGCCGGCAGATGTTTCAGAGGAGGTGGCCAAAAAGGCAACCGCACTGGCCATCCAGACGGCGGAGGCTTATGACCTTTGTGGCTTGCTATCTATTGAGTTTTTCCTTACCAAACAGGGAGAGATTTGGATCAATGAGGTGGCTCCGCGGCCACACAACAGCGGCCACCACACCATCGAGGCTTGTTACACCTCGCAATTTCAGCAGCATCTTCGGGCAGTTTTGGACTGGCCGCTTGGCAAGACAGATGCAATTCTGCCTGGCGTGATGATCAATCTGCTGGGGGCAGAGGGGCATACGGGGACGGCGAGATACACGGGGCTGGAAGAATGCCTGAAGATCGATGGGGCTTACCTGCACATTTATGGAAAGGAAGTCACAAAGCCCTTCCGCAAAATGGGACACGCCACCGTGATCGACGCTGACCCTCAGCAAGCCATCGATCGGGCTAGGTTCATTCAAAACACACTAAAAATTACGACATGAGTACGCCTTTGGTAAGTATTATAATGGGTTCGGATTCCGACCTTGAGGTCATGCGCAATGCTGCAGATATTTTGGAGGGATTCGACATACCCTTTGAATTAACCATCGTATCGGCACATCGAACGCCCGAGCGACTTTTTAGCTTTGCTCAATCAGCGCATACGCGTGGCATCCGGGTAGTGATTGCTGGAGCAGGTGGCGCAGCGCACTTGCCAGGCATGGTAGCTTCGCTCTCTCCCCTACCCGTCATTGGTGTTCCGATTCATTCGTCCAATTCCATCGATGGCTGGGACTCCGTCTTATCGATTTTACAAATGCCTGGAGGCGTTCCCGTCGCTACAGTGGCCTTGGATGGTGCCAAAAATGCGGGAATTTTAGCTGCTCAAATCATCGGATCGTCAGACCAATCTGTCCAAAACAAAGTGGCTGCTTACAAAAAGGAATTGGCACAGGGCGTTGCACAGAAATACGAAAAATTGGAACGCATTGGATACAAAGACTATAAAAAGGAATAGCCACTTCAAGAAGCTCACTGAGCCATCGCTAATTTCTTGGAACTGAATACATTTGTCAGAAATAGCACCAAGCTTCCAACCTGTAAAGTGTACAATAGTGTCAGTTCAAAAGAGAGCATATCGGAGAAAAAAAGTGCCAAAAGGACAAGGC
>JBCCSZ010000291.1:0-10017 GCA_039199225.1 Bacteroidota bacterium
CGCCACTTGTCAGGTGGTTCCGGAGAAAGGTAAAACGGCTTTGGGGAAATCTTTTTTGCAGGAGTTCGCGGCCGCCGATGTCGTACAAAGTAAGTTTCACAGCTCCCTCTACGCCAGATAGATCAAAGAGTGCTTTGTCATACATCGGATTGGGTCGTATTTGGATGGCTGGCAGCTTACGGGTGGTTTGGTCGATAGAAACGGTTTTTTGGTTGATGTAGTCCTTGCCGATGGTATGGAAGGTTTCCGCTGTTTGGAAAGGCGCCTCAAAATCGAAATACAAACTGGCCTGATGAAAGATCACATCTCCAACGCCATTCCCAGCAGCCTGCCCGATGTTGAATTTCACAAAGCCCCGAGAAGCCAATTCGTTGGCACTGGCTGGCGGCAGGTCGATGTCATCAAAGATCAATTGGAAGATGCTGTCGTTCTGCAACACCAACCGAAAAGGATGGCTGCTGACCCCTACGCGGAGACTCTCAATGTCCAAAAGGGGGCTGAGCGTATCTCGAATCACCAGTCGATGGACCGTATCGCTCCGCTCATTTTGGAAGTACAACAGATATTCCAACTCCCGGCCCGAATCGATCAAATGCTCCGTTCCGTAGCCTTCCGGATAGGCCAAAAGACCATTCTTTGCTTGGTCGATGCGGTTTTGAATGCAGTGAACATCCACAAAGTCGTCTTCATCGTCTTCTGCAAACTGATCGACAAAGCCCGTCGAAATCGGTGGCCCACCACAGCCTTCGAAGACCACCGTCGGATGGCTGTTTCCAGGATGCCCTGTTACTTGCGGCACCTGCAGGCGGATGGTCGCACCTGCCGGCAACTCGTTCAGCAAGATGGATTGTCCGGCTGGCAAGTCGAAGGGCTCCGTACGCAAAATGACATCGTCTTCGATAATGATGAAATTATGGGAAGCGAGCATATCGCCTAAACCATTATTGTAAATGCCCAATTGCAGGGAATCCCCCTTACAATCTACCTCCAATTCGATGCTGGCGCCCGACCAGGCGGCATCCGGCGGAAGACAAATCGAGTCAGGATAAATATGTGCCTCAAGACAGTGTGTCGCTCCTGAGATGGCATCACAATTCAAGGTAGCATACAACTGAAATTGGCCACACTCTCCTGCCGCCACATCGTTGAGCAGAAAAGTATACAGCTGGTCCAATTGATCATCAATCGGAATGGACGTTGAATCTACTGTCAAATCCGGATCGATCAGCAGCTCAATATAAACACCTTCTGCAACGGTCGTGCCTTTGTTGCAATAGGCAATGGTATAAGCGGTTGTTTCGCATTGCACCAAGTTGGCCGCTCCGATGTTGACACTTAGTTGAGGACAGTCGTAGACAGGATCGGCGGCTAATTGGCTGAGGGTGGTATCATAGAGCTGGGTAATGTTGACCAGTTGGGGCGGACAAGCATCCCAGTAAGGGCTGGGGGGAATCAGCTCCACAGCGTAAGGGAGTGTATCCACATCGGCTCCATAGATGCCCTGACCAACGGACAACAATCGCTCGTCTGGGCCGGAGAGGCGTACTTTCCAGTCGCTCAGGGGCCTTTCCCAAACGGATGCTGCACAATCGGCATTTTCGTCCCAGACAGCCACGCCTTCCAAATAAGCAGAGAGCGTCCGACCAAGGGTATCCGCCTTCAGCAACCACCAACCGTTGGGCTGACCACTGTTGATCTGGCCAGTCATCAAATAGCCATTTTCACCCAAAGAGAGCATCCGATTGAAGGCAGCAGAGTAATCCTCGCCACCGCGATACAAACGCCGCCAACGCTCTGTCCCATCGGCTTGTGTCCGAATCAAAAAGGCGTCGAAGGGAGGATAATCAAAAGTGGCGCCGCTGATTAAAAACCCACCATCGGTTGCTTGCTTGAGGTCCCTGCCGATCCCTGGCCTGGACAACCAACCTGGGGCCGCCGGAAAATGTACGTAGTGTTTTTGCCACTGCAACACCCCATCTGAATCGGTCTTGAAGAGCAAAACACCCTTGTCTTCATGCTGATGGTTGCCGCCGTACAAATAGGCTGTCATGGCAAAGCCGCCATCCGCTGTTTGTATCAACGCGCCAGCATGCTCACCAAACGGACCACCGTAGGTATTTTCCCAAAGTTCTATGCCATTCCCATTCAGCTTACGCAGCACGAGGTCGTCTTCAAAATTCGAGCTTGTAAGCCCTTGGTCACTCAAAACCACCAAATTGCCATCCGATGCAATCGACAGATCAACTGGGCGATCGTATGCCGCTCCGATGGTGTAAGCATTCAGTAAAATACCCGTCTGAAGAAAGCGCAGCAATCGAGATCGCTCCTGCAATTGACCATTGTCGTCGATGATCGTACTGGCCAGCACCCAGATGGTGCCGTCGGGATGCAAGCGAATGCGCTTAGCCTGCTGGTCCAACTCTTCATCGAAGAAGCGCTGCCAAAGCACCTGGCCAGCTGCATCGAGCTTGATCAGTGTCAGGTCTGTATCGGCATTGTCAAGTGTTTGGAAATGGCCGATCAAATAGTATTCGTTTGCTGGCGTTTGGACCACCGAAACACCTACTTGGTCGTAATTGGTGTCGATGGATCGGCGCCATTGGACATGGCCGTCGGCATCTGTTTTGAGCAATAGAATTTGCCGACCACCATTGACGGATGTTTTGACAGAACCGCTCATCAAAAAACCACCATCCAGGGTAGGAATTAGGTCGTGGGTGTTGGCTGAGAGCCCCTCTTTATATATCCGCTCCCAGCCTTGGGCAGGCAACAGTTGCGGCACCAAAAACCACAACAGGAGCAGGAAAATGGGGATTCGCGTTTTCATAATATTATCCTTTGCTTGGAGTACAGAAGCCTTGTTTTACCAAATATCAATAGTACGAACTTGAAAAACAAAGACATTTTTCCTAACTTATCAAGCAAAATACCACAACCTCCCTACACAAACAGCTCTTTTTCAACTATTTAGAACAGAATCCATCAAAAAAGATTCATGTATTCCAGTACGCTTATCCGAGTTTTTTCCAGGCTTTCGAAGCGAGATGTTAGAGAATTGGGCAAATTTGTTGCCTCTCCGTACTTCAATCAGCGCCAAGACGTTGTTCGATTGTTCGAATACTTAGCGGCACACAGCCCTTTGAAAGCACAAAAAGTAGTGCGCGAAAAGCTGTTTGCAGCCATTTATCCAGGCGAGACTTTTCAAATCCAACAGTTGCGCTATGTGATGTCTTTTTTGATGAATCTCATCCGAAAATATTTCCAGCAGGCCGAGTTTGAAAGCCAACCAATTTTACAGCAACAGCAACTGTGTCAGGCGTTGCGAAGACGGGGGGAAGGCAGCTTGTTTCAGAAAGAAATCACCAACTGGCAAAAGCTACAGGAGGCGCATCCTCTGCGAAATACACACCACCATTATTACAATTACCAACGCTTTTATGAGCTGTACCAATTCGAGTCGCAGCGAAGCCGAAAAGGAGATACCTACCTGCAAGAACGCTTTGAAGAGTTAACGACCTTCTACTTGTCCAACACACTGCTGCACGGCTGTGCTACCTTGACGCAGCAAAATATTTTGAAAAAAGACTTCCACCTAAAACTATTGCCACAGGTTTTGGCACAAGTGGAGCAAGAAGATTATTCCGAAATACCAGCCATTGCCATTTACTACCATGCCTACCAAGCCTTGAAAGACCCAGACAATGATTTTTACTTCAACAATTTAAAGCACCTCATCCACCAGCACTGGCAGCAATTTTCGGAAAATGAAGCACTCGACATTTTTCTAATCGCCGTCAACTACTGCATCCAACGGCTCAATAAGGGGGATACGCAGTATGTGCGAGAAGCATTTGAATTGTATCGATCCGGCGTTGAAAATGGTACCTTCTTACAAAATGGCATCCTGTCAGACCATACCTATAAAAACATTATCCGACTGGGCATTTCCCTAAAAGAATTTGACTGGATTGCCCAATTCCAAGAGTCTTACAAAGACCGGCTCGACCCCCTGACGGGCGAAAATGCCTACAAATACAACTTGGCCTATTACCACTTCCAGCGCAGTGAATACGACCTAGCGATCCCACTGTTACAACAGGTAGAGTTCAAAGATGCCTTCAGTAATTTCGACACACGCCGCATGCTGCTGCGCATCTACTACGAGCAAGGCGAATACGATGCCCTAGAATCTTTACTCGACAGTTTTTATACCTACATACAACGCCAAAAGAATATTGGCTACCACCGCGAAAACTACCTCCACCTAATTCGCTTCGTCCGCAAACTACTCCGTACGCCGACGCAGGCCGGTCGCCACAAGCTACGCCAAACCGTAGAGGCCACCAGCCGCATTGCCGAACGAGAGTGGCTACTACAAATGATCGGAGGACAAAACACTAACTAACCACCAAATCACTCAATCACCAGCCAAAAGCAACCACAAAATCACCAAATCACTAAACAACCAGCCAAAGGCAATCACAAAACCACTCAATCACCAAATCACCAGCCAAAGGCAATCACCAAATCACAAAACCACTCCCCTCCTTACTTCGCCCTATTCAAAACCAAAAGAATTTGCCCCAAGTGGTTGGCTTGATGTTCCATGACGTGGTACCAAGCGTAGTGGTTTGTCAAGTCACTGTCGGTCATTTTTGAGTTAAACCATTCATCGTCTTTGGTTTTTAGCAGGCGCAAGCTCTCTTTTCTTACTTCATCCCACCGCTTGAGGTAGTAGTCGATGGGCTTACCGACCAGCTCTTCTCTCGCCTTATCACCGAGGTCCATAGGGATGTCCCAGACCAACTTTTCTTCTTCGCTATAGCCTCTATTTTTGAAAGTATAGACTTGGTAGAACTTTTCAGTGGCAGCCAAGTGAAGAACCAAAGCCCCAACTCTAGTGGCTTTTTCATCCAGTAAAAAATCCGTTTCTTTTTGACTTAGGTCTTTAACCGTGTATGCAACGCGTTCTTTCAAATCTTCCAGCATCAAGACCATACTTCCAATTTGTGGCGAATAGCCTTCGGGTGCCTTTCCGATCTGTCCGTTTGCTGAATGGAAGTATAAAATACTCAAGGCAAGACTTAGAAATAATGATAATTTTCTCATCTCTTTTATGGTTTTTTCCAGTAAAAAAATAATTATTGAATTGGATAAAGGGGTTGCATTGCGAAGCAATCCATCCTTAGCCTAACTTATTCTCTTCTAAAGACTTTTAAATCATCAAACCATACTGCGCGGCCACCAGGGTTCCATACGTATATATCGATTTTGTGGCCTAGAAAGCTGGTTGGTAAAGTTAAACTTATTTCAATATTTTCCCAACCTTTTTCGTCCCGCTGTAAGGCACCGCGAATAAAAGTGTAAAAAACAGCCGTATTTGGATGAGCAACCACTAAACCACACTCACTGTGATTCGGATTGTAGCGCCAAAGGCTGATGTCGAGGCGTTGACAGGCATGGACATTTTCGTAGGTATGTGCAAAGCCATATTGGTTGACATCGTCGAGGCGAAGGGCAAACAATCCACTCCGACGCCGGGTGCTGTCGCGCCCCTGCTCCTCTGCCAGCTGTTCGGCACCGAGGTAGAGGCTGTCGAGCACCTCCAATCGCTGGCGTTCATTCAAATAGATGGTATCAACCCTGGGCGGCAAATAGCGACGATAGGTATAGGAGGCCCTGCTTTGGTAACAAGGCATGGGTAAGAAACTAACCACAAAGCGGTCTTCTTCTACAAACCACCAACTTTTGCCATATGGGCTGATGGAATTGCGCTCATTGCCATTGGTTTGCCGCAAAGCATTGAACTCGAAACCTCCATCGATTTGCGAAGCCGGAATTCCTTTTTCTATTTCAAGATCGTTCAAGGCTTTCCAACGGGCGCCATTCCAAGCGAGGTAGTCGTGGGTAGCAGCAATGGAAAACAGCAGCATTGCGAGGAATAATACCGCCCCCATGAGCCGACTCATCCAATGGCCCGCCCGATCGCTTTTTGAAAAAACCAATAAACCCAGCAGCGGTAGGAGCAAGATGAAATAGCGGTCCCAAAGCAAAAAGCCAATCAGCAAATAACCACTGTACAACACAATGGCTAAAAAGCTCATCAGCCGGATGGAAAACTCGGCAGAGCGCAGATTTACTTCCCTATAGGTCAGCCTCCGAAACCAATGCCATAGTAAAACGAAAAGCCCTGCAAAACCCAGGCATTTGAACGCATTCATTTGGCTGGGCGACAGGCTGGGAAAAGTATGTTGTCCCATGAAAGCACCTTTCAGCGTAAGCGGGCCGATGAAGCAGTTATTGAGGATGTTACCGGCAGGCAGGCGATCCCAGGCGATGTAGGCCAGGGCTAGTGTGAGCATCAAAGCCAGCAGGCCGCTGGCCCAGGAGCGTCGCAGAGAAGTCGGATACCAACCTAGGATCAGTGCAGCAGGCAACCACCACAGGCCCATGTAGAAGAGAATTTGTCCGCTGCGAATGCCCAATTCCTCCCAGCGAGGGCCGTCGCCCAATTGCTTGAGCAGCTGACCAAAGCTCCCAAAGCTGGCCGACAAGGGACGGATGGATTCGAGATACTGTACATATCCCTGTAGGCTGCCAAAAGCCACAGCGATCGATAAAGCAGCTAGGCCAGCGGCCCGAAGGTTTCGATGCTGCCATAGATAGGCCACTGCAAAGCTCAGAGGTGCCAGGATGCCAAACTGCCGAATGCCCGTTGCCAATACAGCCAAAAGTATCCCCAATAGAAAATCGGCGGAACGGTTGGAGACCAATACTTTCTGGTAGTAACAAAAGGACCAAATCAGCAAAACATAGAAGGGAACATCTGTCATAAAAGAAAAGGACAGAGAAAAATACCAGGGATTGAAGGCAACACAAGCAGTCAATAATAAGCGGTGCCAGGGAGCAATGCCCAAGCCCTCCCCCAGGCGGTAGGTCCCCCACAGGCCCCACAGGCTGAGCAACAAAACAGACCACCTCAAGACGATGAAACTACTGCCAAAAAGCTTGCAGAAAGCAGCCCCCCAGAGCAGTTGTACCAGCAGGGTCATATCTTGCCAATGCCCCAGCACAAAGCGCCCCTTGCGCGCCAGGTCGAGCGCCGACTGCCCGAAGGACCAATCGTCGTTGAGCGGAAAATCACCAAAGGGTTGAACGATAAAAATAGCTGCTAACCAAACAGTTGCCAGGATGCCAAAGGGGGAAAAATTGCGGAATGAGGAAAGCATTTGCATCTTGGTTCCAAGATACGAAAGATGTGCAAGGCTTTCGAAAGCAATTGCAAAATTTGATAATCCACTCAATCATTGTTATATTAGCCAAGTTGCGAAGCGACCTATCCGCCAAAATAGGTATTCGAATCACTCTAATCCCACTGCCATGCCGAAATTAAAAGATGAAATCTCCAAGCTGTACTATTCCATTGGCGAAATATCCGAAATGTTCAATGTCTCCAAGTCCTTGATCCGCTTTTGGGAGTCGGAGTTCGACATCTTGAAGCCCCACAAAAACAGCAAGGGAGATCGGCGTTTTACCAAACAAAACATCGAGCAGTTCCGAATGATTTACCACCTGGTAAAAGAAAAGGGCTTTACCCTGGAAGGGGCCAAGCGAGAAATTCGCGAAAACAAAGAGCGCCTTTTGCAACGCCAACAAATGCTGGATTCGCTACAAAAGACGCGTAACTTTTTGGCCAAACTCCGTGAAGAGCTGTAGACCTTTTAGACAGACCTATCTCGTTTTATCTGCCGTTGATTAAAACAATCGCTTTAGCATTCAAAAGCTTTCTCGATGATATTCTACGCAATCCACGGGCAGGGTCCATTATAGTATACAGCGTTCTGTCTATTGTTTTCCCATTTACCTTCGTAATCTCTTTTTCGATGATATTAACTACGACAACAGCGTGTGCTATGTCGTTTTCTACGCTTACAGAACTCAAAATAACCGATACCTGTAAATTATTGGCCAAAGCACTTTCAACTGCCCCTAGGGTGACATCAGGCACGACATTTATCGCATTTCCGGTTCTTTCCGCATACTCTAGCCATAGTTCCTGAGCCAACAATGGATCGTCGGGTGTGGTGTTTGGAAACCAAGCACGAACCTCCTCTGCTGTCAAGTCGCCACCTAAAGATTGATCAACAGCAGCCACACAAGCTGGACCGCAATCATTACTGCCTTCTTGCCTAACCTCTACAACCACATTGTCTGCTACAACCTCTTCCCGGACGATGCTGCCATCGGCAAAACTTCGACCGTCCATACTGGCTTGGATGCCTTGGTTAATCCCCGACATCAGTCCACTCACCAGAGCACTTGTCGCAACCCTATCGGCACTGAGGTTTTTATTGATTAGGCCGTCCGTGACCCCCTGGGCAGTACCGGTTGCTACACCTGTAATAAATCCTCCAAAGAAACCACCTATACCTGCCTGGGCCAGGGCTGCTGATACACCACTACCGGCACCTCCTGCAACCATCGAGGCGAAGAACGAGCCCCAATTCCAGCCATTTGGATAGGCATTTCGGAAAAGGAAGTAGGTCGCCGTATGCGTAGCAGCTCCAATCGCAGCTCCAATGACGATGGCAGCTACAATCGACTCACCGTTGGGGTCTGTATAGCGAAGTGGATTGTTGAACGCATAACTGTAGCGATTGTAGTTCTGGGAGAAATCCCCCATTTGAACATTGTTGTCCGCACTCAGCATCCGGCCAACCACCGGATCGTACAGGCGACCATTCATATTGATCAGTCCAAACTCGGGTAGTTCCTCATGGCCTGTGTATCCGCGATACAGCCAATCTGGGACAGAACCAATGTTGTCATATGACCAATCGGAGATGTTGCGGCGACGGCCCCAAGCATCAAAATTTTGCTCAGCTTGCACGTTTCCGCTGTGGTCGGTGGCTGTCAGGAAGGACCCTAGGTGATCTTTGTACAGGTAGTGAAATTGATCCCGACCATTGGTTCGCTCGATGACGATCGCATAGCCGAGTCCTGGATCAATGTAGTGCAGTTGTTGCTGGACACCATTTTGAATTTGCTCCTCATAGTCACCCAGGTAGTAGCGAGTCACCTCCGTAACCCCATTTTGCTGTAAAACACTTTTGGTCCGCTGGCGATCGTGGCCATAGCTGTACGACAACTCATAGCTGCCTTCTGTGATGAGCGATGGCTGGTCGAAGGAGTTGTAAACGATGTCTTGATCCACCGATGGAATGACATTATTGGGATTGGACACATTGACAACGGCATTGTTGCGACTGTTGTCATAGGCGTACGTTCCAACATAGCTCTTGAAATCAATGTTGCCGTTGGAGGTATACCCTTGGCTGTTCAGCGGTTGGCCATTCACCTGCGAAGTTTCCAAGCGATTCAGATTATCATAGGTAAAGATTTCCTGCCTACCTTTTATTTGATCGTCCCGTTCTTCGAGATTGCCACTTTGAAAATCCCAGTCGAGGTTGAGGTCCTGAATACCGGGTGTGTAGTAGCGCGTTGGGATACCTGAGTCATAGGTGATGGTAGAAGAGGGATTGTTCCCCAATTTGTACTGTGTAAACTGGCGGCGACCGTTCATTGCTTGGCTGGTAAACAAGGTTGTCTTCCCTAGTGTCATCGGGTATTCGATTTTGTTGAGATAACCATTCGAATCGTAATCATAATTTACAGTGACACCAGATGGAAAGGTCTGCGTTGTTACATCGCCGTAGTCATTTTTGATGAAATAGGTATGAAAATCAACGCCATCGATCTGTTTTCTCTTGTGGTTCAGCCGACCGTTCGGATCGTAGTAATACCACTCGGATTCAGAAGCGTAGCTGTTGGTCACCGATCGAAGTCGGTTGGTAGCTGACGAGCCAGGACCATAATAGCTGAATATCCTATATTCCCCCGGCCCAATCCGCAAGCTCATCCGACCAAGCCTATCGTAGTACATATTGTAGGTTTGATTGTTGGCATTGGTCTGCTGGATCATCTCTCCATAGGGATTGTAGTCGTAAGCAAACGTAC
>JBCCSZ010000292.1:0-10011 GCA_039199225.1 Bacteroidota bacterium
TGGCTCCACCAACACCTTAAACAATACGCTATGCCTTATCCCGATAGAGTGATCGGTCGTATGGTGAGTTCCCTTTGGGCTCAGTTGGCTTCTACGGCACCTGTTGCGCCTCCGGTAGGTGGCAACATTGGGACGCCTCCGACGCATTTTGGCAAACAAGAGCGCATTCCGGAGATGACCTACATCGTAAATGCACTGCCCAGTGACAATGGCTTCATTGCTTCTGCGACTACCTATCACCAAACTTATGGCTTGAACCCCCAAAGTTTTAATTCCCTGGAGGCATTAATCGGGGCCATCAGAAATCCATCGACCCACATCGGTCGGTTGCGGGTTGTCGGGCATGTGGGCTTGGGAGACGATTCGGGCAATGCCAACCTGAATGTGGCCTTTTTTAATGGCGGCCCTAGGGTGGTGACGGAAGATATGCTGAAGGGCTTTGGGACCAGCGATGAAATTGGCCTACGAGCCATTTTTTCTAGTTTTTTCAATAGTATCAGCTACAGCGCTCAGAATCCTAGCAGCCCTGTTTTTCCCGATCTGACTGGTGAATTCGTTCAGGTATTAACAAGCATGAATCCTGCGGTGTTGGAGCCCTTCGGCGATGTCAGTGCGTCAAATCTTAGTGGCCATTTTAAGCAGGTTATGTTTGCTTGTTCTGATATTGTCTATGCGCGTTTGGCTCCTTTTACCGACAATAATGGGAATACTTCCAATTCCAATCGAAATGCCATAGTCGCTACCTTTCAGCTGATGTTTGAAAAGTATAAAGACAAAGTAGTTGGAACAACTGTTCACACTGCTCCTGCAAGGGCTCAGGATTTAAATGCGCTTCGAACAGCTGTTGAAGGCATCACGAAATTGCAGCTGATCTTTCTTTCTCAGACCTTTCCCATTTTTAACGATCTAACCAATGGTTTTCTCAATGCACTGCGCGGCGATGCTTCTGCCAGTACCATCGTAGATACCAATTTCTGTCTTCAAAATAATGGTCCGGCAGCTAATAGCGATCTGGAGTTGTTCTTCTATATTTGCTCCGATTTGTATTTCGTACAGGAATCCTCTCCCAATGATTTAAAGATGGGAGGCACCAATCTTACACCTACCCAGCGGACCGAATTGAGGACGGCGCTGACCATTGCTGCGGATGTCGTCAAGGATAGAATGGTTAACACTACCATTTGTGGTGCCGTATCGCTACAAGATACCGATATAGATGATCTCAAGACAAAAATCTTGGGCTACTCTCTAGCGGAGGTTGGCTTGACTTCTGTGGGCAATGCGGATTATCCCTTCCCGGGCCAAAGTTTTAATTTCGGCTCCGTTCCTATCTATGATATCTTGCGTTCGGCCAATGCTGCCATGGGGCGTGACTTCCGCAACCGAATCAACGCGGTGAAAGCTCGTTTTGATGAAAATAGTTGGATTGACTTCCGAGGATGCCGCATCGGCCAAGACCCCGACTACTTGGAGGCATTGCGGATATTTTTTGGAAGAACGGGGCATTTGCCTTCTGTATCTGGACCGGAATGGTATCAGAGTTTTCCCATTGCTGCTGGTGTTACTTTAAGCAATGAAGCAGAGGTGGATACACTTTTTGGAAATGGTGACAATCAACAGGGCCAAAATCATACGTCTCAGCAGGTGCAGGACGTCTTTGACGAGGTCAGGGATTTGGTGGGCTTGGAAACGCATATGGATTTCTGGGAGAATGTGACCGATTTATCCGACTTTGCCTTTGCAGCGATGGTTTGGAAAGGAGATTTGCCGGTCTTACCTATGGAGGCTCCTCGCTTGTCAGGCTTTGCGGGCCTTGATTTTTCTGATACCATTGCCAGAATAGGGCAGATATTTGACGAATCTACCAATGCGCCATCCAATGCCATCTTGACGCGCATCGAAGCGCAGCATGCGGCAATGGCAGCCCTTCAATCAGAATTTGAGACCATCCAGCAGCTTGCCAGTCAACCATCGCCTTCCGCCCCAGACCTCAATGCCAGCTACCAACGGCTGCGGACGATTTCTACCGGACAAGGATTAACAATTGTTCCAAATTCGGCGCCTGGAGGAATGGATGCTGCACAACTGCAAAGTTGGGCTAACGAATTGAGTGAACATTTCCATTATACCATCATTCGCAACGATCCCGGTAAGCATACTTTGCATGTATTACCTCTGCGAGCTGAGATGGAAAATATCCAACAATTGATAGATGATGGTGGTACACCCACGGCGGGAGCTTTGGCATCCAGTCATCAAAATCTATTGAATGTATCCATTCAGCAAGGTTTGAGCATTGTCCCTGATCCCGCGCCCCCCGGCATGGACCTGGCACAGTTGCAGACTTGGGGGCAACAATTGGAGGCTCACTTTCAACCGCTTCTCAATACGACAGATACAGCGCTGAATACCTTTAAAATGGCGGTTCATGCAAAAGTTCGCATCGACCGGACGACCAGTATCGGGGCGGCTGGAAATGCCCGGTCGGATTTTCGATATTTTTTCTTCATTGGATTGCCGCTCTTGGTAGAGCCCGTCGGACATTGGTGTTTCTATATCTTCAATGCTGTCCGGGATGATTCTATCAGAAGTTTCATGCGGGCGCAGTGGCAGGATGCTTTGCCAGGGGGGAATTCCGTTGGGACAGCGAGAGCAACGCATAACAGAGCTCGTCAACTTTCTGTTCTCTCTGAAGACGATTTGGATGATTATGTCAATCCATATCCCGATTTTAATGATCACATCATCACCAGACCTTAAGCGATTATGAGCCAAAATACATTGGAACAAGTTTCGCAGGAAGTAGCTGCTATTTTCAATCCACTCTTGGAGTTGACCGATGCCAACCGCATTACTTTGCTGTTTCACGATCTGGGCTACCAGTTGCCGGATGGAAACAGCTTTGGTACGATCAACGACCTCATCACTAAAGTCAGCGCCCTGGTCGGTGCCGTGGAGTCCTTGGCGTCCGCTTCTACGGATGAGGAGAAGTGGGATGCAGTGCAAAACATTCTCGGTAAAATCATCGATGTCATTGCTTCCATAACCGATAAGTCTGACGATTTGCAGGGCGAGCTGGCGGTTATTCCTGGCTTTCTGGCCAATAGCGAAATCGATCAATTGCCCAAGCGACTGCTCGACTACTTGCTGATGATGTATATGTACAACCATCGCTACAAAGGCTATGGTCTGTTGCTTTTCATCGGTCTGTTCGACGAGATTGAGCAGGAGGAAGACTTGAGTAAATTTCAGCCTGCTTTTACTCTGCGGAAAATATGGTGGGATCGACTGCCGAAATATTTTACAGCACCACAGGAATTACCAGAAATACTCTATAAATGGGAAAGTGATTTCGATCACCAATTGTTTCTCCAAAGACTTTATATTTTACTGAGAGGCTTCCGTCTGCCCGGCGGTATTTATCCACAAAGCGAGAAAATGCGCCTGGCTTTGGGCAACAACTCCATTGTTTTAAAAGAGCTGCGGATGCCTATTTTCGAACGTGCAGCCTGGCCTGGTTTGTTCAGTCAGTTTGGCTTGACCGTCAGTCCGGTGGAGCAGCAAGGACCCAAAAAGCCTGGCTTTGCCATGCTGCCCTATGTCTTTGGTGCGGCAGAGTTCGACTTTGACATCAGCGAAAAGCTGGAAATTACTTTTGAGACGACGGCCTCCTTAGATACGGGCCTGGGCGTTGTATTGCGGCCCAATGGTGCGGAGTTCATTACCAATTTTTTCGATGCTCCGCTGGACAGTGTGGATGTGCATGCTTCCATGGGTATCCGTCAAAAGGAGGATACAGGTGAAATTGTTTTGGTCGGTTCGCCCAATGCTTCCCGATTTGCCATCGAAGGGCCGGGCGCCAGGGTTTTTGCCACCAAGAGTAACGAGGCAGATGTCGGCTTTGAAATCGACTTACGTGCCATTCGACTGATCATCTCTGGTGGCGATGGCGACGGCTTCCTGGCCAAGGTCCTGGGCGACAATGGCGTCAACGTCGAAGCTGGAATGACATTGGGCTTTTCGCTCAAGGATGGTTTTTACATCCGGGGCAGTGGTGGCTTGGAAATTCGCCTGCCGACCCACGTTTCGGTTGGCCCCATCGAACTGCAGGAAGCCATTATTGGCATCAAATTCCGGGATGGAGACATTGTCCTGGATGCCGGAACGACCATTAAATTAGAGCTTGGACCTTTTACGGCCATCGTCGAAAATATGGGCTTGACATCGACCTTGAACTTCCCCGATGGTGGTGGAAATCTCGGTCCAGCCGATCTATCTTTTTCCTTCAAACCACCCACCGGCCTGGGGCTTTCCCTGGATACACCGGCCGTTCGAGGAGGTGGATACCTCTTCTTCGATCCCGACAATGAGCGCTACGGCGGCGCCCTGGAATTGTCCATTCAAAACATGTTTGTTGTTACGGCGGTTGGATTGATTACGACCCGTCTGCCGGATGGTTCCAAAGGCTTTTCGCTGCTGCTCATCATCAGCGTACAATTTACGCCGGGCATTGCCTTGGGTATGGGATTCTTCTTGTCGGGCCTGGGCGGCATCATCGGCATCAACCGGACGATGAACGAAGATGCACTGCGCGAAGGGGTGCGGACCGGTTCCTTAGATAGCATTCTTTTTCCAGAAAATGTGGTGGCCAATATTACTCGGATCATCACCGATATTCGCCTGATCTTCCCACCTCAGCGCGACCAGTTTATGATTGGTCTGATGGCCAAGATTACCTGGGGGGTTCCCCAACTGATTTCCATCGAGTTTGGCTTGATCATCGAATTTTCCAATCCCGTCCGGCTGGCCATACTTGGGGTCATCCAGATTGCCCTTCCGACCGAAGAAAAGGCGTTGATACTCATCAAGGTGAGCTTTGTCGGCATCATCAATTTTGACGAAAAATACTTGAGCTTCGATGCCTCTTTATTTGGCTCTCGCATTTTGACCTTCACCTTGGAGGGCGATATGGCGCTGCGCTTGCATTGGGGCGAAGAGAAAGCCTTCCTCATGTCGGTTGGTGGCTTCCATCCGGCCTTCGAACCACCGGCGCGCCTCAACGTTGGCAACATGAAGCGTCTGACCCTCAATATTCTGAGTGGCAATCCGAGACTGACGCTGACGACTTATTTTGCCCTTACTTCCAACACGGTTCAGTTTGGAGCTTCGATAGACTTTTTCTTCAAAGTTTCCAAGTTTAAAGTCGTCGGTTACTTTGGCTTCGATGTACTATTCCAATTCAGTCCGTTCCGATTTATGGCGGGCATTCGGGCGGGTGTTGAAGTGATGGTTGGCAGTACAACCCTTTTTGCCATTTCGCTTTCCTTCGATCTGGCCGGACCAACGCCTTGGAGCGCCAAAGGAACAGCTTCCTTCAAGGTGCTATTCTTCAAAGTCAAGGTGCGCTTTTCCAAGACTTGGGGCGAGCGCAAAGACATCTCGATGCCTGCCATTCCGGTGCTGCCCGAATTGTTGGAAGCCCTCGGGCAAGATCGCAATTGGGTTGGGCAGGTACCTTCGGGTCGTTTCGTGCTGGTCAGCTTGCGGGAGGTCGATTCCGAAGTGGATGGCATTGTCCTTCAAAGTTTTGGCAGCCTGAAAGTGAGCCAGACGGTTCTTCCCCTGGAAATGGACATTGCCAAGTATGGCAACAATGTACCATCCGACATTTTGCGTGCGCGCATCAATCGACTGCGCATCGGCGGAGAAGATATGGAGCTTGATGAGGAACGCGACAGCTTTGCACCGGCCAATTTTACGGATTTAGACGATCAGGACAAGCTGAAATCACCTTCCTATGTCAAAGAGCGGAGTGGTGTTCGAGTGCGCGCAACAGACGAGATAAAGATTAACTACGCCATTGGCCGAGAGGTAACGTATGAGGTACGCACTTCGGATTTCGATCGTGGCGGCGACCAGCCATACGATATTTTCCAGCCTCTGAGTTTGCAGCCGATGGGTGAAAAAATGGATCGCTTCCGGCGCGAGGCCAGAGGAGGAGCGGCAGGACGCTCTGCTTTGTCCAGAGAACTCAAATTGAAAAAGAAAGTACCTAAAATTCAGTTGGGAGGTGAAAAATTTGCCATCGCTGGTATGGAAAACCTAAGTCGCTTTACCAGCGGAGACTTTTCGATCGGTACCAAAGCGGAAGCCAATGATGCCTTGCGGAAAATCGTTCGCAGCGATCCCACACTGAAAGGAAAATTACAGATTGTCAACGACTATCAACTAACGGATTAATTCAAAATCTATGAGTGATACACTGGCCCATTACAGTTTTATCCCCTGGTTTCGACAGGGTTTGTCTACCCGTATCCTGGAAAAGGATCACTATGCGGCTCCTGATGAAGAGGGCGCTGCACTGGTGCGTGCCAATTTGGACATTCAGCTGTATGTAGAAAATACAGCCAAAGAAGATGGTGCATTGGGCGAAAATGTCATCAACAAACAGATAGCCATTTATGGTCCGGGAGACATTATGGGCGTCAGCGATCGAGCCATCATCCGGACGGAGCCGCGCAATGGCGTTGCCAATTATGAGGCCAACAACTTGGCGTATATCGAATTTTATGAAGAAGATTTTCCCTGGCGCTATACCCCTGTGAATCCCGATGACAATACGGTCGATAGGAGCCGTCGCTTGCGTCCTTGGCTGACCTTGGTAGTACTGAAAAGGGATCAGGAGGAGTTTACCCTTCAACAGAAAAATGAAGGATTGGCTTCTTTTACTGTTTCGCAAAGAACGATCGACGCGGCATTTCCCAAAGCGGATGAACTGTGGGCATGGGCGCATGTGCAAATCAATCAGAAGTTGGATCACAGTGGTGGAAGTGCGCTTTTGACAGAGGTTGATGCTGAATTGGATGCCGATCCAGATATGGGGATTTCTCGCTTGATTTGTCCTCGGAAGTTGCAAAAAAATACGCCCTATAGTGCCTTTTTGATTCCGAGTTTTGAGACCGGTCGATTGTCGGGACTGGGCTTGGAAATGACGGGGACCAAAGCACAAAAGGCTTCCTGGACGATGACGGCGCCCGGCAATGATCCATCGGAGGAGAGTTGGAGCTTTCCGATTTATTTTCAATGGAATTTTCACACCGGAGCCTATGGCGATTTTGAGACCTTGGTTTCGATTTTGGAACCTGTAGTCACTGATCCGGAAAATGGAAAAATGCCAATGGATGTGCAATCTCCCGGATTTGGACTGGATGGCATGGCCCATCGTTCGACACTTGGTTTTGAAGGCGCTTTGAAGCCACCAAATTTTGTGTCCGACACCTTTTTAACAGAGCCTGGCAATGTGGACTTCAAAGATCAACTGCGAAAGGTTCTGAATTTATCTGTTGACTTGTCAGAAGACCAAGATGCACCGGGTAATACGGCAAAGGACATCGACCATCCGTTTTACAGCAGTGCGACAGATGCAGTGGACGATCCCATCATTGTACCGCCGACTTATGGCATATGGCATGCGATGATTAAAAAAGTACCCAACAATCCGCCCCTGGGACGTGCTTGGGTCCACCAGCTCAACCTCGATCCCCGCTATCGGGCAGCAGCGGGCCTGGGAACCAAGACGGTTCAAAAAGAACAGGAAAATTTAATGGAGGAAGCTTGGAAGCAGGTCGGAGAAATCAATAAAGCCAATGAAAAAATCCGCCGGGCAGAGCTTTCCAAAACAGCCAGCAGTTGTATTTACAAAAAGCATCTGCGCAGGGGCAGCAAAGACCGGTTTTTGCGATTCACAAGTGCCATGCACAACGTCGTTTCAAACATCGATCAGTCGCAAACGCTCAACCAACAATTTCGGGAAAGCCGAATTCCAGTGGTGGCCAAGAGCGCATCTTTTCGCCGCATTGTTCGCCCGAATCGAAAAGTCAACCGCAAGCTGAATCGCCAGTCTGCCAGCCTGAATTCAATCCACCAGTCCTTGTTGAAAAATTTTAATAAAGACGAGGCGGAGGCACAATCCATTACTACGGCAAAATTGAAGGCCGATCCAGCCAATACGCTGACATTTACGGATGCTTTTACAGCCATTAATTTTGCCCAATCAAACTACAGTGCCGACCCAAATTTACTAGCCAAGGATGCCTTTTTGCAGTTTTTTAACCCTCGTCTCAACGATAAGCTGGCCGACCGTCCCAGTTGGATTACCGCCATCAACAACGATGGGGAGCTCACTGCCGAAGTCCGAACGCGCATGCTGCAATTGGTCAATGCCATTTTGGCCTATGAGCTAATAGATGGAGCCATTAACATCACCATCCGTAAAGCCGAATATGAAACATTTTTTGGCAATGGTTCGAGTGGTAAGCGCTATTTAAATCTTTTGATTCTCAAAGACGGTGAAACCAAAATCGATCACATTGGTTCGGCGACAACCCAGCTGGAAATTCAACAATTTCAAAGTGGATTTTCCGCCTTGCAGAGCATCGTCAATAATGAAACATCGGTTCGATTCGAACTCCCTTCGCGGCTTGAGCAACTGGCCAATCTCGATGCAGTCGGTGTTGATCTGCAGCAGAAGCTCGATCCAGTATTTACCATCTCCAAGCGGGTCATCAGCCAGATAAAAGTATGGGATGGTTCTTCTTTGCGCCGGGTGGATGAGTTGAAGCCGGTCATGGCACATCCTGAATTCGAAGACCCGGTATACGTCCACCTCAAGAAATTGTCGCAGGATTTCATCTTGCCCAATGTAGAGAAATTGCCGCAGGACTCCATTACCATCCTCCAAACCAATCAGCGTTTCATCGAATCCTACATGGCTGGTCTGAACCACGAAATGGCGCGCGAGTTGCTTTGGCGCGAATTTCCAACGGACCAGCGGGGTACCTACTTTCGTCAGTTTTGGGACGTTCGAGACAACCTATTTGAGGACGATCCCGAAAAGCAATTCGACATTAAAAAAATGCACCAATGGAACCAGCGTTTGGGCAACAACCGCTCTCGGCAGTGGAATGAAAATGATCCGCAAGACGATGGCAATATCGTATTGGTTGTCCGAGGTCAGTTGTTGCTGAAATATCCCAACACGATGGTTTTTGCGCAAAGGGCCGCCTATGACAGCGGCGATGCAACCGAGCAAAGACGCCTAGCCGATGACATCGATGCCAATATCAAATATCCACTCTTTTCTGCAGAATTGGAGCCAGATATTTTTCTGTTTGGCTTTGACTTATCCATCGATGATGCTCGTGGGCAACGCATTCGGTCCAGAGCCGTGAATCCTGCCACCGCCGATCCCGGATGGTTCTTCGTTTTCAAGGAGCGCCCTGGTCAAATTAAATTTGGCTTGGATGATTATGCCGATGAATTTGGAGACGAAAGCAAAATGCCCAATACCAGCAATCCGGATACCTGGAACGACCTGAGCTGGGAGCATTTGGTAGATCAGAAAGAGGACCTAGCTTCTTACACCATCCAATTCAACAAAAACCTTGAGGCCACCAACCTAGACCCTAGCAAGCCCCGTCCGGAATGGGGTAGCAACTCGGCAGAGTTGGCTTCGATTCTCTATCAAAATCCAGTCATCTTTGCGCGTCATGCCGGAGAGATGTTGCCGGAAGATGAAGACTAGTTCAAGTTGTGAATTCAAAAAGCCAGAGAAAAAAACACCATGCCTGAAAATATAACCGCCGCCTACATCGACAGTGAATTGCAGAACATCCGCAACCAAGTTGCCACCAAGGATGGTCGCTTTCCACATCTGTTGCTGCCCGTCCGAATTGAGGCGCGCTTTATGAAAGTAGACAAGCCTGTTCTTTCCTTGCAAGAAGGGCAGTTGGAACGTCAGTTGGGACAAATGGCAGAGTTGGAGGTAGACCTTGAGAAAAAGGTACCCAATTTTTCCGGTGCTCGTCTGAGAGATTTTTACAATGAAATTTTGAAGCGTCTACGAAAGGCCATCAGAGATGTGCGGCCGCTACCTCCGATGACGCGCCAGCAAAAAAATTGGTTGTTGGAACTAGCCTCCGAAATGAAGGTGGCTGCCGGAAATCGGTCGAA
>JBCCSZ010000293.1:0-9998 GCA_039199225.1 Bacteroidota bacterium
CAGCCTCTCCTTTCGGCAGCCCGCCTCGAGCAAGAAGGTTGAAAAGGTGAAGGCGCATTTTCAGCTGCCCAAAAACTTCATGCTCTACGTAGGAAATCTGACAGAACGCAAGGGCCTACAGGAGCTTATCCAAGCTTTTGCTCTTCTGCCCAAAGACAGCCGCATTCCCCTCGTAATCGTTGGTAGAGGCAAGCGGTACAAACAAAAGCTGGTAGCCCGCATTCAACAGCTAAAGGTACAATCGGAAATTATTTTTTGTGAAGACATCAATAACCACTCCCTACCGGCCTTCTACCAAGCTGCCAAGATTTTTGTGTACCCCTCCCGCTACGAAGGCTTTGGACTGCCCATTGTAGAGTCCCTTCAAATGGGAACCGCTGTTATATCAACCCATGCTTCAGCCATTCCCCAGACGGCCGGCCCCGGCGCCTTGCTGGCACATCCAAGGTCGGCAGAGAGTTTGGCAGAATGCCTCCAAAAGCTACTGGACGATTCCAGTCTCAGACAAATGCTTGTCGACAAAGGGAGAGCTTACTACAAAGAGCAATTCGAGCCGCAGGTACTCAGCCGCCAGCTAAATGGTCTTTATCAGGAAATTTTGGGATTGTAGAGGATGTATCACCACAGCCTACAGCAATTTTCTTTCTAGTGGCAGAACCAATCATAAGCTTGGAAATGCATCCACTTTATCTATTTGCTGCCAGAGCCTGTGTTAGGGTCATCTCCATCTTTTCTCCCTCCTCGATCATTGAGATGACTAGGCGGGACGTACTCAGCTCTACAATATCCACCGGATCGTCGGCAGGGCTGTCCGGATCAAAGATTTTTCCTTCGCGAACCTGATAGCGCCCCTTTTCAGTTTGTCCATCGGGCGTGGTAAAGTGAGCTGTTCCATCGGGTTTGAAGGAAAAGCGGATGTCTCCACCCAATAGCGTTGCCGGCACCAATTCGCCCCCTACATTGACGGATTCTACCAACCATTCCCCAACGATCAGCTCTTTTTGAGTGGGTATCTTTTGAATGGTCTTACAAGATTGAAAGGCCAAAGCGGCCAATAACACAAGAGTGGTCGAGATGTGCTTAATGTTCCTCATAGTATTTTCTTTAATACTTAAAACGCTATCAAATGGTAGATTACAAATAAGGATTTACAACAATCATGCCTTGTCGGCCGACGAAGTCTGCTTCCCTCACATTTCCACTGATATACCTATGCCCATTCACCGAATATGTTTTATCTTACTTCAAATCTTAGCCCATCTAATATGACTTTCGAAGAATACCGCCGTTGCGACGCCTCCGAGTTGGCCCAACTGGTAAAAGACAAAGAAATCACAGCTGGTGAATTGCTGGACATCGCCATCGAACGCATAGAAGCTGTCAACCCAAGCTTGAATGCGATCGTCCACAAGCTCTACGATCATGGACGCGAAATGCTGACACACGCCAATCCCGAAGCTCCCTTTTATGGTGTTCCCTTTTTGGTCAAAGACCTCGGGCTCGAAGTGGCACAAACCCCCATGTTGGCTGGTAGCAAAGCGCTCAAAGGTTATATTTCTCCTGCCGACACTTACCTGAGCAGCCAGTTGAAGGACGCTGGATTTATCTTCATTGCCAAGACCAATACCCCTGAGCTTGGGCTGACTTCCTACACCGAATCAGAACTCAACGGAGCCTGCCTCAATCCATGGAACCTCGCTCATTCACCCGGGGGGTCTAGCGGTGGCTCTGCTGCAGCCGTGGCCAGTGGGATTGCACCGCTTGCAACGGCTAGCGATGGAGGCGGCTCTATTCGAATTCCTGCAGCCTGCTGTGGCCTATTCGGGTTGAAACCCAGCCGCGGACGAACCAGCCTTGGTCCCAAGCATGGCGAAATGTGGGGCGGGGCGGTCGTAGAAAATTGTGTGAGCCGAAGCGTGCGCGACAGTGCAGCCTACCTGGACCTCATCCAAAAAGGCTATCCTGGTGATCCATATCTCAAAGCATCTCCAGAAAGCTTTTTGAAGGCCATCGAAATACGCCCCAAAAAACTACGAATCGGTTACAGCTACGCACATATCCTCGATAAACCGGTTGCAGAAAAATGTAAAGCTGCCCTACTACAGGTCGTTGAATTGCTGAAAGGGCTTGGACATGAAGTAGAGGAAGTAGCTCTTCCCTATACCAGAGATGATATCGTAAACGGCTTTCTACCTGTCATAGCGGGTGAAACTGCTGCGTCCATTACAGAAATCGGCCGTCTTCGAGGCAAGAAGATTCAACAAAGCGAATTGGAACGAAACACATGGGCCATGGGCTTGTTGGGCAGAACTTATTCAGCAGAGGAGTATGCGCTGGCCAAAAGGGTTTGGGGACAACTCGCCCGGAGGATGGGTGCTTTCCACCAACAGCACGACCTACTACTTACCCCTACCTTAACGCAGTTGCCTATTGAAACTGGAGCGCTGCAGAATTCAACCTTTGAAGATCAGCTGCTTCAGATGGTTAATCGACTGGGCTCCGGCACGCTGCTTCGAAAAAACCTCGACCAATTAATCGATAAGGCGTTTACCTATATTCCTTACACGCCTATGTCGAATATGACTGGCCAGCCATCAGCTTCAATCCCACTCTCTTGGGATGATTCCACCCAACTACCGATCGGCTCCCTCTTTACTGCTGCCATCGGTCAGGAGGCTTTGCTCTATCAATTGGCCGCCCAGCTCGAAGAGCAACAACCTTGGAAGATGCGCTTCCCAAGCGAGTTGTGATGCCATAAAACATTCAAGTTGCAACAAACCCTATTCCTCACTAAAAAATTAGAGCAATTTGGAGAAAATTACCATCAAAAAGGGACAATTCCTACAGAGGAAAGGAGAACGCAGCACAAGGGTCTACATTGTTTTATCGGGCCTTTTGCGAAGTTATTCGATTGACAACAAAGGGAAAGAACACATATTTATGTTTGCGCCCGAGCATTGGACAATCGCCGATAGCAACCCACCGGACATGCCAAGCGAGCTGTACATCGACGCAATCGAGAACTCGACCTTGATCGCCGTTGAAAAAAATGAGGAAAGCCCTAATATCGAAAAAATCCTCAGACGAATAAACGTCTTGCAAAAGAGGATCATCCTACTCATGAGCGCCTCGGCAATCGAACGCTACGAACATTTCATTGAGACCTATCCCGATATTGTCCAGAGGGTCCCACAGCGAATGATCGCTTCCTATCTCGGCATCACACCAGAGGCACTGAGCAAGGTAAAAGGTCAACGCAGGAAAAAAACCTGATGCTCTGACTGAACTTTTACCGCTCGAATCGCTCCGTATTTGGACATTTTGCAGCAGCTGTTTCTCAATTCCTAGCGACTTCTTTTTCGGATTTGAAAAAGGTGTGAGAAAGTCGTACCTTTGCAGTCCAATTTAAAAAAACATCATAAAAAATTATTTCCGTATGTCAAATGTAGATCAGCGAGTTAAATATAAAGTAAAAGACATCTCTATGGCAGCCTGGGGCCGTCGGGAGATTGAACTTGCAGAAGCTGAAATGCCTGGCCTGATGGCTTTGCGGGAGGAGTTCGGAGCGTCTAAGCCGCTCAAAGGTGCTAGAATTGCCGGTTGCCTCCACATGACCATTCAAACGGCGGTTTTGATCGAGACACTTGTCGAGTTAGGAGCCGAAGTCACTTGGTCTTCTTGCAACATCTTCTCTACGCAAGACCATGCCGCTGCTGCCATCGCAGAAGCTGGTATCCCGGTATATGCTTGGAAAGGAATGAACGAAGAAGAGTTCTGGTGGTGCATCGAGCAAACACTTTTCACTTTTGAAGACGAGAAGCCTCTGAATATGATCCTGGATGATGGTGGCGATCTGACCAATGTCGTTTTGGATAAGTATCCAGAATTGGTCAAAGGCATCAAAGGATTGAGCGAGGAAACGACAACGGGTGTTCACCGCCTGTACGAGCGTCAACGCAATGGTACGCTGCCAATGCCTGCCATCAATGTAAACGACTCTGTTACCAAGTCTAAGTTTGATAATAAGTACGGTTGTAAAGAATCCTGTGTGGATGCCATCCGTCGCGCAACCGATGTAATGATCGCCGGAAAGGTGGCTGTCGTTGCAGGATATGGCGATGTTGGAAAAGGTTCTGCTGCCTCTTTGAGAGGTGCCGGCGCGCGTGTCATCGTTACGGAAATCGATCCGATTTGTGCTTTGCAAGCAGCCATGGACGGCTTTGCTGTCAAGCGCATGGAAACGGCTCTGCAAGAGGCCAATATCGTTGTGACAGCTACAGGTTGTAAGGACATCGTGGCTGCCAAGCACTTCGAGATGATGAAAGACAAGACCATTGTTTGTAACATCGGACACTTCGACAATGAGATCGATATGGCGTGGTTGAACGAAAATCACGGCAGCACCAAGGTAGAAATCAAGCCGCAGGTTGATAAGTATACCATTGATGGTAAGGATGTCATCGTTTTGGCAGAAGGCCGCTTGGTCAACCTCGGTTGTGCAACAGGACACCCTTCTTTCGTAATGTCCAACTCCTTCACCAACCAAGTTTTGGCTCAGCTTGAATTGTGGCAAAACAGCGACAACTACGAGAATAAGGTTTACATGCTTCCAAAGCATTTGGATGAGAAAGTTGCTCGTCTGCACCTGTCTAAGATCGGTGTTGAACTGGAAGAATTGAACGAAGATCAGGCGAGTTACCTCGGCGTTGAGGCAAAGGGTCCCTTCAAGCCAGAATACTACAGATACTAATGAATTTGTAAAAAATACCAGCAGAAAGGGTCGGTCAAATCATTTGTCCGGCCCTTTTTCATTAACGCCCTATTAACCACTCTCAAAGCAGATTCTCCGTATCTTTGCAAAAATGTTGCATATGATTTGGATGTACCTATTGTTATGTCAGTCCCTGTTTTCGAGTGGCCAGTCAGCTATAGCGCACGAAATACACATCAGCAAGTGCCAAATTGCCTTCAATGAGTCGGAAGAAGCTCTACAGATTAGTTTTCATATTTTCATTGACGATCTGGAAGCAGCCCTGCGCAACCAGGGAGCCGATAAGCTCTTCCTAACCACCGAAAGAGAAGCAGCAACCGCCGATACCCACCTGGCAGCTTACCTCAGAGAGAAATTCGTCCTAAAAGTTAACGAACAGGCTGTCGATTACGAATTCATTGGCAAAGAGCCCTCGGAAGACCTGCAAGCCGTCTGGTGCTACCTGGAAATCACTGGGGTGAACAGCTTGCAGCAACTGAATGTCTCCAGCAGTGTACTTATGGATGTCCACCACGATCAAAAAAACATCATTATGGTAGAGAGAAGTGGAAAGCCATCCGAGTTTTTATTGCTGACTAGAAACCAGCCCTCGGGCAGCCTTCAGTTTGAATAGCTATGCAACGCCTAGGACTGTACACTTTCCTGTCATTCTCCCTATTATTTTTGTCGTGCAATCAGAGCAAAGACATGAAGGATATTTACCACATCATGGAAGACATTTCTATTGCCTCCAATATCACGTACAAAAAAATAGATTCTTTGGCACTGCAGTTGGACGTCTATTTTCCCGCGAAAAAATTGGGGGCAGAGCCTTGGGATGAGCTATCAAATGAGTCTAAACCTACATTGATATATTTTCATGGTGGTGGATGGGTAGAAGGCGATAGAATCTCTAGGTTTCTAGGCTTGCTCCCTTATCTTGAAAAAGGCTGGTGTGTCGTAAATGTGGATTATAGACTACTGGATAAAACCCATTTAATCGGTTCTTTGAACGATTGTATCGATGCCATCAATTGGGTGAAGGAAAACGCCTCAACCTATAAATTCGATGTCAATAAAATTTATTTATCGGGAGAATCTGCAGGAGGACATTTGGCCCTTTTGGCAGGAATGATTGAAACAACAAAAGTAAATGGCGTCGAAATTCACAAAAGAGAAAGTGAAATCCAGGGAATCATCAATTGGTATGGCATAACAGAAATGGAAACAGCCATAGCGTTTTGGGACGATTCCTCTTACACAAAAGAGATATTGAATAAATGGACGGGGAATGAGCGCCAATATCTAAAAACGACCTCTCCCATCAACCACATTACAGCAAATACGCCCCCTATTCTAAGCATTCATGGAGATGAAGACATCAATGTCAGGGTTGAACAAGCGACCTCTCTTCATACTGCTTTGGAAGCTCAAGGGGTTAAAAATAAGCTGCTCCAAATAAGCGGGAAAAAACATGGAAATTTCTCTGCAATAGAATTAAATGCCATCTTTAAGGAGATTTGGCAATTCATCAAATAAATCCAGACTAAATTTTCTGATAATGGGCCGTCTTCTCAAAAAGCTATTCATCCTCCCGATCAGATTTTATCAGATCGCTATTTCACCACTCTTGGGTCCTAAATGCCGCTTCAACCCCACTTGCTCTCACTACATGGTCCAAGCCATCGAAGAATGGGGCGTTTTACGCGGTATCTGGCTGGGCCTAAAACGCATCGGTAAGTGCCATCCCTGGGGGCCTCACGGCCACGACCCTGTACCCAAAAGAAAGAAAAAGAGCTAGCTTTCAACACTTGCAAATACAACCTCCGACCGCTACCTTTGCGCCATGCAAAGACCTAGAAGAAACCGCCGCTCCGCCGCTATCCGCGGCTTGGTCAGAGAAACCCATTTGACCCTAGACAACCTCATTTATCCCTTCTTCCTACTCGATGGAACCAACCTAAAAGAGGAAGTCCCCTCCCTGCCTGGCAATTATCGATGGTCCATCGATTTGCTGCTCAAAGAGATCGAAGAGTGTATGGCCCTGGGACTGCGTAGCTTTATCCTCTTCCCGGGAGTTGCAGAGCAGTTAAAAGATAAAACAGCAACTTACAGCCACGATCCTGATAATTTTTACCTCAAGGCGGCCACAGCTATCAAGGAAGCCTTCCCCGAATGTTGCCTCATCAGCGATGTCGCTATGGACCCCTACAATTCGGACGGCCACGACGGACTGGTGGAAGGTGGCAAAATTCTGAATGATGAAACCTTGCCCATACTGGCTCAAATGGCGCTGGCACAGGCAGAAGCTGGCTTTGACATACTGGGACCATCCGATATGATGGACGGTAGAATCGGCTACATTCGGGAAGAGTTGGACGTCGAGGGTTTCTCAGATATTGGTATTATGGCCTACACGGCCAAGTATGCCAGTGCTTTCTACGGCCCCTTTCGCGATGCCTTAGACAGCGCCCCAGTCGACGGAGAAGACATTCCTGCCGATAAGAAGACTTACCAAATGGATCCTGCAAATAAGCGGGAAGCCTTGACAGAGGCAGACCTGGACACCGACGAAGGAGCTGATTTCCTAATGGTCAAGCCCGCTTTGAATTATTTAGACATCATTCATCTACTCAAGGAAAACAGCGAACTGCCCATTGCCGCCTACCACGTCAGCGGGGAGTGTGCCATGTTGATAGCAGCCTGTCAGAATGGTTGGTTGAAATACGAGGAGGCTATGCCCGAGACGCTGTTGAGCATTCGCCGAGCCGGCGCCGACGCCATTCTCACCTATTTTGCAAAGGATTATGCCCGCTTACTGAAGGCGTAAATACAAAGAGAGCGCTCCGCCGCAAATTCGGCAAAGCGCCCTCTAAATTTTTTAATGTGTAGTTTTCAAATATCTTGGTCCCCGCTTCCGGCCCTCAGAAAAAATAAAAGGGGGGGAGGAAGGGGTAAGAAATATCTCGATCTTACTGTAGTGTAATTTCTTTCTCTTCGATCATTTTACGGATGTTGATCAATGCGTAGCGCATCCGGCCCAATGCCGTGTTGATGCTCACGCGGGTCAACTGCGAAATTTCCTTGAAGCTCATATCTGCATAGTGGCGCAGAATAACGACTTCGCGTTGCTCTGGTGGAAGCTGGTCGACCAACTTGCGCACCTTGGCGTGGGTCTGACTTTTGATAATGCGCTGCTCGGCATTGTCGTCTGTAACTTGGAGGATGTCAAAGATGTCGAAAGCTTCTGTTGGCGAAACTTTTGGGCGCCGTTTATTCCGGCGGAAATAATCCACGCACATGTTGTAAGAAATACGCATAGCCCACTGAACAAACTTACCTTCATGGTTGTATTTACCCTTACGAAGCGTATCGATGATCTTGATAAATACTTCTTGAAAGATGTCTTCAGCGAGACTCTGATCTTTGACAAAAAGATAAATGGAGGTGTAAATCTTATTCTTGTGGCGGTTGAGGAGTTCCTCGAAGGCGCGCTCATTACCTTCTAGATAACAAGCGATAAGACTCTGGTCATTAAGCGATGTAACTTGCATAACTATCCTATTTTCTACTTGAAGCAAAAATAAATTAGTGTAGAAGTTTCTCGCCTATAGAATAGATTTTGAGCTTAATGAATATTTTGGAATGATTGGTTTTTTCGACGAATCATTCGTACTTACAATACTAAGATAATTGAATCTTCTATTGAAAACCGGATTTTAAGGACTTCTTAACAAAAAATTAACTGATTTCCTTAATTCCTTATATAATAAATTCAGTTCTGCTGCCTGCAATTTACTTGCACCAAAAATTACTCCAATCAGATTTTTCCATATTCCAGAACACTCTATTTAGTGTTTTGTTAACATACTTTAGACTGTTATCATCATTGATTCTGTCGCTTTTATTCCTCGAAGCTAAAAACTATAGCCATTTCGTGTGATCTGGCCATGGCAGTGCGTACTTTTGCCACCTTAACATTTTTGTTCAACATCATTTGTCTTATGCCCGCAAAAAAGAAAACTACCGCCGCTGTTCTAGAGAAGCCCAGCGAATCACTTTCCAAGGATGTAATTTTCATCAAGGGAGCCCGCGGCAACAACCTGAAAAATGTCGACCTTCAAATTCCAAAGAATCAATTGGTTGTCGTTACCGGCGTATCCGGCTCTGGAAAGTCGTCCATTACAATGGATACACTTTATGCAGAAGGGCAGAGAAGATATGTGGAAAGCCTGAGTTCCTACGCCCGCCAATTTCTGATGCGGATGAAGAAACCCGACTTGGACTATATAAAGGGTATCTGCCCTGCCATTGCTATCGAGCAAAAGGTGAGTACCCGCAATGCCCGCTCTACGGTCGGCTCCCTCACTGAGGTGTACGACTTCCTTCGCCTACTATACGCCCGAATCGGGAAGACCTACTCCCCCATCTCTGGTAAATTGGTCAAAAAGCACGAAGTAGCCGATGTGGTAGACTTTATTCACAGCCATGAAGATGGGACGCGGGTGCAACTCTTCATTCCCGTCCAACAGAAATACAAAGATCGCCTGCTGCAAAATGAGCTAAGCCTACTCTTGCAAAAAAGTTATACCCGGCTGTTTTACAAGGAAAAGCTTTATCGAATCGAGGAAGTGCTAGAGAGTGGCAAGATCGGACGTTTAAAGATCGATAAGACGGTTAGCTATTACAAGACAAAAGGTATTCGCATACTCATCGACCGTTTTGCGGTTAAGGCAGAGGATGAAGAAAACCGAAAACGCATTGCCGACTCTGTGCTGACAGCCATATACGAAAGCGAAGGCGAATGCATTGTCGACATCGTAGATGGTCCAGACAAACGATTCAACAATCGCTTTGAGCTGGATGGTATGGAATTTCTGGAGCCGACGCCTCAGCTTTTTAACTACAACAATCCCTACGGTGCCTGCCCCACCTGTGAAGGCTACGGCAAAGTGATGGGTATCGACGAGAAAAAAGTGATCCCTGACCCTTCCAAATCAGTGTATGAAGGGGCGATTGCCTGCTGGCGAGGAGAAAAAGCCAGTACTTGGCTGGATCAATTGCTCCGGACCGCTCACCACTTCGATTTCCCTGTTCATCGGGCCGTAGAGGACTTGAGCAAGGCAGAACGAAAGCTACTTTGGACTGGCAATGATTACTTTGAGGGGATTGACGACTATTTTGAAAGATTGCGGGAAAAGACCTATAAAATACAGAATCGGGTGATGCTGGCCCGCTATCGCGGGAA
>JBCCSZ010000294.1:0-9958 GCA_039199225.1 Bacteroidota bacterium
ACGATTTTTTCATAAGCTTTAACTTTAGATTTTTGATTTCTATCCTTTATTGGTGCTTATGAAAAAATGTAACTGCTCAGATGGGAAATAAATACATATCCTTTGCAAACAACTGATAATCAGCGGCATACAACATCAAACAAAACGATGTTTTCAGTTCATTTGATTGAAAAGAAGACGGACTGAAAGGACCGCCCAAGGAAGAAGCATGGAGGAAGAACAGCTGTGCGCCGCAAAAGCCATAAGGCAAAATGGCCTTGCTATTGAGCAGCTGAGTCAGTAAAAGGATACCTATTTGTAGTCAAACCGCAGGATGGTCGCCGAATGTGAACGGCCTTCATTGCTTACATACAAGGTGGCGTCCGGCGCAAAGCAAATACCCTCTGGCTGCGTGAAAAGTTTGTCTTTCAAAAATTCGATCTTCCTCAGTTGGCCGCTCCGGCTCACGACCACCAGTAATTTACCTACTGTCGATAGGATGTAGTAGTCGCCTTCGACGGGGTGACGAGCAATGGCTGAGGGCGCAAAGCTCTTCAATCGATCCCAGCGCTTGTCTTTTTCTTTGGAAGACTTTGAGGGCAGCTTTTCGAAGAAATCTTTGAGATTTTTATCTTTTAAAACAAACAAGGGTTTCTTTTGAAGTTCCTCTTTGTCCAGGTCGAATGCATAAACAGCCTTGGCACCTTTGATTCTGGACTTTTTTGGCAACTGCGGCGCTCCTTTGCAAGCCAGCATCAGTTCGTTGTGTACCGGATCGTAACCCAAACCTTCTACATCATTTTCTTCAGAAAGAGCGGTTTTAATGGTGGCCGCCTCATCACCATCGGACGGTTTGAAAGCATACAAATTGCCATTCGACTTCAAGACGTAGGTGGTATTTCCCACTTTTTCCACCCCTTCATAGTCTCCCTTTTTACCAAAATCTGCCTTCCCCTCGACGCGACAGTCGTCCAGATTCAATCGGTAAATAAAAGCGCGTTCATCGTTAATGGCGATCAGTTCGTTCTTGGTCGCATCGTAGCTCAAACCCGAGATTTCGCGCAGCTCTTTGGGCAACTTACAATTTTTCTTGGGCTTGGACAAATCATAAGACCGTTGGGCGGCGGGCCGTTGCGCTCCTTCCTGCTCCAGGTCGACAGAAGGATCAGACCCGGCAGCTTCCACCCCATTTTCGGCAGCAACGCTTGGTGCCGCCTTGACCACTTGATCCACCTCTTCTTGGGCGGCAGGGGGCGTGGGTTGTACCTTTGAAGCTTCGGCAGCACCTTCGGTTGTGGCCGCCTCTTCACAAGCCCCCACAGACAACATCAGACCAAACAACAGTAGATACAACAGAAATGAAATCGGACGAATCGGCATTTTTGACATGGTACGCTTTTTTGAAATCCAGACATCTATGGCCCTAATATCGCAAAATAATTCTGCTTCTCTCCAACATTGAGCGTCTTATATCCAACGCCTTACTTTTGTGCAATATTCCGTGAAGGAAGATTCAAATTTATCGCGTAGGACCTCTTCCTCTGGTATGATCTGAAAGCGCGTGATGTAGGCATAAAAAAAGACCAAGATGAGGATATTCAACCAATTACCAATGGAAATAACTACTCCGATGAGGACCAACAAGATGGACAGATACATGGGGTTTCGACTAAAGCGATAAGGCCCATTGGTGACGATTTGGCTGGCTTTCTCGGGATGCATCGGATCGGTAGTCGTTTTTGCTTTACGGAAGACGTACAGAGCCGCGACTGCCAGGATAACACCACAGGCCACTACCAACATTGCGACCAGCGTCTGCCCTTGAAATTGAAAACGCCCCAACGGAAAAGACCAATCCAGGGCTTTCATCAGAAGGATGGAAAGGATGACCAAAGCGGGAGGCGGAATTTTTAGGCGCATCCCAATCTATTGCTGTAAAAAGGTTACGACCTTTTCGATAACTGCCGGCGTCCTCAAAATCCGAAAGTGACCTGTTCCTTCGATCTCCTGAAAGGTACAGACCGGCCAGTTGCGATGGACATTGCGCGATTGGGCGATGGGAATGACCCGGTCCGCTCGATCGTGTATAATCAATGCCTTTTGAACCTTTAATTTTTGAACGAAGTTGCTGACATTTAGGCTTGCAGGGTCCACATCGATTTCTTCTTCCAACCGACGCACCAAACGATCCTGGACTTTGCGAGTGATACCTACCTGCCTGGCAACCATCTCAATTCGATCCACAAAGCGATCCGGAGTCGTCAACAAAGCATAGCGGTCAATCTCCAAGTCGGTATTCTGCGACAGCGCGTAGGTGGTTGCCACTCCACCAAAAGAATGACTGACGAGCTTGCGAACTTGGTACTTCCGAACCATCACCCCTACCAGTTCCGTAAACTCAAACAAGCTGGTTCGCCCCTTGCTGCTGAAGCCATGAGACGGTCCGTCAAAGGCGATCACAGAGATGTTTTGTTCCAGTAAGCGCACAATTAAGTCCGAAAAGTTGCCTGCCTGCCCTTCCCACCCATGAATGAGTAAAACCGTATCTGCTCCTGCTTTCCAATGGTATACTTGAATCTGAAAATCCTTGAAGGCCAGGGTTTCCCGGATAGATTGGTCCAACACCTCCAGCTCGTGCACCCTGAGCTTTTTGATTTGGGGGCTGGTGAGCGCTTTGTAGGCCAAATTGGCCATAATGGAGGGAAAGAGGTTGGAGAGGATGCCGAAGAGTTGCTTTTTCATAAAGTGAATAGAAATAGTGATACTACTCAAGAAACAAACAAAACTCAAATTAGTTATTATCTCCCCTCATGAAGTGTACTTTAAGTATACCAAACTTCAAATTTTAACATACCACTATTTTGGCCAGATACCTGTACGGAAGGTATCCCACATCTTTTCAATTTGAATTAAATTGTAATTTCCATAAAGCTCTAAGTTTCCCTTTTTGGTAAACCTATGTATTTGAAAAAATGGATTGGGATTCCTCTTTGCCACGACTTGATGGGACATATTTTTACTTGCTCTATGTTCAAGTCCTAAATTGACATCAGCGATATTAAATACATCACCCATAAAATTATTACCTGCAACAATTTCTATACTTGCATCATTGCTCCTCGAAATCAAAAGTGTGAAACCTACTGTATGCCAAATTTGGGATAAAATTACCCAATCGTAATTCCATTCAATCTCCTTATTGGCTATTTTGCTGCGAAGTTCATTTTCAAGTTGATCAATTTTGATTGTTTGGTGAGATACATCATAGCCTTGAGTTGCAACCAAATTCTTCTTTGAGAATTTAAAGTTTGCAGACGAACCATCTGAAAGATTAGCATTGAAACTATGCTGAACAGAACCACGAGAAGTGTACATGTCCGATGCAGCACCTCCAACTTCATTCCGCTCAAAATTGATTTTTAGATCATTAAGGCTTGTTCTCCAGTCAAATTGGGCTTTTCTACCATTATAGTAACCCACTTCGCCAAGACCTATTTGACGGTAGGTAGGCCAGTTTGGAAATATGCCTAAATCTTTTCGGATATTACGAACATAAATTTTTTCATTACTTGCCATAAAACGTGTATTTAACTCAGATAACTTTTAATGTTAGGTACTTTACTTTATTCGGTGATACCACGATCACTGAACACCTCTTACCTCTGGCTCATCCATACATGTTAGAGAAGCTAAATGTTTGGGGCATTACCAATGGAGTTTGAATAGATGCCCAAAAAACCTTTCTTTCCCTAAATATGAATAAGCAAAAGAAACTCTCGGAGATGTCTTTTTATCTGTTAAACACGTTCTATTATTCTTAAGCGAACATAAAGTTAGCAATACATTTCTTAAAAACTAGCATTTAAATGAGTTCTTTTCCCAAAATGGTACTGCCCTGTAGAAGATTCCAAACTAATAGCACATTTATTAATACATTTCCCCCTCAACTTCTCAACCGCTGAATCAGCTCTATCAAACCGTTTACAATCTTATTGGAACGCAATTCTTGCTCATCTGCCGATAAAATCCCTCGGCGCTCCTGGTCTTTGAGCTCGTTCCACCTGGCGCGCAGTAAGGTCGCAGAGGTCATGTCGGCTGCCACATTTTGATCGTAGACGTATTGGTGTATTTCCTGCAAGACCTTGTTGATTCTGGAATGTGCAATCTCTTCCATCCAGTGGAGGAAAACATCGTTTTTCACCTTTGTATGTGCCTCGGGCGCAGCGATCTCGGGAGCAGCGGGCGCAGTCTTGTGCTTGGCATGAATCAATATGGCCGTATCCAATACCATCTTGGTTTCTTCCACACTCAGGATGCTGCCTTCATCAGTGGTCGATTGTTTTTTCTGATGCCGCATCAACAAAGAGATGTTGTACTTTTTGCCAAGGCTGGGGTCGTAGCGAAAAAATTCGGGATGCTCGCGGATCAGTGCCAACCAAGAGGCAGCCGACTGCGGCTTTCGCTTCAAATCTGCTTCCACTCCCCTTTCCGAGCGATAGGTATTTTTGTGGCGAGCCAGCAATTGAATCAAAGCAAGCACTTCTTCTAAGCGATGTGGTTTTTGGTATTTTTCCATCAGCGGGGTCTTTTTTTAACGAACTCACCATCATCCAGGCAATTTCTGTGCAAAATTTACCCGGAGGATGGCTCCAAGTCGGGTCAACGCCTCAGTTTGAGCAGCAAGTATTCGTAAAATACATCTTTGTGAACATCCGTGGCAATTTGAACCGAATATCCATCATCTGCCAGGTAGGTCTGCCCGGCGTTGGGCGGCCGAACACCCACTTTGGCACGCACCTGCTCCACGGTAAACTGCTCGGGAATGTCCAAGAAACTGGTGGCCAATATGTCCCACATAAAATATACATAATGGTAACTGGGGATGGTATCGATGGTCATGGCCCAAAACTGTCCAGCCAAATTCGAAAGCGGATATTCCGATTGATGGGCCAGCTTGGATAAGAAGGATTTTTCCACCGGCACATGATTTGTCACATCCAGCGGAATTAGGGTCATAGGCAGCTCCATTTCGAAGAGACGAGCGGCGCTGAACGGGTCCCAAAAGACATTCCACTCGGCGCTCCCATTGTGTTGGAACATTTGCACGTTGCCCTGCGTGCGAAAGGCTCCTGCCATCCATACGATCTTTGCAATCTTTGCCTTCAAATCCGGCCTCTTTTCGAGGACTCGGACAAGGTTCGAACAGGGGCCGGTCATCAAAATACTGATGGGCTCCTCCGCTTTTGTCAGGCAATCGATGAGTAGGTCCGTGGCCTCCGGCAAACCATAGGGGTCCGCGACCTCCTCCAGGTTGATGAGCATGGGCAAAGCGTTCAGAACTTCCGGGCGAGCGCGCCATTCATTTGGAAAGGCATTGACCCCCCAGTAATCGCTCCTACCGATGGGGATTTGCGTTTTGCCACAAAACTGCAATAGCTTGTAAGTACTCTCTAGAGCTGGCTCAATGAAGCAGTCGGCGGGTGTAACGTTGATTCCGATGAGCTCTTTGGTATCCATTGTCAGGACCAACAACTGGGACAATAGATCATCGATGGCCCCATCGTGTTCCATAAAGATTTGTTCTTTCATCTGTCCTATTCTTCTATTTGAATGTTGTATTTGTGGAGCAGGCCGTGCAAGCCGTGGCGAGAAAATCGGGCTTTTTGAAGGCGGTTCATTTCCGGATCGATGGAAAAGTTGGTGGCTGTTCTGAAATCGGCTTTTTCCAAAAGGCTGTTTTCAAACATGGCTCCTGTTAGGTCACAGTTGTGGAAGCGCGCCTCTGTCAGGTCGGCTTCTACAAAATCGACTTCCTTCAAGCTGCAATTTTCAAAGGTCATTCCCTTGAGGGAGCGCTTAAAGAAGGCAGACAGGTCCAATTGACAAGCATCAAAGCGGACATCCAGGGAGTAAGCATTGCAATCTTCAAAATGGAGTCCGATCAGTTTGCAACGCAAAAAAACAACCTCCCGAAAGCCTGTATCTGCCAATTGCGCCATGGTCAGGTCACAATCTTCAAAAAGGCAATCGACAAAATTAGAATGGGACAATTTACTCTTGCTGAAATTACAATTGGTAAATCGACAATCTTCATAGTCCCCTTTCGAAAGGGCTTCGGTGCGATAATCCTGCCCATCGAAAAGCTGTCCTTCTATTTCGTTTCGGCTCATTGGCATGATCGTTTGTTTGATGCCCTAAAAATCAGAATACTTTTTGTATTTCGTATATATTCGCAGCAAATAACAAAATATTTATTGGTGCCTTCAAGCCATTTGACGATAGGTGGAAGGTGGATACTGATATGCCTTTTGAAAAACTTTTGAGAAATGCGCCAGGTCTTTGAAGCCGCAATCGAAGGCAATATCGGATACCCGCAGAGCGGTTGCTTTGAGCAATTTGGCAGCTTGCTCCAACCGACGCCGACGAATGTATTTGGCAGGTGAGCAGTTGTAGTGACGGACAAACGCTCTTTTGAATGAACTGAGGCTCAGGTTGGTCAGGGCGGCCAATTCTTCCAGGCTGCAGTTGTTGTACAGATTGCTTTCAATGACCTCCTGGAAATCCACGGCGCTGGCATTAAACAATCGATGAAAAAGCGACTGTATGGCGGCAACATTGTCGGTTTTGACCAGTAGCAAAATCAGTTCTTTGAGTTTGAGCTTGAGCAATTCATCGCTGACCATATCGGGATTGTCAAAATAAAAGTGGAGGCTGTCCATGTATTTACGCATCAGGGAATCAACCTTAACCTTGGCAACATGGATCGGCCGGGCCTTTTTGAGGTGCAGCATAAAATCGGGGAACTCCTTATCGTATAGCATCTTGAGTACCTCCGGATATAGATGAATGGCTATGGCTTCGCAATGAGTACTTTGGCTGGCCGAAAAATATTCATTGAGGTAGTTGCCACATTGCATGACGAGCCCTTCTTGCGTCTTAACAGATACCTCCTCGTAGGGAGTGACAACCTTTGCATTGCCTTCAACTACATAGTAAAAGCAAGCATCATTGGGCATGCGGACCGTCAGCCGTAAGGGAGCCTCAAAGATGGCCTTTTCGAATACCTTTTTTTCAAATAAATCAAATTGTTGGTGTGCCTTTAGCATTTGGATAATGTTGAGCATTGATGGATGAAGAGTCAGACTTATAGTCGCCTCTTTGTAGAAAGCGAAAGCATGTCTGTAAATCCTTGCTGCTTTTTAGATTATCCGAGCTGTACGGAAGGAATGTTCTTTACAAATACTACTAAGGGGGGCGATTTGTTCACAGCGGAGGTCATTCTTTTTTTCATCACCCAGCCAATTACCCATTGCCACCACATAGGAAAGCCCCGAAAAGTCCATACTTCTCGGGGCCAAACGGACCGTTTTATTTAACAATCAGATGCTGGCTTTTTTAGCTTTGTACTGCTTTTTAACCAGCTTAAAATTGTCCTTGTTGACCTTCTCACCGGTCTTGACATGGTGTTCAATGGCAATGGCATAATCGCGTATCATCTTTTTAAAACTCCCTTTCATCATGCCTCCCATGAAGGCAGGTTTGGTTCGGTAAGTCATATCAAATACAAAGCGGCTGGTATTGGCATCGATGGCTTCTACCTTATATATGGCAAAGGTATGCTCTGGCGAGACGGGAAATTTGCCAGCCTTAAAAACCTGATTCCGAAAAGTGCGGTTGGTAGGATCGTAGTCCAACTGCTTTTCTTTCACATAGCGGGTTCCCTTTTTATTGAAGTGACAAACCCGCTCGGCCCCCTCTCCTCCTTTGAGTGATCCATTGATGTAATCAGAGCTGATGATCTTAGGATGCGAATTGGCGATGCTACCATAATCTTCGCCGACAACCGCCCAGACCTTATCGGCCGGAGCATCAATAACATAACTGATGGTAAGCTTTTTAACCTTCTTTTGTGCCTGCAGTGCCGTCAATACAAATGTAGAAAGCACCATTGCAATAGCTAATCGAATACTCATTTTCATTTTTAAATATTTTGGTTGAACAATTTTCTAAATGCTGTTCAAAGTTGTGCAAATTCGCTTTGTTGCTTTTGGCTATTTGGTCCAATGATTTGTGCATTCCGACCAATCTATGCGATTTAGGCAGCCTCCTGCAAGGCCAACTTCTCCAAGCCGTCGAACCCCATTTGGTAAAGTCCCTTCAGGTTTTCTTCTACGGCAGGGAAATCTTCCTCTGCAATGTCAAAGGAGGCGCTCCAAGTAATGTTGGTCTTGCCAGCCCCCACTGCTTGTAGTTGAAATTTGCCTTTGTAATTTTGCAGCGGCATCATATTTTGTGCGTAAATCGAATATTCAAAGCTGTAGTTTCTCTCATCGATCCGATCAATGGTTTCGCTGAGCTTTTTGCCATCCACCGTCTCGCAATACCGACGCAGGATGCTACCTGCTCCTTCCAGCCTGCAACTGCTAATGAACGGCAGCCATTCGTTGACGCCTCCGGCTCGACTGATGATTTGCCACAGCGCGTCTACAGGGGCATTCAATACAGTTGTTCGGGAAAAATTCTTATTCGTCATCATTCCAAATGAGTTTAGATTTAACAATAGATTGATGACACAAAGATGCCAGGACTAACGCAGCCGCTATTGGCCATGCAGTCCAAAGAATTGTCGATTCAGCTCAATTGGAAAGTTTGCTCAACGAAGGAGATGTTCCTTCCATGCCACGGCAGGAAAGCTTTCGTAAGCTTATTAGGTAGGATTGTAGGAAAAAGGTAAGTTAAAGGGTTCTACTCATATTTCGAGAACTCCTCGATACCACTCCACTGGCCATCTACTTTTCGGAAAAAGAGGGTTCGAATGCGCGGTTGTAAACCTAGACGAGGATGCACCTCACCGATCGGTAGTATGTAGGAAACCTCAATGTAATCTTCCAATTCATACCAATAAACGGCTTCTGTGCGGTTGGTCTGTAGATCGACGTTCAGAATAACTTCATCGGCCAGATCGCTGATTCCGAGCCTGTCGTAAAATTCAAGAACCTCCTCCTGGTCGCTGAGTTTGCCGGGAATCATGTACATATTGAGGCCATTCGACGACTGTCCAAAACCACTGCCATCTCCATTGAAGCGATAGCGGAAAGAGGCAATGGGACCAATGAAACCATTGTACTTGCGTTGGCTTACCCAGCCCTCCATACTCAGCACATCCGAATTCTGAAGGACGATGTCCAAATCCAGCTTGGTGCCTTGCCGATTTTTGGTAACGATCTTACCGATGCGATCTCCCCAAATGAGGCCGGCATCAGGCAGGTCCATGAACGATTGCAAGAAATTGACCTGTGTGAAGGGATTGGGCGAAACGGGGCCGGAGCTTGCCGTTTCCTCCTCCTGGCTCTTAGACTGGCAGGCTACAATTAGTAGCAATAATGGGATGAACTTTAAGTAAGAAGACAACATAGGACAAAGGTTTTCCGAATGTGCAATACACAGTACGATATTCAAACACCAATAAACATTAGATGGTTGCTATTATAAAGATACTTCTTTTTCCACGCAAAGGAAAGAGCTCGAAATTATTTGCCAATTGTCAAAAATCCGCCAATCAATCGGGTCATTTGGTAGCTAAGAGAGCATACACCAAAGGAAACTTATTGCCAAACCGCTCGATCTGGAATTGGTTGGGTCCCACTTCTACCATACCAGCCAAACAGTTGTAAGGCGAGTAATTGTACTCTTTAAAAGTGTCGATCCGAAGGTTCTTGCGGAGCAGGCTCGTCATCACCTCTCCAAGGCTGTGGTTCCAACAAACGGAGGTTAGTTTCGTACCAGCATCCTCTACAGCATAGCTGCCCTCCGTGGTTTCGACAATGGCGTCATCTTTAAAATAATTGTAGGCAACTTCCGAAAAATCATCGCTAAACATCCAAACGGCTGGATGAAATTCTGCAAAGACAAAGCGACCACCTGGCTTTATGAAATGGGCAACAACATCGGCCCAGCGATCCAAATCCGGCAACCAACT
>JBCCSZ010000295.1:0-9952 GCA_039199225.1 Bacteroidota bacterium
GCAAAAGCTTGGATAAGCTCCTGTAGGCCCTTGCGTTCTGTCAGATTTCCTACGTAGAGCATGAAGTTTTTGGGCAGCTGAAAATGCGCCTTCACCTTTTCAACCTTCTTGCTCGAGGCGGGCTGCCGAAAGGAGAGGCTGATGGTTGGAGGAATAACACTGATTTTCTGTGGATCAATGGCATAGTGATAGAGAATGTCCTCTTTCGTGTTGTCACTTATGGCGATGATGTGATCGGCATTTCGGCAGGCATAACGGCATTTGAGATCGTATATTTTTCGATCGGCCATCGGGTACCACTCGGGATGTTGCTTAAAAATTAGGTCGTGGATGGTGACGATGCCTTTGATATTTTTTTGTCTTAAGCCCTTTGGGATTTCATGGCTCAGGCCGTGAAAAATCTGCGTACCGTCTTTGAGCAAGTCCTTGACCATGCCGCTGCTGCGCCAATAAGATTTAAAAGGGTGGGGGCAGGTTCGTGTTTTGATGCGTCCTTTATCCAGGAAAAAAGCTGTATCGGTATTGTTTTGTATACTGGGAGAATACAAATAATATTCGTTTTCGGGAAACCAACGTACTAAGTCGTACAACAAAGCTCGACTGTAATTACCAAGACCTGAAAAGTTATTGAAAACTCTCTTTGCATCATATCCGATCCGGAGCATAGGGGTATAAAATTAGGGAGGGTGAATATACAAAAAAACGGAGGTCCGCGAAGAACCCCCGTTTTTTTTCGTCCGAATCGATGGTATTAAGCCTCTTGTAGATCGTTTTGGTATTCGTCAATGAGGCGCTTTTGTATGTCTGGCGTAACAGGGTTGAACTCGGAGAACGTCCGGCTAAACTTGGCCTTACCCTGCGTCAAAGAACGCAAACTAGAGGAGTATTGATACAACTCTGAAAGCGGTACTTTTGCAATAATCTTTTGGTAATGACCTTCAGCGCTCATTCCCATGATCATTGCCCGACGAGTCTGCAAATCTCCCATTACATCCCCCATCACTTCATCAGAGCAGAGGACTTCCAGGTCGTAAATGGGCTCCATGAGCTTTGGAGCAGCCTTTTGGAAGCCCGTCTTGAAGGCCGCCGCTGCTGCCAGCATAAAGGCCATATCATTGGAATCGACCGCATGCATTTTTCCATCATAGATACATACCCGGATGTTTTGGCAGTAGGAGCCTGTGAGTGGACCTTCCTCCATTTTTTGCATAATTCCCTTCTTGATGGCATTGGTATACTTGGCATCAATCGAACCTCCGACGATGCACCACATCAAGACGAGCTTGCCACCCCAGGGCAATTCTTCCTCTATTGTATTTTTTACAGAGAGGTCTTCAGGGGCAGCCATGCCCTCATACCAAGGCTCTATGCGCATATGTACTTCGGCAAATTGTCCGGCGCCACCTGTCTGCTTTTTGTGGCGATAGGACTCGTTGGCTGTCTTGGTGATGGTCTCTCTGTAGGAGATTTTCGGCCGAATAAACTCCATGGAAACATTGTATACCTTCTCGATGCGGTATTTGATGATGTCCAAGTGGAGTTGCCCTTGTCCATGTAAGAGCGTTTGCTTCAGCGCCTTGGACTGCTCTAAAATGAGCGTTGGATCTTCCTCTTGAATTTGGTGGAGTGCCTTGATGAGTTTCTCCATATCGTTTTTGCTGGGCGGATCGACTGCCGTGCGAATACGTGGAGAGGGGAAAGGAATCGGGGATATTTTCCGATCGTTGCCTTTGATATTGAGGGTATTGTTGGTATGTGAATTCTTGAGCTTGACGGTGACGCCAATGTCTCCGGCGCGCAACTCATTGGCAGCGATCCGGTTTTTGCCGTTGGCAATAAAAACTTGGTTGAATCTTTCAGTCGTTCGATTGTTGGCATTGACCAATTCGTCGCCGCTTTTAAGACTTCCAGAGTATACCTTAAAATAAGAAACCATTCCTACGCGTGGCTCAGAAATGGTTTTATAAATGAATAGAGAGGTTTCTGTGTTTGATTCGCATTTTAAGCTGCTGCCATCCTCGAGCTCCGCATCGGGGCGGTCGGCAGGAGAAGGTGCAATGTCATTGATGAAGCCCATAATACGACCACTACCCATGTTGCGGTCGGCAGAAGCACAGAAGACAGGGTAAAATTCTCCTTGTGCCAGGGCCATTGTAAGCCCTTCCGCCAATTCTTCCTCATTCAGCGTACCTTCTTCGAAAAACTTTTCCATGAGTTCCTCATCATTTTCCGCAGCTACTTCCACCAATGCATTGTGCATTTCTTGGGCGCGGTTCATTTCCTCCTCTGGAATAGGCAATTTCTGTGGGCGTCCACCCCCGTCGGGGAAAGAATAAACGACCATCCGCAGAGCATCTACGATGGCATTGAAGCCAATACCTTGGCGAATGGGGTACTGCACAGGAACGACCTTATTGCCGAATCTGGCTTTGGCCTGTTGAAAAGTATTTTCGTAGTCAGCCTTTTCGTTATCCAGGTGGTTGATGACGAAAAGGGTGGGGGTATTGAATTTTTCGATATATTCCCATAAGATTTCAGTTCCGACCTCGACACCGCTTCTGGCATTGAGCAACATCAGCGCTGTATCGGCAACTTTCATAGAAGAAACCACCTCACCTACGAAATCATCAGAACCTGGCGTATCGATAATGTTGATCTTTGAATCTTTCCAGTTGGCATGCATCAGCGTACTAAAAATAGAATTACCTCTCTCTTGCTCGATATTGGTGTAGTCTGAAATAGTAGACTTATCTCCAATTGTTCCGCGTCGGGTTGTTGCTTTGGCTTCGTAGAGCATCGCTTCGGCAAGAGTCGTCTTTCCGGAGCCCGAATGCCCTAGTAACACAACATTCCTAATGTTCTTTGTGTCGTAGGTCATAATCAGTACTGTTAATTTGTTAAGAAATATATTCAGAAACCTCTATCTCTCTGACTGAGGATGGATTACTGAAAGTAATAAATTAAAAGGAAAGCAACAAAGAATCTTTTTGGATTTTTAGTAGAAATGACCACCAATAGGTTTGTCGTGAGTGTTTTAATTTGGAACTCGGTAGAGAAGGTGAAATATTGTTTTACTTCATAACCACCAACTTGGCCGTATATTGATTGGTCTTCGTATTGACTTGCATCAGGTAAGCACCAGCGGGAAAAGCATCGATATTGATGCGATAATTGCCATTACCCATTGCGTCGACGGACTGGGAAAAATCAGTCAGCAGGCGTCCGCTTAGATCGAACAAACGGAAATTGATTGTTTCGATGCTACTGTAAGGCAATGAAACCTGAATATTGTGTTGCGCAGGGTTGGGATAAAGCTTCATCGTTTGTTCTGCAGCTGGTTCCCGTAAGTTGGTGGTGATCGTGAGTTCCTGTTCGAAGATACTCTCACTGCAAGCGTTGGAAGCTTTGAGTTGAACGGTGTAGAAGTCGTTTTTTCGATAATAATGCTGTGGATTAACCTCCAAGCTGGTCTGCCCATCGCCAAAATCCCACCTAAAGTAGTTGGCATCGGAAGACGCATTGACGAATTCGACCCCTCCGCCATCTTGTTGTTTGAAGGTAAAAGCCGCTTCAGCATTGTCTAAAACGCGTACTCTGTGGTGCGTTATACTACTACCCACCGGATTTTTTGCCAACAGGCTGATGTTGTAATCGCCTCCGTGCATCAGGATGTGCTGATGAGGCCCCAGCCCTTTGAGGATGTCTACGGAGTCATTGTATTCCAAATACCAGGTATATTCGAAGTTGTTATCTCCCAAAGAAGTATTTATCAGGCGGATGGTATCGCCCGGGCAGTTAAATTCTTCAACAGCGGGTAAAATATGGAAACCTGCCACAGGCAGATCGCTGGATTCTGCAATGGTGATATTGTCCAGATAAATATTGTTACCGTAGCCGCATATATTGATAAAAGACAGGCTGATCGAGCGGCCTGTGAAAGCAGCTAGTGAAACATTTTCTGTTCGCCAATGCGCAGGCGACTCAGGGCGCCAGCCCCTGTTTTGTTGGACGGTAGTGGCTAATTTGCGGCCACTTTTATGGTAAATAACCGTATCTCGTTCCGGCTCGCACTGATCGACCACTTTGATTAGTAATTGATCGGCTGAGTAATTGCCAGGGGCATAAGACAGATCAAATCGAAGCATTGGGTTGCGGCCATCGACCAAATCAACAGCATAAGAAACCAGCTGATCCTGCTCTCCAACGGCATTGTAACCGTGGTTGTCGACATAGGCGGCGGCAGTTGGTATGCCTTCTGAACCAATCACATTGACATAGGACCAGGTGATTTCGTCGTCGGGATTGATGATTTGCCAATTATCGGATTCATCTGTTCCGTAATCGTCAAAATTTTCTTGTATCGGAATGGGGTATCCGCTGCTGAGTTGGATGAAGTTGGAGGATGTTTCCAGGGTATCTGTTCCGAAAGTATTGGCTGTAATCAGCTTGACCTGATAGCTTCCCTGCCGATTAAAAAGTACGGTCGGATTAGAGGAAGTAGCGGAGCTGCCATTGATAAACTGTACGTCCGATGGGGAGAATTCCCAATGCCAGGAAGTTGGCGAATTAAAGGAATTGTCAAAAAAGCGAACAGCCTGCCCTACACAATCTTGTGATCGGTCAAAGGTGAAATTTGTAACTGGCGGTGCATTGCGCTCGAATAAACCTATGTTGTCAATAGCAAGATCGGCTGAGAAGGCCGAGCCGGTATTTGCTGTGAAGCGAATGTTGACTTTCCGTCCACTAAAGGCACTGAGATCAATCTCTGGCGATTTCTTCCAACTATTCCCCTGCTTGCCAACCAATGGAAACATGATGTGATCTCGCCATTTCTCACCATCAAACAATCCAATGTTCAGCTGTCCGATGTCCTGTCCATGCATATGGTACCAAAAGGTTAGAATAGGATGCTCGATATTGGTCAGGTCGAAGCAAGGGCTCATCAGAACAGCTTGTTTGTTAAAGCAGCTATTCGAGCTTTCCAGATAGAGGTATTTACCGTCTTCCGTTCCTGTGTTTTGGTCTGTCTCCGGGCCGGTTCCGTTGGAAGGTGTTGCTCCATTGTGGACCCGCCAATCGATGTTGTCTTCTGCCTGACCATCCAGATTGGTCCAGCCATTTTCCAACGGGCAGTGGCTATTACAGGATGCAGCTGGATTGCAATTTTCGAATTGATCGAAATTCTCGAAATAGGGTAGGCTGTATGCTACGCTTTCTTCTACGAACAACTCGAAATGGGCCGTATCGTTGTAGGTGGCTTCATCCGATGGCATATCTGTCCAGACTTTGATCTGGTAACTGCCGGGTTCGGAAAGGTTCAGTCTTTGATTGAACGTGTAGTGAATGGTCGTTGTCGGAATTAAGGTGCCTGTGAACGATTCGCTGACGATTTCTTCTTGATTCACTTGATAATGAAGCTGGAAATCTCTTTGCTTGTTCGAGCCATTGTTCGAAATGTTGACGCCCACTTGTTGTGTTTCATCGGCGCAATTGGTAATGATGGGGTAGGAAGGTGACTGAATGCTTTGTATACTCAGATCATTTTCTGCCAGGCAGGTCGTGAGTACATGTGGATCAAAGATCGCAACAGAACGCTGGCTTTTCGCCCCGTTGGTGTAAACCGCCTGAACTGCGTACCAATTGCGGAAGTTCGTGTTGTCGATGCTGATGTCTGCAATATTTCCTGGAACGGCCAGGATGCTGTCCATGTATTCGTCTCCCAATCGGTAGACAATGTACTCGTTGGCTTCCTCAACGGCATCCCAGCCCAATCGGGTAAAGCCAGGACAAACCTCCAGTATCTGCAAATTTTGTGGTACAGGAACAATGTCAAAAGCTTCAATGCTTTGACTGATAAGCCCATTTCTTTGCAGGCGAATCATGCCCTTGCCAGAATCCGTCTGCGGTACTTCCCAATCGAATTGCTGGTTGCCGTTGGCTACCACAGCTACCAGCTCCCAGGAGGCTCCCAAATCATCGGAGAATTCAATGCGGATGGGCTCTTTCGAGTTGTTGACGTCCCAGTAAATGCGATCTGTCTGTCCAGGCGTCAAGCGTTCACCACCCACTGGATAGGTCAAGGTAATGGGCCTTTCCTCTATGTCGTAGACCAGAAAAAACTCCTGAGGCCCCTTGGGTACCCTGAAGCCATCGATGTTGATGGTGTATTGACCAGGGTTGGGATTGGGAATCACTATCTGTTCTACATTGTTTAAATGGTCATTTCCTTGTACTGCTGGTTCGAAGAGCTGACCCGCTTCAATATTTGGGTTGAGATTCCAGGGGTAAACAGTCCGGTTATCGGCTGTAGTGATCTGCATGTCCAGGTCGTTGACCAAAGCTATTTCAGAACTTGGAGCGCCTTCCCAATCGTGCCAATAGATCATCACGCTCAGCGATTGTGCATTGCCAGGTACTTCTATCTGGAAGGTCTTTGATGCTTGATTGGTAATTTGATCCTTGATGAAATGTCTCTGCTCTATAATTCGGAATGCTTTGCGAGCATTGGCGCGGCCCCAGCCATAAGAAAAATCGGGACCTCGCGGGCCAAGGTCCTCGGCGGTATTCAGTAGACAAGCCTTGATCAAAGCAGACGAAGGGTCTTGGCCATCATTCAACACCCGATAGCCTTGATACAGCTGGGCGGCAATGCCGGATACCACTGGTGCAGAGGCGGACGAGCCCGAAGCCGTCGTGTACTTGTTGCCCTGAGCCGTGGAAAGCTGCCCATCGCCATTGGCACAAAGATCGGGTTTGATGCGTCCATCGCTGGCTGGACCTTTGCTGCTGCTGGGAACGATTTTATCAAAGGGGTCGACATTGCCCACCGTAATAACATTTTTACCCATTTTGCTTCCACCTGTTATGGTCCCCCAGCCAATGCCAGCGCCAAAGCCACAATCTTCCTGCCCGGAATTGCCGGCCGAGAAGATGTGCATGATATTTTGAGCGCGCCGAATTTTGCGATCGATGGATTGCGCAAAAATGGTATAGCCCCGATTACAGCCTTCACCATAAGAGTTGGAGGTGATGACAATGCGTTCGTCCAGGCCGTTGTCTGAGTTGATGTCGACCGGGTCGAAGATGTTCAGAACATGAAGAGTGGCACCAGATGCAACCCCTTTTTTGGTAGGGTCCAGATTGCCTGCTCCTATGAGGATACCTGCCATAATGTCGCCATGCGCACCCGATGTTGATGCACCGGATACGACATCCTGAATGGCCCGGCCTTGAAAGTCGATATGGGGTCCAACGAATCCGTCGTCAGCTATGGCGACATGCACACCGCCGCCATCGAGCGTCAGGCCACTATTGTTGGCCATTGGCCTTAGATTGGCCCGATGGAGGTGGTTGGCCATTAAATCTTCCAGGACAACGTCTTGTGGATAGTCTTCAATGTATCGGATAGCGGTTAGCTGCGCCAAGTCGTCGAGCTTTGGAGCTGGGAGACTGAGTCGAAACAACCTGTAGTCTTCGTTAAAGCCAGTAATTTCCGCCTTGAGGTGCTCTAGGAAATAGCGAACCAGGCCGTGATTAAGGTCAGCATGGTATTGCACCAGCAGGTCTAGGCGTCCATGATTGATCTCGGCTTGTTGTAGGGTGTTGGCCATTTTGTATTGTAGGTGCTGATCGCTGAGTTGTTCGATCGGCAAATGGCGGATGTCATTCACATTTAGAGCTGTAGAAATACTGGCCAGATAGGTTTTTGCAGTTGTGTATTCTAGTAGTTGTATTCCGGCATCTTGAAGGGCTTGAATCGTTTGGGAGGAAGGGACGGAGCGAAAGCGTATCAGGCGGTAGTAATGCCCTCCCAGGAGTTCGTTGCGCTGGTAGAATGGTTGTTGGAGAAATTCACGGAAGGCTTGATGATGGGTAGGAATACCTTCTCGGCCAAGGTTCGTTTGAGCTCCTAATGGCGTAGGATGGCTGGAAAACAGCAGCCAGGCTACCAAGAGAAATGATATGGTTTTATATTTGGCCATGTCTAGTACGCTTTCCAAATGGAAGAGCGACTGTGTTTAATTTGCGAACAATCAAGCCGTTAGGTCTCCAAAGATGCACATGAATATACGTTTTAATGCTTTGGTGTGCAAGTAGGATGCCGGAAAACTGGAATTGTCAAGGATGTTCTGCTAAAAATTGGTCGCAAACCTGTCTAATGGTATCATTTAGCGGTGTGTAGCTAAATTGGAGTTCTTTAATGGATCGACGGTTGTCGTAATAGAAGGTATTGGCCGTTAATCGGGCAATATCTACAGGCAATGGGGACTGTGTACCCAGTATTTTAGATGGTATGTGGAGCAGTGCAGCCGCCGACTTGGCCAAGAGGGGAGGGACCTTAATGGTAGGCGACTTTTTGCCCAATGCCTCGGCTATGAGGCTGAAGATTTCTTGATAGCTCTTGTTTTCAGCCGCCGAAATAAAGCGCTTATTTTGGATGTCACTCTCCATCAATGCGATAGACATTTGCGCTACATCGCGGGCATCTACAAAGGCCGAACCACCGATTGGATAAAAGCGGAGGCCATTCCATACTTTGTTGAAAAACTGCCCCGTGCCACTGTCCCAATGACCTTTGCCAAATACGATCGCAGGGTTGATGACAACGACACACAGCCCTTCAGCCATGCCCCGCCAAGCCTCTTGTTCTGCCAAATACTTACTAATGCCGTAGGGCGAGTTCAAGGGGCCGCGTTCCCATTTGGACTGTTCGCTGATGTGCTCCCCATTTTTTCGCCTACCGATGGCTGCAATCGAACTGACGTGTAAAAATTTTTCAACCCCAGCCATCAAGGCAGCATTCACCATATTGGCTGTACCCTCTACGTTAACCTGGCGCATGAAAGCCTCCTCAGCGGGTTGGCTACTGATGACGGCAGCAGCATGATAGACTTGTTGCACATCTGCCATGGCATCGTCCAGGAAAAAAACATCGAGAATATCCCCCTCTACCCACTCGATCCGATCGGCAATGTCCTTCACCAATTCCATAGAACTTGACGGTCTTCGAATGGCTCTGATGCGCTGATAGCCACCATCCAATAGTTGACGAAGTAGGTGCGAACCGACCAGGCCAGTGCCTCCACTGACGAATATTTGGGTATCTGCTTTAGCCATAAACTGGAATTTGGTTCGAGCCTTGGTAAATGGCTCCGCCTATGGTACTTTGCTTGGCGCCTGTAACCGAAGACAGGCAATTGGGAATGTGTTCTATCCGAAAAACACCCATTAGGGCCATTAGGAGTGCTTCTTTGAATTCGATTGCGCTTCTTTTTGGGACGATCAGTTGGAGTGGAACGACCTCATTGCAATAGGACTGAATCTGTTGAATGAGAAAGTTATTCAGCGTCCCACCACCTGTTGAGAACATTCGATACGACTTCTGTGGCATCAATCCTTCCTTTTCGATAATGCGTCGAACAGCCTCTGCGGTCAGCTGTGCCAGTTGACAAACGGCCGTGTGCATCAAATCAGCCGTCGCAGCATCGGTGGATAGGTACAGTGGAATCACCTCCTTTTGGACCCATTGGTTGTCGAGAGACTTGGGATAATCCAGTTGGTAGAAAGGATTTTGACAGGCAGTTTGGAGGAGTGTGGGTAACAACTGCCCGCTTGCAGCTATCTTGCCCCCTTCGTCGAATGCTTGCCCTGCCCGTTGCGCCAGAGCGTTGAAAAGCTGGTTGGCTGCACCGATGTCGAAGGCGACAAAGGACGATCCGGTATTGCTACTGATGTTGGCAATGCCCCCTAGGTTGAGATAAAAGTCGTAGCCTGGAAAAAGGTATCGATCGGCCAAAGGGGCCAGTGGCGCACCCTGGCCACCCTTTGCAAGGTCTTGGGTGCGGAAATCACTGACGACCTGCATACCTGTCACTGCGGCGATGGCTGCTCCGTCGCCAATCTGAGCCGTCATCTGGCTTTCGGGGTGGTGGAAAACAGTATGACCGTGGGA
>JBCCSZ010000296.1:0-9895 GCA_039199225.1 Bacteroidota bacterium
CAAAGTCCCGCAAATCAGACATCCGAACCACAAAAAAAGGGGCCGCCGAAGCGACCCCCTCTCAACTCTCATGCCGGGCTGGCTTACATCATGCCGCCCATGCCGCCCATGTCGGGCATGCCGCCGGCAGGGGCCGCCCCTTCCTTGGCGGGCTTGTCGGCGACCATGGCTTCGGTCGTGATCAACAGGCCAGCAACCGATGCGGCGTCTTCCAGCGCAGTGCGGACGACCTTTGCGGGGTCGATCACGCCGAACTTGAACAGATCACCGTACTCCTCGGTCTGCGCGTTGAAGCCGAACGACGAGTCGCCCGATTCGCGGATCTTGCCGGCAACGACGGATCCGTCGACACCTGCGTTCTCTGCGATCTGGCGCAGCGGAGCTTCCAGCGCCTTGCGGACGATGGCAATGCCTGCGTCCTGATCGCTGTTCTCACCGGTGACACCGTCCAGAGCTTTCGCGCCCTGCACCAGTGCAACACCGCCGCCCACAACGATGCCTTCCTGCACGGCCGCACGGGTCGCGTTCAGGGCGTCATCGACGCGGTCCTTGCGCTCTTTCACTTCGACTTCGGTCATGCCGCCCACGCGTATGACGGCAACGCCGCCTGCGAGCTTGGCCACACGTTCCTGAAGCTTCTCGCGGTCGTAGTCCGAGGTGGTTTCCTCGATCTGGCCACGGATCTGAGCCACGCGGGCTTCGATCTCGGCCTTCTCGCCGGCGCCATCAACGATGGTCGTCTCGTCCTTGGTGATCGACACGCGCTTGGCCGAGCCCAGCATGTCCATCGTGACAGACGAACAACATCATTTAAAAAAAAAGGAAGCTCTCGGGTAGCTATGTACGGTCCGGATAAGCGCTGAAAGCATCTAAGCGCGAAGCCATCTCTGAGATGAGTATTCCATTCCTTCGGGAAAAAGGGTCGTGGAAGATGACCACGTAGATAGGCTACAGGTGGAAGTGCAGTGATGTATGGAGCCGAGTAGTACTAATTACCCGAGAGCTTCCTTTTTTTTTAAATGATGTTGTTCGTATCGGTTAAATGTGGCGTAGAGCTGTATTTAATAGATAGTAGCGAAAGCGTAAGATGTTTGATTATTCGATACTTTCTTTCTTCGACACTGTCAATAGGACTGAGCGGTCAGAAGAGACCAAAAGAAATTAGAGGGTCTGAGAAAAGGACTCTTGTAAGAAATGTTGGTGGCTATAGCAAAGGGGTTCACCTCTTCCCATTCCGAACAGAGAAGTTAAGCCCTTTAGCGCCGATGGTACTGCCCCAGGGTGGGAGAGTAGGTCGCTGCCAACCCAACATACAGCCAACAAAGCCTCGTTGTCACATAGCACAACGGGGCTCTTAGCTTTTATAGATTATTGAAAGAAAAGTATACTCCTACCCAATAAATCGATCTCACTACTGAGGACGAGTCAACACAGAGAAAGAATTTACCGATCGAATTGTACGTCAACAATCACTTCCTTTTCTTCGGAAAGAATCATCTTTTGCCAACTCTCGATGGTATAACCGATTTGTGGTTGGTAAATAAGCTTTTGAGTAGATTCCAGAATGGTACTGACACTTAAGTTGTTGATTCGTATCTTGGAAGGTCCATCTTCCCCAAAGTCAATCTTAATTTCTTGTGTTTTCAGTTTGGGGTCCAATGCTTTGTAATGTATGCTGCGGATCTTTGTATCAACGAATATGCTATCAGTCGAATATTTATCGAACCAAGCAATGCGATTGATATCTGAATTTTCGAAAATCTGTAATTCTTCCACAAGATTTAGGGTATCGAAGTGATGAACTTCGTCTGATTTGTCAATGGTCGTCTTCTTCGTAAATCCATTGACGTTCTTGAGTCGGAGTTTTTCTTGCTGGAAGTAAGATTTTAGGTCAAAGAATTTATTTTCTTCCGGAAGTGCTTTGCTGAAATCTGGTGTACATCCCATTGAGGTGATGCATGCAAGGAGCCCAAGCAATATGCCTTTTTTGGCAAGGGACGAAAGGTACATCAAGACGTTAAAAGGTTTTTGCCGGTCATAGCAGCCGGTTGCTCGATCCCTAAGATAGATAAGATCGTTGGAGCCACGTCTGCCAATCGGCCGTTTTGAATATTTGCCGAGTGATTCTCCTTACTAACATATATGATTGGTACAAGGTTTTTGGTATGTGCTGTATTGGGACTACCATCTTCGTTAATCATAAAGTCAGAGTTGCCGTGATCGGCGATGATAATGGCCTCGTAGCCTTGTTTCAGGGAAACCTCTATTAGCTCTTTGAGGTGTCCATCTACAGTTTCAGCCGCTTTAATGGCCGCTTGAAAATCACCTGTATGTCCAACCATATCTGTATTGGCATAGTTAAGGCAGACAAAATTGGGCTGATTGGCTTTCATCTCGGTAGTAATGGCTTCCGTAATTTCCTTAGCACTCATCTCGGGTTGAAGATCGTAAGTAGCTACTTTGGGCGAGGGGATCAACAGGCGTTTTTCACCCCTGAACTCCTGCTCTCTGCCTCCGGAAAAAAAGAAAGTTACATGCGGATATTTCTCTGTCTCGGCAATGCGCACCTGTGTCATATCTTGCTCTGATACCAATTGACCAAGGGTTTGAAGAATGTCTTCTTTTTGGAAAAGTACGGTGATGTTTTCGAAGCCCGCATCGTAACGGGTCATGGTCAAATAGTCCAACGAAAGCTTTCGCATGTTGTAGTCTGGGAAGTCCGACTGAGTCAGAGCTGCTGAAATCTGCCTCGGGCGATCTGTGCGAAAATTGAAGCAGATCAACAGGTCGTTGTCCCGGATGGTCGCCAGAGGCTGGCCAGCCTCGTTGGTATGTACAATCGGTAAGATGAATTCGTCCGTTATCCCAGCCGCATAGGATGCCTCCACTTCTGCGACTAAATCCCGGCTAGGAGTTCCTTCGCCTTTGACCAATAAATCGTAAGCCTTTTGGATGCGCTCCCATCTTCTGTCTCTATCCATAGCGTAGTAACGCCCTACAACAGAAGCAATTTTCGTCCGCTTACCTTCCAGATAGCTTGTCATATCTGCAAGAAATCCTTTCCCACTTCGTGGATCGACATCCCGCCCGTCCGTGAATGCATGGATGAAAATATCCTCCGGTCCATACGCTTCAGCAATATCGGTCAATGCCTTAAGATGGTTGATGTGAGAGTGAACACCACCATCTGATAGCAAACCAATAAAATGAACCCTAGCGCCTCGACTACGGCAATCAACCAACGCTTTGACCAAGGCTGGGTGCTGGTGTAATTCCTTTTCCCGAATGGCTTTATTAATGCGCGCCAACTCCTGATAGACCACCCGTCCTGCTCCAATATTCAGGTGTCCCACCTCCGAATTTCCCATCTGCCCCTCTGGCAAACCAACATCCTCACCGTGGGTGATCAACTCGGCATTGGGGTATTCCTTGTAAAGATGATCTATAAATGGCGTCTTCGCCTGTGCTACGGCACTTACATCAGGATTGGTGCCATGCCCCCAACCGTCGAGGATGATCAAAATGGCCTTCTTATCAGTCATATCGCGGGAATTTTTGCTAAAAATAAGACTTTATCGATGAAAAGGAGGAGGAAAGTCATTAGATAGTGTACATTTTTCACTAAGCTTAACAAGTACTTAAAGTATGGTAAAATCAGAAAAATTAACACCGAGGGCATAATTTAACACAACCTTAAGCCGTTTAAAAATCGCAGAAATTAGCCGGAATTTGACAAAGTTGTTGATTGTAACCGATTCATTATCAGTTGTTAAGGAGAAGTGCTAATTTATACCCATTCTGACTGTTGCCCTCATTTGAAGTTACAAAAGACTATTTTTGCGTAACTACTTGCTATTTTTTCGTCTTACTAATAGATTTACAAGACAAAGCATTCTGGCATAATGTTAGGATTCTAGAAAAAAATCATTCATCATGAAGCATTTATTGTTTGCTATTCTGTTGGTACCGACCATTGCTTTTAGCAATAACCCCCCGGTCATGGATCGGATTTCGGCTGCCATCAAAAGCGGAAATGCCACTGAACTCGGAAAGTATTTTGACGCCAGCGTTGAAATTTCCATCTTGGACAATGAGGACATATACGATAAAGGCGAGGCTGTCAGGGTTGTTCAATCTTTTTTTGATCAATACAAGCCTGTCTCATATGTTCAGGCCCACAAAGGGGTTTCCAAGAGTGCTGATTCAGAATACAGCATTGGCGATTTGGAAGCTGGCAGTAAGAGTTTTCGAGTCTACGTTTACATGAAAAAGGGAAATGGCTCTCCTTTGATCCAGGAAGTACGGATCGACCAAAAGTAATTGGATAAGAGCTGTTTACAGGATATTCCTGAAAATCCTCTGCGGGCAAATGAAGGGCCGGTGGAGGATTTTTCATTTAAAGGGTTCATGTTTTTCCAAAACACCGATCCCAAAGAGCGAAAAATCATAGCGGACTGGATCGTTGGGATCGAAGCGACGCAATTGCTCTGTCAGCTCGACAACAGCTTGAAAGTCTCTCTGCTTACGAGTGAGCAGACCCAAGCGCCGAGCGATCCTTTCCACGTGTACATCCAGGGGAATCAACAGTTGGTCCGTACGAATATTGTTCCACAGGCCAAAATCTACTCCGCGGTCATCTTTTCGGACCATCCATCGAAGAAACATATTGAGCCGCTTGCAAGAAGATTTGCGGGCGGGAGTAGCAACATGCTTTCGGGTACGATGGGGCGCGTGTTCGAGTGAGAAAAAGAGCTTGTGAAAGCCCGTGAGGGCGTTGCCAGTATGAGGATCGTCGGACTGTAGGTGCTTGGTAAAAGCTTCTTCCAGAGAGTCGTGCGATCGGTACCAGTGTTGAAGAAATTCCAGGAAATACAGTGTATCAGTGCTGTTGAAGGTCCGATGTTTGAATTCCAGAAACTTTTTACGGTCTTTTTCCTTGTGGTGAAGGATAAAATCGTGGGGTTGGTGGTCCATGAGCTTTGCCAATTCCTTGGCCTTGTTGATGATGGTTACCCGTTGTCCCCAGGCCAGCATGGCCGTCCAGAAGCCCATGATCTCAATGTCCTGTTGCTTTTGAAAGCTGTGTGGAATGCTAATTGGATCGTTCTCGATAAAGTCCGGTCGGTTGAAGCGGTCGGCAGCTTCGTCGAGGTAGGTTCTTAGTTTGGAAGTATTCATATTGTTGACCCTGGTTGCAATGAATGCAAGGATTTGAGGACTTCTCATCTGCTGGCAAACAGCTTGTGAGAAACCCCTGGTTCCATAACAAATATTTGAGTGAGAGGCTTTCTCCTAAATGAATCGCAACTTGAATTAGTTAGATGATAAAAAGCCCTTTTATCTATTATTTAGCTTAGCTTTTTAGAACCACCAAATTATAAAAAATCCCTATCTTAGCAGCGGAATTATGACAGCTACACTCACATATGCGCTTTTGTTAGCGCTCATCTATATTGGCCGAAAAGCATTTGGCAGTCAGACGCCGTCCTAAAGTCGTTTTGACCGTTTCATCGCACTTTCGCTCCCCTTATGTCCTGCCGTAAGGACCATCCCTGTAAATATCAGTTTCTGACAAGACAGCTTAGCATTGCGCAAGTTGATGTGCCAACTTGTAGTTAGGAGGTGTAAGATCAGCCCTCTATCTCTATGGCTTGCGATACATCTCAAATTTTGCCAATCCGATTCGTTGGAGGAAATGGCAAAAGGAGACGCGCAATACTCCAAGACCATATTTGGCGCTTCGAGGAAGGTTGATGGATGAGGCTTCTTCAAAATATTTGGTGGGACAGGTGACCTCTGCGATTTGATAATCAGCATATATGATCTGCGAAAGCATTTCATTGTCAAATACAAAGTCGTCTGAGTTGACGTTGAAATCTATATTGATCAACACCTCGCGACTGAATGCACGATAGCCTGTATGGTATTCTGAAAGTTTGTAGTTGATGAGGAGATTTTGAGTGAAAGTAAGTGCGCGATTAGCGATGTATTTATACAGAGGCATTCCCCCTTTGAGAGCACCTTTGCCCAGAATTCGCGACCCCAAGACGACGGGATAAAGCTCATCACCAATGATGTTGACCATTGCCGGAATCAACTTCGGGGTATATTGGTAGTCGGGATGGAGCATGATGATGATGTCGCCGCCCAATTCCAGTGATTTATTGTAGAGTGATTTTTGATTGCCGCCGTATCCCTTGTTTTTTTGATGGATGATGATGTGCTGTATGCCAATGCGGCGCGCCAGCTCTGTTGTGTTGTCGCTACTGGCATCGTCGCAAAGGATGACTTCATCGACAAGGTCCTGGGGGATTTCGTTGTATGTTTTCTCCAGGGTCAAAGCCGCATTATAGGCGGGTAATACAACGATAACTTTCTTTCCTTTATACATTGTTAATGGGATGAATTACATTTGTAAAGGGTAGGGCAAATTTTTTGGGTATTTATTGCTTCAAATAAGCTTGTTCCGAAAAGTCTGCCCAGCTCTTGATGTAAAGATAATTCAAATTTTAAACCAACTACAATGAAGCGCCTACCTCGGTGGCTGAAATGGCTACTCTCCTTACTTGGAGTCCTTCTTATTTTGATAATAGGAAGCTTTCTTCTTTTTAATGAATCAAAACCAACTGGTCGCACAGGACCTGAAGCCGACCAACTGGCCCGCAAAATGCTTCAGGCGGTCGACAAGGCTGCTTGGGATACGGTCGGTGTTATCCAATGGACCTTTAAAGGGATGCACGATTTTGTCTGGGACAAAAAACGGCACTGGACCATTGTCGAATGGGATGGCCAAAAGGTTGTTCTCAATATCAATACCATCAAGGGGCGCGCCTGGAAGGATGGTGCGGAGTTGCAGGGGGCAGCAGCCGAGGAAATGGTTCGCAAGGCTTGGGAGTATTGGTGCAATGATTCCTTTTGGTTAAATGCTCCTGTTAAGGCTTTTGATCCAGGAACCAGCCGCAGCATTGTCGATTTGGAAGGAGGCCGCCAGGGACTGATGGTTTCCTATGAGTCTGGTGGCGTAACACCGGGTGATTCCTATCTCTGGATATTGGATGAAAACGCTTTGCCAACAGCTTGGAAAATGTGGGTTAAAATCATCCCTTTTGGTGGGCTGGAATTTAGCTGGGAAGATTGGACAGAGATAGAAGGGGGCGCTCAGATAGCTCAGTTTCACAAAAGCAAAATTTTAGAGTTGGACATTTCCAATCTCAAGGCAGCCAGCGATCTAAAAGCTTTTGGGTTTGAAGACGACCCTTTTGCTTCGATCGTAGAGTGATTTTACCCCTTATGGATTGATTGTTACCGGTTTCATCTACGAGCTGGAAACGATTGCCTAAAAAGTCTGTACTGATACCTGCTGAGGTCTTTTTTCATTCTTTTAGCTATCTCCGTTTCGATTTTATCGATGCGGGGGCAGATTTCGGATTGAATATAGTCGATGATCTCCTTGGACCGCTTGTCGTCGGGCTCGCCTTTCAGTACCGTTTCTCTGGTCAGTAATTCTTCCGCAATGGCAGCATCGAGTTCGGTCTTATCTGCTATCCAATGTTTAAGATCGATGGTAGACTTTATAGGGCGCTTGAGTAAATCGTTGTAGTACGGTTTGAGTTTCGACCAAACAGTGACCTTGAAGCGGGTAGGCAGGTAAGTCCGGGGAATATTCCCGGTAGGTGGTTTAATAGTGTTCATAGTATGTCTTACAATTCAAGTTCTAACGCATCCAGCCAAAGGCGCTATGGCCAGTAGTTGCTGTTTTCCCTTCTATTCAACTAATGGCCTTTCCTGCCAGTGGCATAAGTTTTTCGAGATCTTATAAAAGGAATAGATCGCTATTCCTCTTCTTCTACAACTTCTTCCTTTGGGGTGTTGTCGGTTGTCAGGGGATCGGCTTCAGCGTTTTCTGAAGTGTCTTCCGTACCTTCCTCTTCTTCTGGGGCTTCTTCCTTGAGGGCTTCCTCCAACAGATTGTGTTTGTGAAGGAAGTTAAACCATTTAATTACCTTTTTGATATCTCCTGGATAAACGCGATCGCGATCATACTCTGGAAGGATTTTCTCAAAATAAGTAGAAAGATCGGTTGCACTGGCATTTGACTTAACTGGTGGATTGCTTTCCAGTTGGTCGAGCATGGCTCTGAAAACGATCCGCAACTCAGTCGTATCGTCGTCGGTGTAGATGCCAATAGAAGCAAGTGGGGTAAATTGATGTTTGCGAGAAGACGCAAATCTGCGTTTGCCACTGTCGAGGTCTTCAACGATCAATCCGTTGTTGCGATTGGCCACCATTTTGTGTAAACCAGCAAGTCCACTGACCGCTACTACATCTTCGAGCTTCATATAAGGATGTTTTGTGCTTTTATTTCGGATGGCGAAGTTACAAATTTTTAGGGAATAGCCATTCTAAAGGCTCAGTAAGCTAATAACTTCTCCAACTGTTTTATCAAACGTTCTTGTGGTAGGAAGGCTGCCTCCAAGGACTTGGCAAATGGCACTGGAGTATTTAAACTGGCTACTCGTAAGATCGGAGCGTCCAGCTCCTCGAAGCAGTGTTCGCCAATATATGCTGCAATGTCACCACCAATGCCGCCACTGAGAATGTCTTCGTGCAGAATGAGTACGCGATTGGTCTTGGCAACCGTTTGCTCAATGGCCTCGAAATCGAGGGGCGTGAGGCTGCGTAAGTCCAGAATTTCAACATCTGCACCCATCTCCTCAACGGCCGCCTTCGCCCAATGAACACCCATGCCATAGGTGATGATGCTGGCTGCAGCTCCTGCTCTGACGACCTTCGCCTTTCCAATTGGAATGGTATAGTAGCCTTCGGGAACTTCGGTACTCAGGCTTCGGTACAAAGCCTTGTGTTCGAAGAACATAACCGGATTGGGGTCTTCGAAACTGGCCAGCAACAAACCCTTCGCATCGTAAGGGTCGGATGGAAAGACCACCTTGAGACCTGGCGTGTGGGTAAACCAAGCTTCGTTGCATTGAGAGTGAAAAGGACCTGCTCCGACACCACCTCCTGCCGGCATTCGGATGACAACGTTGGCAGCGTGGCCCCAACGATAGTGCAATTTTGCAAGGTTGTTGACGATTTGGTTGAAGCCACTACTTACAAAGTCAGCAAATTGCATTTCAACCATCGCTTTGTAGCCTTTGAGGCTCAGGCCCAGTCCGGCACCCAGTATGGCGCTTTCGCAAAGTGGCGTATTTCGGACTCGCTCTTTGCCAAAAGCTTCCACAAAACCAGCTGTAATCTTGAAAACACCTCCATACTCTGCAATGTCTTGGCCCATCAGTACCAAATCGGAATGCTTTTCCATGGCGAGACGCAAGCCATCAGAAATGGCATCAATCAAGCGCACCTCTTTCGTCGGGCCACTTGGAGTTTGTATTTCGAATGTATGGGGCGCATACACATCTGCCAATTCTTTGTCAATGTCTGCCTTTACCTCCGGTTCGGCATAGGCTTTTTCCAATCCAGCCTCGATTTCTGCTTTGATGCTTGCTCGAGTATCGGCAATCTGTGTGTCATTCAATAACCCCTCCTGAACCAAAAATTGCTCGTAGTTTTTGACAGGGTCTTTTTGCGCCCAATATTCCATCAATTCCTTTGGGACATATTTGGTGCCGGATGCTTCCTCATGGCCACGCATTCGGAAAGTTTTGCATTCAATCAGTACTGGTTCGGGCTGCTTGCGGATGGCGGTGGCCACCTTTTTGATGGTCTGGTAAACTTCGAGTACGTTGTTTCCATCAATGATGTGGGACTTCATACCATAGCCCTTTGCACGATCGGCCAGATTTTTACAACGATATTGCTCACTGGTCGGCGTAGAAAGGCCGTAGCCGTTGTTTTCGATGATGAAAATGACCGGCAGCTGCCAGACGGAGGC
>JBCCSZ010000297.1:0-9827 GCA_039199225.1 Bacteroidota bacterium
ATCTCAAAGTGGCGGCATTGCCCGCTCGTCCATTGGAAAGCTGGACATGAGCCGCAAGCACACCTTCTTCGATGTAGAGGAGGAAGTGGCGCCTAAACTCATCAAAGCCTTTCGCAACAGCACCATCGACGGTCGGGCCATACGGCTTAACGACGGCAATACGGACATTGGCGTTAAGGGTAAGAAAGGCAAAAAGCATAAGAAGAAGAAAGCGAAGAAGAAAAAGTACTAATTCGCTTCAAGCCCACTTTAGCTAGGATTTCCCAGGGACCACAGCATCTTACCGTGGTTGATGATGGCTCCGCGAAAAGTTGGTTCACTGTGGTAAGGAATACCAAACTCTTCCGCCGTCTGACGGACGATCTTAGACAATTCCTTGTAGTGAACATGGCAGATCGTTGGGAACAGGTGGTGCTCAATCTGATAATTCAACCCACCGGCATACCAGCCAATAATTGGGTTGGTTGGTGCAAAATTGGTAGTGGTCAACATTTGGTGAATGGCCCAGTGGTTTTCCATTTTTCCCTTATCATCTGGCAATGGATATTCGGTTTGCGGCACAACGTGCGCAGGCTGAAAAATAATGCCGAGGATAAAGCCACTGACAAAATGCATCACGAAGAAAAAGAACAAAACCCAACCCCAAGAAACAGGCAAAACGAGAATGGGAAGAACGATTATGTAGGTGTAGTAAAATAATTTTGCGATCAACATCCGTGTGAAAACGGCACTGTGTGAGTTGGCTCCTTTCTCTTCCTTGCCAATACCCATTGACTTGTAGCGGAAGAAACGATTGAAATCTTTGCCGACCACCCAGGTAAAGGTCATCAAGCCATACAAAAACCAAGCATAGACATGTTGGAAGCGGTGCATTTGGCGATGCTCCTGATGGGGAGAAAACCGCAGGACACCTCTAGGGCTGATGTCTTCATCCAATCCATCGACATTGGTAAAAGAATGGTGTAATAAGTTGTGTTGTATTTTCCAATTGTAAGCACTTCCACCAACGAAGTCCAGGAGGAAGCCCAAATATTTATTGACATTCTTATTGGAAGAATAAGCGCCATGGTTGGCATCGTGCATGATAGATAATCCGATTCCTGCCATTCCAACCCCCATTACGAGCCAAAGGCCGAGGATGGCCCAAAAGTTGGTCACAACACCGGTCATCATCAAAAAGTATGGAGCGAGGTAGATGCTGATCATGCAAACGGTCTTGACCTTCATACTAGCGTTGGCATGCCTGGAAATTTTGTTGGTGCGGAAGTAGGCGCCCACTCTTTTGCGCAGTGTTCGGATAAAATCTGTGTCAGTATCTTTAGAGAACTTAATAGCCCGAAAGTCCGTCTTTGCTGTCATTCTTGTGTTATTTGATGCAAGCTGTAATCGTTTACCACAACTTGAGTTATTAGTTGATTGTACGCTCAAAACTAGACAATTTATTCCGATAAGCCGTCATGGGAATGCCATTATCCTAGCTAAGAGACAAAATATCTATACAATAGTTGACAGCTTTTGGATAACTATTTTTTGTTTTCCATTCCATTCGCCTATTTTCAAATCGAAAAGGCCAAACTACAAGATGCCTGTAAGTCTGGCAACGTTGGATTAACTTTAAAAAAACGCAAAACCATACATGTGAAAACGACCCAGTGGTTTCTGATCTTCCTTTTGTTTCTCCTAGCCATTGTATGCTCGTTATTCTGTACAGAAACACCCGAGCACGCCACCGGACAACAACATCCGGTGTATAAGAGCATGGTCAAAAGCGGCCCGCAGATCGCCGATAGTGCCTTGGGGAAATGGCTCTCTTTTGCCTTCGGCGCCACCATCATCTGCTTGTTCACCACAACGCTTGTCATTGGCAGTCGACGTCGACAACCCAACCCCATTCAAAGGCGCTGGCTGCTCGCTGGTGGCATTTTTTATCTGCTGGTCTTCTCAGCTATGTGCATGGCCTATTGGCAATACAACGATGGACAGACCACTATCTACTTTGGAGGCTTACCCGCTCCCACTGCTTGGATGGTCTATGGCATGTGGTTCTGCCCTTTGTTTTTCAGCATCCTTTACATCGCTCGTTTTCACCAATGGATTCTATCCCCCGAGGAGGAAGAAGCATTTCGAAAGATCATTGAAAAGAGCGCCAATCACTCACCAAAGAACTAAGGCCAGCCTATGGAAGCATACAGAAGTCCGATTATCCTGGCTTGCGTTGGCTTGTATATGTTGCTGTGCATTGTGGTCGGTATCTGGGCATTGCGCAAAACAAAATCGACCCACGACTTCTTTATGGCAGGGCGCGACCTGGGCATTATGGTCACCGCCTTTGCAGTGTTTTCCAGCACCTTGAGTGGCTTCGGCTTTGTCGGTGGTCCTGGCCTGGTTTATCGCCTGGGGATGAGTTCGTTTTGGATGGTGATTTGCATCATCATGGGCTTCAACATTTCTTTTTATCTGCTCGCCAAGCGCCTGCGGCTTTTCTCGGAATTGGGCGGCTCGATTTCCCTGCCGGATGTAGTGGCCTTGCGCTATGGCAATCGATCCACCGCTCTGTTGACCGCCATTGCCATCCTGCTGGGCGTCTTCGGCTACCTGGCCACTCAAATCCTGGCAATGGCCGTAGTTCTGAAAGACATTTTGACGGAAACCAGCCTCCTGGCGGGCATCAGCCTGGAATGGTGTGTTTTCATCTCTTGCTTTCTACTGGTCTTTTACAGCGTTACCGGCGGCATTGTCGCATCCGTTTATACAGACCTCATACAAGGAGGGGTTATGATTGTCGCCGCCACCTTGGTCTTTTTGACAGTCCTCTTCACCTTTGACGGAGGGTTTACAGAAATCAGCCAAACCATTGGTGCCGATGACGAAGCGGCCATTGGCCCCTGGGGAACGCTGGGCATGATCGGCTGCTTGTCCTGGTTTTTTGTCTTTGGACTGGGCGGATCGGGCCAGCCACATGTCATCACTAAGATGATGATGTATAAAAAAGTATCGGATGCCCGTTTCATACTCCCCGTCTCCATTGTCGGTTACTTGTTTTCAGCCCTATTGTGGATCAGCATCGGACTGGTCATGCGCGCCTTGGTGCTGAGTGGCCGCCACCCGGAATTGGCCAATGCAGATGCCGCGGCCTCGCAGTTTCTTCAAAACTATGCCCATCCGGTCTTGGCAGGCGTTGTCTTTGCGGGCCTCTTTGCCGCCATCATGTCTACCGCCGACGCCTTTCTGAACATCGGAACAGCAGCTGTGATGCACGACATTCCGAAGGCATTGGGCAAAAAGCTTAGCAACGAACTGACCTGGGCCAGGGTGACAACGGTGCTGCTTACCCTTTTGTCCGCGCTATTCGCCCTCTACAGCGGTGATTTGGTGGCCATTCTCGGTGCCTTCGGCTGGGGGACCTTTGCAGCAGCCATTGTCCCAACGGTCACCATCGGCTTCAACTGGAAGCGGGCAACGCCACTGGCGGCAAATACGGCCATTGTCAGCAGCCTACTCATCAACTTTTTTGTCAAGTTCTACAAAGTTCCCATCCCTTATAATATTGATGTCGGAGCCTTGTCTTTGGCGGTCTCTCTTTGTTTGTTCTTCGTGATTTCCTTCAGTTCCAAGCCACCACCGATTGATCCCGATGTGGAAGCAGTCATGGATATGTAGTAACAAAAAACTTTTTTCTGACAATTCTAGGAAATGATGACAACCTCATTGTGGAACTTCCTATATTGGGTATCGACAAACTATTAAGAATGACGCGTTCTGAGATGTCCTCAATTTATGATTTGGTCATTGTCGGCTCTGGTCCGGCAGGGACCACCGTGGCCAGAGTAGCTGCCGAAAATGGGTTGAAAGTATTAATGGTCGATAAGCGCCAAGAGCTGGGTTCGCCCATCCAATGTTCTGGGGCGGTCAGTCGCCATGCACTGCTGGAAACGGGTGTACAGCCCAATCCGGAGTTCATCCACGAAGCTATTTATGGTTTCAAAATATACGATCAGGCCGGACAGGAAAAGACCATCGACTACCGGCGGCTCAAGCCAGATGAATATGGTCCGGAAGAAGGGCAGGTTCCGCTGGGATATATAGTAGACCGTCGCCGTTTTGACCGCTACCTGATGACCCAGGCCGAGCGGGCCGGTGCGGAGGTTTGGTTGAAGACAGAAGGTTTGGACTATAAGACCAATGGCGATTCACACTGTGTGGTCAAGCTTCGGCGTTTCAATAGGGAAATAGATGTCAAAACCCGCGTTTTGGTGGGGGCGGATGGCTTGCAGTCGCAGGTGGGCAAATGGGCCGGGCTGCGCACGCACATCCGAATGACAGAGCTGGCCAGTTGTCTACAGTTCATTGTGGATCAGGTGGAAACGGAGGGTCTACTCGAAATCATCACAGGCCATGAATGGGCGCCGGGCGGCTATGCTTGGGTATTTCCCAAGGGGCATGGCTATGCAGAAATCGGCTTGGGAGTCATTCGTACGATGAGCGATCAAAATGCCCAATGGCACCTCGACAAATTCATCCAAAATTCTTTTTTAAAGGAGCGCTTTAAAAATGTCCGCATATTAGAAATTCAAGGAGGAGGCGTCCCACTGGCTGCGCCACTCAAAAAGCAATATGCCGATCACCTCATCTTAGTGGGCGATGCGGCCCGACACGTCAATCCCATTACAGGAGGCGGTATTCATACTGCTTTGAGTAGCGGACAAATAGCCGGAAAATTTTTGTGCCGCTTGCTTGGAGAAAACAAAGCGCCGACTGCTGAGAATCTCAAGGGCTATCAGGACGAGTGGCTCGAAAAGCTAGGCAATAAAATGTGGAAGCTTTACGGCGTAAAAACCAATATTTTTAAGCAGAAGGACATTCAGGTACAAGATCAAATGCTTTATCAAACAATGTCCGATTACTTCAGTCCCAATTCGGAATACAAAAAAATATAGGTCATGCCCAGAAAAGAACCTGTGATCTTTAAGATTGGCTGGAATGCTTGCATCAATTGTGGTGCTTGTGTGGCAGTATGTCCTCAACCAGAGCCTTTTATCAGCCCTTTTGATACCATTGCGGTTGATACGCCCTGCGACATAGCCTGCATGAAATGCGAAGACATCTGCCCGGTCGGAACCATCAGCAGCGAAAAAGTAAATGCAATGAAAAGCTAGCTTACGACTAGCCAACGACCTCAAAACTTGAATAAAATACAGACGTTCTATGAGACTTATGCAACACAAACGGGAGGCTTATTGGTTTTACCGCTTCCTCTCGATTTTTTACGATAAGTATGTCAATCCCCTCTTTTGGACGCCCCTGATGCGCGACCAATCCTTGGAACTGGCCCGCCTGAGCGAAAAGGGAATCAAAGTCATCGACGTAGGCTCTGGGACAGGATTTACTACCCAGGGCATCGTCAAAGAAGTGGCCCCTCAAATGGTTACTTGTGTAGATCAAAGCCCCCATCAAATGCAAAAGGCCAAAGCAAAGGCAGATTTGAAGGGTTGTAACTTCAAAATAGGAGATGCCGAAAATATTCCAGTGTCTAGCGACAGTTACGATCGTTATGTTTCGGCTGGCAGCATTGAATACTGGCCCGATCCACAACAGGGAGTTTTTGAAGCCTACCGGGTCGTCAAGCCGGGAGGCATCGCACTGCTCATCGGCCCATTGGAACCTACCAATTGGTTTGTTCGATTTGCAGCCAACACTTGGATGTTGTTCCCCAAGGATGAAGAATATAAAAGATGGTTCAAAGAGGCTGGTTTTGAAGACATCGAGTTCAAATACATTCGGCCACAATGGGACCAGACCAAATCCGAATACGGCATTGCCATTGCCGGCCGCAAGCCCAGCCCGGGCCTATCTCCGAACGCCAAGGAGAAATCTGCTCCTAAAGTAGCCAGCGAAGCTCCTTTGGGCCTGGGGCGCAACCTACTGATGATCTGGCGGGTCCTCATCGGCTCATTGGCAGGCTTTATTTTTATCCCGATTGCTTTGGTCGGTTATACAATTAACAGCTTCCGGCGTCGACCAGACCTTCCAGAGGAATACCAAGAATCCTTAAACGGCCACCAGATTACGGCACTTGCCCTGGTTTTGCTTGTCATCGTCGGCCTCATCTACATCTTTCAATGACACTCAACCAACGCATACAAACTTTTTACGACCAGTCGACGGCCGTTTGGCTCGACATGTGGGGGGAACATATGCACCACGGCTACTACGGACCCGACGGCAGCGAGCAGAAGGACCATTTGCAAGCCCAGATCGATCTGGTGACAGAATTGCTGCGCTGGGGAGATGTCCAGCAGGTGGAGCATTTTCTGGATGCCGGTTGCGGTGTTGGCGGCAGCAGTCGATTTTTGGCCAAGCTCTATGGTGCCAGCGGCATGGGGGTTACCCTCAGCCCCGTACAGGTGGCAGAGGCCCGGCGGTTGACCCAGCAGGCTAAACTCGACGATCGCTTGACCTTCGAGGTAAAAGACATGATGACCATCCAGGCATCGGAAAAACCATTTGATCTCATTTGGTCGATGGAGAGTGCAGAACACATTCGCGAAAAAGAACGACTCTTTCAGCTTTTCTACGATTGCTTGCGGCCCGGCGGTCAATTTGTAATGGCCACTTGGTGCCATCGGGAATTGGATACGGCCCTCACGCCCGGAGATCAGAAGTTGTTGGATCAAATCTGTCACTTGTACCACCTGCCGCCTTTGGTGGCGGTTTCCGATCTTCAAGCGTTCGCTCGCCAGGCAGGATTTCAAGGAGTGGAAACGGCCGATTGGAGTGCTGCAGTTGCACCCTTTTGGCCAGCCGTCATCCGTTCGGCCATCAGCCTACCCGGGGTCAAGGGGCTGCTCAAGTCGGGCTGGGGTACCATCAAGGGAGCTTGGGCGATGCGCTATATGCGACAAGGGTTTCGCAATGGGCTGTTGAAGTTTGGTCTTGTCAAAGGTCAAAAAATATGAAGTTTCTCGTCGAATTCGTACGCTTTTCCAGATTGCATACCGTCGTAGGTACCAGCCTCAGCATTGTGGCACTCTACCTGATTGCCCTATCGTATTCCGACTTAGGTGGCTTGCAACAATTTGGCTTTCTACTGCTGACCCTCGTCAGTTGCCTGGGCGCCAACATCTACATCGTCGGTCTCAACCAGATCACCGATGTTGAAATCGATCGCATTAACAAACCCTATTTACCGCTGGCCTCCGGTGCTTTCACCCTACAAACCGCTTATTTGCTGGTCGGTTTTTCGGTCTTGCTGTCACTGGCCCTGGCCTTCTACACGGGGCAGTATTTACTGTGGACCGTACTGTTGAGCCTAGCCCTGGGAACCGCTTATTCCCTCCCCCCCGTCCGTCTGAAACGCTTCCATTTTTGGGCAGCCTTTTGCATCATCGCTGTACGCGGGCTCATCGTCAACATTTTGCTTTTCTTGAACTTCCATTCCAACCTAAATGGCCAACATGGGTTGCCTCCGCTGATTTTACTACTGACCGGATGCATATTCGTCTACAGCATCATTATTGCCTGGTTCAAAGACCTGCCGGATACGGAAGGGGACGAACGCTACGAAATACGGACCTTGAGCATAAAGTGGGGACGCCAATCGGTTTTTCGAGTGGGGGTAATCTTATTGAGTGGCCTGTATATTTTGTTGATGGCAGCTCCTTTTCTGTTCGAGCTTTCTGTGGCCAACTTTGCCTTTTCCCTTGCTCATTTGTTGTCTTTTGTCCTACTTTGGATCGCCAACAAGCGCTTGGACCTGGAAGATCAATCTTCCATCCGGAAGTACTACCAATTCATTTGGATATTGTTTTTTATGGAGTACATCGTTTTTGCCCTGACCAGCCTTTTGAATTAAGCTTATTCCAGGGCGATTGATTTTGGCAGCTTGGCAAAACTTTGTAGCTTCAAGGATCAATTACAAAAACGAAAAACACCCTTCCAATGACACCATTTATGGGCGAATTGATCGGCACCAGCATGCTCATGCTTTTGGGCAATGGCGTTAATGCCAATGTGGTACTCAGCCAAACCAAAGGCCACGACTCGGGTTGGTTGGTCATTGCAATCGGTTGGGGGCTGGCCGTTTTTACCAGCGTATTTATGGTAGCTTCCATCAGTGGCGCCCACCTCAACCCAGCGGTTACCGTTGGCTTGGCTTTGGCTGGCAACTTTTCCTGGGCCTCTGTCCCCTCCTACCTCTTGGCGCAATTCCTAGGAGCAGGCATTGGCGCCTTCCTTTGTTGGGCTGTTTACAAACCACATTTTGATGCCACAGAAGACCCTGCCGCGATTCTGGGGACCTTCAGCACCGGTCCTGCCATTAAGCATACGCCCTCTAACTTGCTATCGGAGATCGCCGGTACTTTTGCCTTGGTGATCGCTGTGCTGTTCATTTCCGGTGCAACAGTCGGTGACCAGACCGCTTCGCTCGGTTCGTTGGATGCCTTGCCGGTCGGCTTGGTCGTCATAGCCATTGGTTTGTGTCTTGGCGGCCCGACGGGCTATGCCATCAACCCTGCCCGAGACCTTTCCCCGCGAATTATGCACGCCATTTTACCCATCAAAAGCAAGCAGTCAAGCGATTGGGCCTACAGCTGGATACCTGTCGTCGGTCCCTTCATTGGCGGACTGCTGGCCGGAGCGCTGTTTTTAGCACTTTGATGCGCCTACTTGCTTTCCTAGGGCTAAACAATCCAAACATTCAGATGAAGTTCTTAAACTTCTGCACTGCCTTTTGGTTTTAATGTTGTACAATCCATTCTATATCGGAATTTATACTTTGGCCAAAAAATTATCTGAGCAATGATCGTTCTACTTTCTCCTGCAAAATCACTGGACTACAGCCCAACCGAAGTTACAGACCACAGCATTCCAAGACTATTGGACGACAGCGAGCAACTGGTCAGTAAGCTGAAAAAACAGTCTGCTAACAGCCTCAAGAAGCTGATGAGTGTCAGCGATAAGATTGCCGAGTTGAATGTCGAGCGCTTCCGCCAGTTCAGCCGTCCGTTCAATCTCGAAAATGCCAAGCAAGCGATTCTTGCCTTCAATGGCGATGTGTATACGGGCCTACAAGCGGCCACTTTTGACAAGAGAGACCGGAATTTTGCGCAAAAGCACCTCCGCATCCTTTCTGGCCTCTACGGTCTGCTCAAGCCACTGGACCTTATGCAAGCCTACCGCCTAGAGATGGGAACGGCCCTCAAAACAGGCCGAAAAAAGAATTTGTACGAATTTTGGGACAGCCGCATTACCCAGCTGCTCAACGAAGATGTTAAAGCATCCAAGAGCAAAGCCGTCCTCAACCTCGCTTCGAAGGAGTATTTCAAATCAGTACATGCAGATTCTTTGGAGGTCCCTCTGGTAACGGCTCATTTCAAGGAATACCGCAATGATCGATACAAAGTTATTTCTTTCAATGCCAAAAAGGCGCGCGGCAGCATGGCCCACCTAATTATCAAAAATCGTCTGACCAAACCAGAAGAACTCAAGCAGTTCGAGATCGACGGCTACCAGTTCAGCAAGGAGCTTTCCGACGAGGCGAATCTGACGTTTGTGAAGTGAGCAAGGGAGAAGGTGGGGGGATTGCCTTTGGCTGGTGATTGCGGCGGGGCCGCTCGTGATTTGGTGATCTGTGATTGCCTTTAGCTGGTGGTTGCGGCGGGGCCGCTTGTGATTTGGTGATCTGTGATTGCCTGCGGCTGGTGATTGCGGCGGGGCCGCTTGTGGTTTGGTGATCTGTGATTGCCTACGGCTGGTGATTGCGGCAGAGCCGCTTGTGATTTGGTGAGTGGGGAGCTTTCCTATGATTGAAAAAAGTACATGATAGC
>JBCCSZ010000298.1:0-9763 GCA_039199225.1 Bacteroidota bacterium
CCTTTGCCCATTTCAGGCAAAGGAGGTTTCATGTAGTATGTACCCTACGCTAGCTCAGTACCTCTTCGGTAGCTTTTTTTGTAGGCGCTTCTTCGTTTTTTCCTTCATCAACCTCATCGAGTTCCACTCGAAGATTATCGATAATGAACTCTTGTCTTGTTGGTGTATTTTTCCCCATGTAATATTGCAGAACATGGTTGATATTGGTCTCTTCGTTGAGTACGACCGGCTCTAGTCGAATGTCATCGCCAATGAAATCGCTGAATTCATTGGGAGAAATCTCCCCCAATCCTTTAAAACGGGTAATTTCTGCCTTTCCTCTGAGCTTCTTAATGGCCTCTTGCTTTTCTGATTCGTTGTAGCAGTAGAAGGTCTTTTTCTTATCCCGAACCCTAAAAAGAGGTGTTTCAAAAATATAAAGGTGGCCAGACCTTACCAAGTCTGGGAAGAATTGCAAGAAAAACGTCAACAACAGCAAGCGAATGTGCATACCATCCACATCGGCATCCGTCGCAATGACCACTCGATTGAAGCGAAGGCCATCCAAACCATCTTCAATGTTGAGTGCATGTTGTAATAGATTTAGCTCTTCATTCTGATAAACAACCTTTTTGGTCAACCCGTAGCAGTTGAGAGGTTTGCCTCGGAGGCTGAAGACTGCGTGCGACTGAACATTGCGCGCTTTTGTGATGGAGCCACTGGCAGAGTCTCCCTCTGTGATGAAGATGGTTGTTTTGAGGCGATTCTCCTCTGATACCTTTTTGGTATTGTCGTTAAAATGAATGCGGCAATCTCGAAGCTTCTTATTGTGCAAATTTGCTTTTTTAGCTCTTTGATTGGCCAGTTTCTTGATTCCGGCAATTTCTGTGCGTTCACGTTGAGACTGGATGATGCGTTTTTCCAAGGCATCTGCTACTTCCGGATTTTTGTGTAAGAAGTTGTCCAATTCACGCGACAAGAAATCGTTGACAAAGGAGCGGACCGTCTTCCCTCCCGGAGCGATGTTTTGAGATCCTAGTTTGGTTTTTGTCTGAGATTCGAATACAGGCTCCTCTACTCTTACGCTGACAGCGGCTATGATGGAGGCTCGAACATCCTTGGCGTCATACGACTTTTTACTATTTCCTTTGGTACTAAAAAACGAACGGATGGTACTGGCTACACTTTCCTTAAAAGCATTAAGGTGGGTACCACCTTGGGTTGTATTTTGTCCGTTTACGAAAGAGTAATACTGTTCCCCATAGTTGTTGCCATGGGTCAAGGCAATTTCGATGTCCTCTCCAACCAGATGTATGATGGGATACCTCAATTCATCAGAGCTCGTTCTCTTTGCCAGCAGGTCCAATAGACCGTTGCGAGAGTACAAGGACTTCCCGTTGAAGTTGAGCCGAAGTCCAGAGTTCAGGTAAGCATAGTTCCAGAGCTGTGCTTCGAGAAAGTCCGGGCGAAAGTTATAGTTCTTAAAAATGCCATCATCTGGACGAAATTCAACCAATGTACCATTTTCTTCTCCACATTTTTTGACTCGTTGGTCGCTTTGCAGATCACCAAATTCAAACTCTGCAATCTTGGTTTTTCCATCGCGAATGGATTGTACGCGAAAATGACTGGATAAGGCATTGACCGCCTTGGTACCTACGCCATTCAATCCGACAGACTTCTTAAAAGCCTTGGAATCGTACTTACCTCCGGTGTTGATCTTGGAGACACAGTCCACAACTTTTCCAAGTGGTATCCCCCGTCCAAAATCCCGTATGGCAACAAGACCATCTTTGATCTTGATTTCTATGTTCTTACCATAGCCCATGACGTATTCGTCGATGGAATTATCGAGTACTTCTTTGACCAAAATATAGATTCCATCATCTGGTGCCGAGCCATCTCCCAGTTTTCCGATATACATCCCAGGCCGCATCCGGATGTGTTCCTTCCAATCAAGTGAGCGTATATTGTCTTCTGTATAACTTACATTCGCCATAAAAAGAGAAAAAATTTATCTGTTGAGCTTCTAAACACCTATCACACTGCTACAAACAATCCGCCAAGAACCTTTGTTCCCCGCTCCTCGGCAGAGTGGAATTACTATTTAGCTTGCCGCAGTAGTTTTTTGGTAACAAGCAAAAATAATCAATCCTTTCGATATTTAAGAACCAATCAAAGATTGTAGGGTGTAAACACATCCGATTCATCTAAACACACACATAAACCACAACATAATCTCTTTGAATGATAAAGCTGTCGGAAGCTGTTACAGAAAGAAGGATGACTCTTAGGCGCGATTGGCTTGGATAAGCTGCAGTACGAGCGGACCTGGCTTTTGACTGAATTGTAGGTCATTGACCTCCTTGACCAATTGCAAATTGACATCATAGCTCATAAAGTCGATGGAAGAATCGCGATCATCCCAAATTGGTACTTTCAGCTCCTTGGCAAACATCTTAGCCAAATCTCCCATACTGGTAGCGTATTCCCGAGAACGACCAAGGGCCATAAACAAGTCTATAATCGCCATTCGAATGATCTCATACTTATCGATGTACATCAGCATCTGAACGAGGTTTTTACCCTTGTATTGCTTACCAATCCGCAGCATCTTCTCCTTCAGTTCCTCTGTACTATAACCCAGTAGTTCCGCACGGTATTGCCACCACTTGCGCGGCGAGCCCTTGCGGTCTTCAAAATAGCGCTTGTGCAAATCCGCAACAGACTGCTGGCAAGACATCAAGCCCATCACCTTGGTTAGTTCCAAAACAGTTGCAACATCATTTTTACCCAGCCCCAAATCAACCTTTGGCTTTGCTTCTACCCCTAGCAAGTACTTAGCACACTGCTGCTTGTACTCACTAGCAGAATTCAGAGCGATCAAACGGGCCAGCTCCACAGAAAGGTAGTAATCTTTTTGTTTGCTGTGCTTCAAAGGACGAAGGGCAAAGTCCTTTAATTCGACTGGATAGCGGATATCATCTGAAAAGGCATAAATATCGGACAGCCACTTGTCGAGGTTGCTGTTGTACCTATGTACAGGCAATGCCAACACCCGATGAAGTTGAGTTGCCGTAACTACTTTTGTCCCTTTTTTGCTAATCATTATTTGCAGATCCATGAGTACATATTTTAAAACATTTTATTTTCTAAAAAAGTGTTTATTATGGATACCTTAATCGAATTGTTCACAAATTACATACAAAATTTCAATAAATCAACACATAAATGCCAAAAAGTGTTTTAAAAATAAATTTTTTGTTTTAAAATTAGACTATCGGCTTACTAGATGCTTATTTCCCAACATTCAATTACTCACTATTTTGATGACAAATCATACCATAGGAATCTATAGGCCACCGGGTGGCGCATGCTGCCTTTTCCAAGTCCGATCTTATTGATCTACCTTACGAGGATCACTCTATAAAGTATAATTGCCAAAGTTGCGATTCCTTACATCGAACTTGAGCTATTTTCAATTTCCTGCCTTATATTTCGATCTTATTACAAAAGGTACCGAATATGCACCGACTGTTTCAATCCACTAATATTGCCTCTCTTGTTTTTTTCCGGATTGTATTCGGCATTCTTGCCTTTGCAGATATTCTGGCCGCCTTTGTCTACAAGCACCTCTATGTGGGAGCGTTCAGTCCAGAAGGCTTCCAATTCAGGTATTATGGTTTTGAATGGGTACAGCCCTTTCCAGAACCCTTCATGTCTTTGTTTTTCTTAGTGGGGCTTGCTGCAGCCGTAGGTATCACCATCGGTTGGCGCTACCGGCTTTGTTGCACCATTTACGCCTTGGCCTTTAGCTATACTTTTTTGATGGAAAAAGGTTTTTACCTCAACCATGGTTACTTATTCTGTGTCTTGAGCTTTATGATGATCTTTCTGCCGGTTCACCACCATCTTTCGGTGGATGTTGTACAAGGGCGCGTACCTGCCAGTAAACAGGTCCCTGTATGGCCGCTCTTTCTCCTTCGCTTTTCGATGGGTGTTGTCTACTTTTTTGGTGGTATCGCCAAGATCAATGCAGACTGGCTAAACGGTATGCCTCTAAAGCTTTGGTTGAAGGCCAAGGCCGATATGCCTGTCTTGGGTTGGTTGTGGGGACAGGAATGGGTCGCCTACTTTATGAGTTACGGTGGTTTATTGCTCGATCTATTCGTCACCTTCTTTCTCTTATCCAAACGCACGCGCCTCTGGGCCTTATTTTTCGTCCTATTCTTTCACAGTACCAATTTGATCATATTCAAAATCGGCATATTTCCATTTCTCTCAGTGGCATTGACACTTTTATTTTTTGAGCCAGACTTTCCACTGCGCACCATAGCATGGCTCGAAAAACGCCTCCCTTTCATTGGTAAAATCAAAGATTGGTGGGCATCCAAGGAGCCAACTACTGTGTTGGATACCTTGCCAAGCCCTTCCCGAAATCGTCAAATCTTGATCGGTACAGCCATTGGGGTTTACTGCCTCATCCACTGCCTGCTTCCACTACGGCACCACTACTTCAAGGGGGATGTTGCCTGGACTGAAGAGGGGCATCGCTATGCCTGGCGGATGATGTTGCGCAGCAAAAGAGGATATGGCTCCTTTAGGTTGGAAGACCGAAAGACGGGAGCAACCTTTATCGAAAACCCAGGGGATTATCTTCGCCCACGACAAAAGCGCAAACTTTACACCCACCCGGACATGATTCTGCAATTTGCCCACTTTCTCCGAGACAAGTACAAGGCAGAAAAACAAATGGACGTCATCGTGAAGGCTGATATTAAAGTTCGCTTGAATGGAGGACCCTATCAGAGGTATATTTCAGATAGCACAGATTTGGCGCATGTTGAATGGTCGTTTTTGGAAGAAGCCGATTGGATCGTTCCCGAAAAAAAGAAGGGGCGAGGTGAGAAATGAGCACGGCAATGCTTACTGGCTCCTTTCTCACAGCTTCGCCACCACTGCCCCATCCTTGCGGACTGGACACAGCTGTCCTTTGGAAAAGGACATAAAACATTTCAGGTTGCTTTACATACCAGCAAAAATTGCGAAATGGATTTTTGTTGTAAATAGTTTCTGCAATTATGTATTGCATTGTAAAATACCTGAGTTTATACACAACTCCTTTCGCTCCTCTTTTTTTTGAGTATGCAATAGTTAGCGACGGGAGCAAGAGTTGTCAAGACAAAGAAGGTCATTTCGCGTCTCAAATTTTGAGATAAGTCAAAAAAACTGATACATCCTCATTTTTCCATCATCCTTTTCGACTATAACAAAACGCCTCCAATCATCCCAGTAGTTGGTTCAAGTTGCGATCCCCATCTAAAAGCTGGTTCAGCATTCGAAAGAAAACCTTTAACGCTAGAAGATTTCGCTCATTTGCTACAACTTGAACTACAATATAAGGAAAATTGGAGACAAGTATTTCAAAATTTCAAACCCAGGCAGGAAAACCTACCTCCTAGTGAGAAATGGTAAACTTCTCCACTTTGGACTGTCCGGTCTTTTCGTCTGTCACTCTCAACATATAAACGCCATCTGGCATATCGCCAAGTTGCAATTCTAGCACTGCTTCCTCGATAGGAATGTTTTTGGCAGAAAGCAGCTTACCTTGTAAATCAATGATCTCGTAGCGGCTACCAGAAAATCCATTCATATCTACTTCCATTCGTCCTTGGGTTGGATTAGGGCGTAGCAATAGTAAGTTTTTGTTCAATTCGTTTTGGATAAAGGCAGATTGCGAATCGGACCGGAATGCCGGGCGGCCAATAACCGGAAAGCGGTAGCCATCTAAGATGGCACAATCTACTATAGCTCTTTCTTCCTGAACAAACAGCTGTGGTTTTTCACCTCCACAGTTGTAGAAAATGTGATCCCAGCAAACTTCGCAATTCGGATTATTTGGAGCCGTAACGCGGTGGATGATCCGATGTCCGATGCAGTCTACCGCAAAGTAGTTGACAAAGTTGAAGCTACCTTGGATGACACCTACTGCGTTCCAAGGGCCAGAGATACCAGGGCCGTTGAGGAAATACCATTCGTGGTTAGCAGCAGGCAAAGTAACACCTGTAGAAGAGAGCAGCGTACCACCAGGAACATTGGTTGGGATCACATCGAAGAAGCCATCACCCAAATCCCATTCTGTCACCTGAACCGTGAGGCAAAATGCCAGGAAAGCATAATTAAAACAACCTGCACCACTGTAATTCTCTACCTCTACGGTGATGGTATTGGTACCATCGACAAGCAAAGACGCTACATTATAGGTGTATACTGTCGGCCAGGAACTTTGATTGGCAATTTGTGTACCGTTGATCCAGAGCGTAAACTCATTGTCAGCCTGGATGGTAGCTACAGCACTTTCTATATCCTCACAATCGGAGAGGCGCAGATCGAAAGTTTGTTGAAAAAAGTAGGTATCTGCAGCAAAGTCGCAATCGGCAGGAGGTGCTGCCCCCCAGATTGGTACCATGTTCGGGCAGGTGGGAAAGTTATTGGCCAAGTTGGGAGATGCATAACCCTCACCGCATAAGCAATCGATGATATCTTCGTCAACACATAGGCCAACATCAAAAGGAGAACCGTCAAAAGGACCATTAAAGGAGTTACCAACGCCCCAAGTAAGGTCGGAACTAATCTGGAACTGTGTACTTGTTTGAGCTTGGAGACTTACGGTAATGGCTAAGAAGGCTACGAATAATAGTTGAACGCTTTTCATAATAAAATATTTAGATTTGTGAGTAAATGATTCCATTGCAATGACAGCCCCAACTGATGGTGCAGATGGAGTAATCCTTGCCTAAAAAATGTTTTTGATAATCGGGCGCATAGCACTGGCAGGCGGGCGATTTACCCACTAAACAAAATGAATGCGAGCCAAAAGTTTGTCGATTGGCACACTCTATTTGGGTGATTCAGGGTACTTGGGTACTGAAAACCACTAAAGTAAAATGTCTCCAATCGAATAGACACAAATAGGTCTTTGGCTACTTGGCCAGTGATTGGTCTTTTTACGACCGAAATTTTTATTGATTCAATTGCTGGATGGACTCCCAGGAAGAATGAGCTAAGAAAAGCTCTGTTAGGAGTTCAATACAAAGGAGCAAAATTACTTTCTCAAAAAATGAGATTTGCGAAATAATTGGTAAAATTTGTACCGCATTACGGCTGGAAATACCCTAACCGATGCCTATATGATAGGCCGATACAAGATGAATCATTGTTGGATCAATTTAGGTGGGAAGGTTTTCGTTAAAAAGGTGTTGGCTCCCAGCGAGTAAACAGCTTTTTTAGTATGTTGGAAACTATTTTTGATTGCCCATGAGAGCGGTAAAGCCTATGATGATCTCCATATTGTATTTTTTGAAGATTCTCACCCTTTTGATCATTGGGCTGTCCCTGCTTTATGCACTATTGGGATTGATATTGTCTTTGTGGAGTGTCAACCCCAAGAAATCGGCCTGTGACGAAACAGCAGAGGTATTTATAACGACCAATGGTCTGCATTTAGACATCATATTTCCGATAGCGACTCTGGAACCTTCATTTTTGAAAATGTTGGAACTAAAGTCTAATGTGCAGTTCGTCGCCTTTGGCTGGGGCGACCGTGGCTTTTACTTGGATACCCCTACTTGGGCGGAGGTCAAGGTATCAACGGTGGCAAAAGCTTTGTTTGTCAACAGTCCATCAGTCATGCATGTAACGAAGTATTTTCAGCAGGGAAAAAGCTGGCGGCGGGTTCCGGTCTGCGACCACCAACTCGCGACCTTAAAAGCTCACACAAAGGCTTCCTTCCAAAAAACGGACAATGGCCAATTCATCAAAATCAAAGATGCTGGCTACGGCCCGACCGATGAATTTTATGAGGCCGAAGGCTATTACACCTGTATTCGCACCTGCAATGTGTGGGTCAATCAGGCTTTAAAAAAGGCACAGATCAAAACGGCCGTTTGGTCGCCGACTGATTTTGGCGTTTTGTATCATTTGGAGTGATGTCGCAATACGGGATGATTTTAAATTCCCCCGTATGCCTTAACACGCTCGGCTAAATCACACAGCAGCGCATAGTCGCTATGGACACATTAGTCGTTATTAGAAGCAGCCTATTTCTCATACTCAATTTCTCGAATCCACAATTTTCGAAGCATATTTGATCTTGTGGAATAATCTAGTCTAGAAACCACGTTATTCCGTTCATCATACTCAAATTCACTCGTAGTATTATTGCCAATTATTTTTTTAATATTCCCTTTCACATCATACATGTATTCAATGTCTTTGTACTCCGCATATTGCACATCAGGCTTACATGTTTTTTTCATAAGTACTAGATCGTCATAGTGGAAATCATAGTCTTTATCTTTTTGAGCATACTTCTTATAACGATCAAGAACGACTTCCTTTACTACACTTCCATTCTGGCATTGAATGATTTCCTTATTTACAACAGGCTGAGCAAGCATTTCTTTAAAGAAGAAAATATTCTCATAATGAAAGCATTTTTTATCATCAGATTTATAGCATTTAATATTTATGGTTGGAAAATCTCTAAAAGCTATGACATCCTCCTCTAAATGCCCTGATAAATTTACAGTATAAATGGTTGTATCTTTTGACTGTTTAGAGGTAAGGAGTGGTCCAGTACTCAGCATTAATTCCTTTAACAATCCCGATGGATAGTAATTAAATCGCATGATTTGACCATATTCCTCTTGGCTAACGAGAACATTATCTTTATACGTAACAATGAATGAGCTATCAATTACGATTTTCAGTATATTATCATCGATTTTTTTGTATTCGAGAATTTGAGAAAATAATTTACTGGCTTCTCCTTTTTCTGCCTCTATAAAAATAGTTGTATCAATAGATTGAGTAGAGTCCAGAACTGATGTGAAGAAAGTTTCTTTTATCTTACTTACTCCTTCGATCTTATATGGGACTTCGCCCCAATTTATGATGTGTTGATTCCGGTTCTCCTCTACTAAAAGATTATTTTTTGCAATTAAATCAATATAGGTTAGACTAGCATCACGTACAAGATTAGTACTGTGCTGACCTAAACACAATTTAGACAGGTATAGTAAAACTACTAACAGATATATTTTCTTTATCATTTTGTAATTGTTGGGATTACTCAAGACTAAGTAGTACGAATCTCTAATTTATAAATTTACATTCGTATTTTATTCTATAAATAGTAATGACATAACAACTTCTTGGAGGTCCGTCTAAAAAAGCCTGCTTGCTTTTGAGGTATTCAGCTACTTCGTCTTTTCAACCGGATGAAGTTATTGTGCAAGCAATTTGTCTAAGTTTATTAACAATATTCCGATCATTTCTTTATTGCTATTAGACAAGCTCCACTTTCATGGCTGCTCATAAGTTGTACAAATCCACATAAGTTCACCAACCTTTTCCTATCTCCTCACTCAAACCAAAGTAGCATAGAACTTTTCCTATTCGATGGATGCTTTAAGATAACCGACCAAATTCGATTCAGCACGAAATCTTTCATCTAAATGTATTGTTAAAATAATTGTAGCAACCTTCTAAAAATGTATCAAATGGAAGAAATCAAAAAATTGGAACAACGAATTGCCGAGTTGGAATATCGAATCGGGATACTGGAAAATTTTCTGGACCAAGAGAGTTCTCTTCATCACAAACACGATGAGAGTTTGATGAATGCTATGCGAATAAAGGTCAGAAAAGACTTAGGTACAAAAGGCATAAAAATAGAGAAAGGGCGCGAGCGCTACGGTACGCAGCTTTACTTAAACATATA